>PARV01000016.1 GCA_002712055.1 Gammaproteobacteria bacterium | reverse complement strand
CGTGGTTGGATTTTTCTTAGTAGCCACTTCGATAGTTAAGTAGTGAGGCCGAAGTAATGAAGTTGTTAGTAGATATAAGAAGACCTGGCCTCGCTTTATTATTAAGCCTTGGCTTGGCAGCCTGTGGAAGTGAATCTCCCTCTTCCGTTTCGACCACACAATCAGCGGCCCCAGTAGTTACATTTGCTTCGCAGGTCGAAGCTGGCGCTGACGCCTATGCAACCAATTGCGCTATCTGTCATGGCGCTAATCTAGAGGGATCAACACTTGGGCCATTACTATCGGGATTTTCCTGGGTACGACGTTGGGGGACTCAAACGCCCACCCTGTTGCTTGGAAATATCCAGGCAAGTATGCCGCCGGGTGGCAATGAAAACATAACTGAAGAGGACTACCTCAACATTGTTGCCCACATGCTGCAGGTAAACGGCGTCGATGGAGTCACCGAAGCACTAACCGCAAGCTCAAACTTCGTTATCGAGGACAGCATTTCACGAATGGTAGCCCAGCGAAACCGTCCTGAGCCACCTGCACCAGAGGGATTAACTGTGAGTGGGAATACAGAAGACTTTATTCCCTTTATCCCGCTAACGGATGCAATGTTGCGTGATCCCAATCCAGCCGACTGGCCGATGATGCGGCGTAACTTTTACGCTCATAGTTACAGCCCTCTGGATCAAATTAATACCGAGACCGTAAAAAATCTGCAGCTAGAATGGGTCTGGAATATGCACGAAGGTGATTCCGAACCCGCGCCACTGGTTTACAACGGTATCGTATACCTTATTAATCCCGGGAACGTGATCCAGGCGCTGGACGGTAAGACCGGTGAACTCATATGGGAACACTGGACCGGACCAGCTAACCGTCAGGACATGCGCAACATTGCCATGTACAACGACAAGATTATACAGGCGACTACGGACGCAAGACTGGTTGCGCTAGATGCTCGAACCGGTGAACAGCGATGGGAGACTGCCATCGCTGATAATACCAAAGGCTTTTCCAATTCCTCAGGCCCTATTGTCGCTGATGGCAAAATTATCAATGGACTCGGTGGTTGCTCCCGCTACATTCCTGAAGATTGTTACATCAGCGCCTACAATGCCAACACAGGAGAGCTGCTATGGCAATTTGAAACAATTGCTGAGATGGGCGAACCCGGCGGCGACACCTGGGGAGGACTAGATAACGTATTCCGGGCCGGCGGCGAAACCTGGATAACCGGCAGTTACGACCCCGACCTAAGACTGACCTATTGGGGTACCGCTCAGCAGAAACCCTGGGTTCCGGTCTCGCGTCACATGACCATCTATGACGTTGGGTTGTTTACAAATTCCACGGTTGCCGTGAATGTCGATACAGGGCAACTTGACTGGTATTTCCAGCATGTACCCGCGGAGGCTCTGGATCTAGATGAAGTGTTTGAACGAGTGCTAGTCAACCGCGGTGATGACAAGTTCGTATTTTCGATCGGAAAGCACGGCATTCTCTGGAAGAATGATCGTATAACCGGCGAATTCATAGGATTCAAAGAAACTGTTTTCCAAAACGCCTTTACTAATATCGATCCCGAATCAGGAGCAGTAACTTACCGGGAAGATATCCAGAACGCTCAACTGAATGAATGGACTTCAGCTTGTCCGAGCAGCGCTGGCGGAAAGGACTGGCATTCCATGACCTATCATCCTCCTTCTGGGCTCATCATAGCTCCCCTTAGCCAGACCTGTCTGGAGAACGCTGCACGGGAAATCGCATTGGTACAGGGAGGAGGAGGCGTAGGTGCCAGTCGTAAATTCTTCGAAATGCCGGGTACCAATGGCAATCTTGGGAAAGTTGGCGCTTACGATGTGGACACAATGGAAGAGGTGTGGAGTCATCAACAACGCGCTTCTTTACACACCGGAACCATCTCGACTGGCGGCAATCTGGTTTTTGTCGGTGACCTCGACCGCCGCTTCAAGGCATTGGACGTCAGCACTGGAAAGACTCTCTGGGAAACTCGGCTGGGCACTTCTGTGCAGGGCCACCCGGTTTCCTTTGCCATTGAAGGTAAACAATATATCGCCGTAACTACAGCATTAGGTGGTACCAGCCCTCGAACAGTGCCAGGTGTCATTGCTACTGAAATTAGCTATCCGAGATGGGGTAATGCAATTTACGTCTTCTCGTTACCAGATTGATTCATAGCGGAGTAAATTCTTCCTTTTACGGACAGAGTACCTAACTAGAGGTTCTGGAAAATGAAACCAATAAAAATATTAGTGTGTTTATCCCTAATCCTATTTCTAACTGCTTGTGATAGGGAATCGGAAAGTATCGAAGGTGCGGGCACTGGTGGAGAAGCAGTTCCGACAGCAAGTACTAATTCCAGTCCAAGTTTCGCTGATCAGGCCGATGCCGGTGAAGAGTTATATAACACAAGCTGCGCTGCCTGCCACGGCCAAAACCTAGAAGGTACCCCGGTAGGCCCGATCATCAGTGGCGAGTCATTTTTTTCGACTTGGGCATTACAGTCTCCTGTCGATTTTTACAATTACACTCGCGCGAATATGCCGCCCGGTGACAATGAAGGGATAACTGAAGAGGATTATTTTAATATCACCGCCTATGTCATGCGCTCCAATGGGGTAGCAGATAGTAACCCAGCTTTAACTTCGGAAGCGGATTATCCATTGGCAACTAATGTACCTGGTGCAGGAGCTTTTATTGCTCAACAACGTGGTTCGCAATCTGAATCTCCGACTGGAGTGATCCGATCTGGTACAGTCGAAAATTTCACACCAGTCACCGATGCCATGTTGCGAGACCCCGACCCAGCCGACTGGCTGATGATCCGGCGTACCTATGATGCCCATAGTTACAGCCCACTGGATCAGATTAACACCCAAAATGTAGACGAATTGCGTTTGGAATGGATATGGAGCATGCATGATGGAGACTCCGAACCTTCCCCNCTTGTTTATGGTGGNNTTATTTATCTAATAAACACCAGCAACATCATTCAGGCACTGGATGGCGAGACCGGAGAGTTGATCTGGGAACACCACGCTGGTCCCGCAGACAGCGAGGATATGCGCAACATTGCGATTTACAACGACAAGATTATCCACGCCACTACCGACGCTCGCTTACTAGCTCTGGATGCTCTCACTGGCGAACCAGTGTGGGAAACCCAGATCGCAGATGATAGCAGGGGCTTTCAAAATTCTAGCGGGCCTATAGTCGCCGACGGTAAAGTAATCCAAGGACTAGCNGGTTGTTCACGTTACATTGAGGACCCCTGCTTCATCAGTGCCCATAATGCTGATACAGGAGAACTGGAATGGCGGTTTAACACGGTGGCTGAATCGGGTGAACCAGGAGGCGATACATGGGGCAACATTGATGATTTATTCCGCGCCGGTGGCGAAACCTGGATAACTGGCAGCTACGATCCCGAGCTGAATCTAACGTACTGGGGCACCGCACAGCAAAAACCCTGGATGCCTGCTTCCCGCTCATTGTCCATCTACGATGCTGGTTTATTTACAAATTCAACCGTAGCCGTCANCGTCGATAATGGTGAACTTGGCTGGCACTTCCAACACGTGCCCGCGGAAGCGCTCGACCTCGACGAAGTCTTTGAACGGGTATTGATCGATCGNGGTGATGACAAATATGTATTTTCGAATGGCAAACACGGCATTCTCTGGAAACACGATCGNGTTACTGGTGATTTTGTCTCCCATGTGGAGACCGTTTTTCAAAACGCCTTCACTGATATCGATCCAAACACGGGTGAAGTGACTTACCGACAGGACATTCAGAACGCACAGATAGACCAATGGATATCAGTCTGTCCTTCTACAGCGGGTGGCAAGGATTGGCACTCCATGTCCTANCATGAACCTACCGCCAATCTAATAATGCCGCTGAGCCAGTCCTGTCTAGAAATCTCCGCACGGGAAGTGCCTCTCGTTGAGGGCGCCGGTGGCACAGCGGCCAACCGACGTTGGTTCGAGATGCCAGGCTCGAATGGCAACATGGGTAAGCTCGCCGCGTTTAACGTCGANACCATGACCGANACCTGGAGCTATGAGCAACGTGCTGCTTTTTTGACCGGAGCCGTATCAACTGCTGGCAACCTGGTGTTCGTTGGCGATCTTGACCGCCGCTTTCGTGCCTTCGATGCCCGAAATGGCGAGATTCTCTGGGAAACGAGATTAGGTACTTCGGTACAGGGACACCCCGTAACCTTTGCCATCAATGGCAAACAGTATCTTGCTGTAACTACAGCCATGGGGGCACGTGGAGTAAGTCCCCGCACNGTCCCTCGTGTTGTTGCTCCGGATGTTCGACACCCGAACAATGGCAATGCCCTCTACGTGTTTGCTTTACCTGAAGGGTAGTTGTGGCAAANGATGTTAACTGCACCTGTTAAATTGTTCTTACGCTAAGTTTGCCGAATCGACACCGACATCTCCGGCAAGGTTTCTCTGTATCTTGACGGGTTGCCACCCCAAATTAAGTAAGGTACTCAGACATGAGCGATAATAGCGACGATAGCTTTAAAAACGGAGTTCCTGAGGAACACCCTTCCCGCGTTGGCAGGATCGAGTGGATGGACCTCTCCGTCGTCGATGCTTCCCGGGTAAAAGATTTTTATTGCGCTGTAGTAGGCTGGGACAGCAGCGAAGTCGACATGGGCAGTTATAGCGACTTCAATATTAATCTGCCTGGCACTCACAATACTGTCGCCGGCTTGTGTCATGCGCGGGGTAATAACGAAAACTTACCCAGTCAATGGCTAATCTATGTTCGTGTCGAAAACGTTAAGGAGAGTGTTACAAAATGCGAAAAACTCGGCGGCAAGGTACTGAGTGGACCACGGCGAATGGCTGGCAGTAATTTTTGCGTAATTCAGGATCCCGCTGGAGCAGTATTGGCGTTGATGTCGGACTAGAGCCGCCAACCCTAAAGTGCGAGCACTGAGGGAATCGATCTTCAATGGCTTGGCAATCCGCTACTCACGGGAGAATCCGATCCTTTGTTTTTAGAAACTTAACCAAAGAAAGAGATAACTATGGGAAAAGTAGAGGAAATCCATATCGCACCTCAAACAAGTAGTAAGGTGCAGCAAGTCGATCAAGCCAGGCTCGAGACAGGCAAGGGCATTGTCGGTGATCGCTACCATGAGATTGCAGGAATACTGATGAGTCGGAATCAGACTGTTCCCGATAATCACTTGACCCTGATAGCTAAGGAAGAACTGGATACGTTTCTTACTAACCACCAGTCCGAACTGAAATACGGGGTTTTTCGTCGCAACATCGTTACCAGCGGTATCGATCTTAATGCATTGGTAGGCNGAAAATTCAAGGTCGGAGAAGCCCTGTGCCAAGGCATGGANCTGTGCGAGCCTTGNACNACTCTCGCTAGGACTGTGCATTCAGCAGTGCTACCAGAACTTGTGCACAGAGCCGGCTTGCGGGCCACAATTCTTAGCGATGGCAAAGTGGAAGTGGGTGGCCCGATTAGCGAGTAATTTCTTTCAGCTTTTAGATGGGCGAGAAGTATTTAAACCGAAAAAGGCAGGTTAGGAAGATATTATCAAATAGCTCTGGCTCTTCTGCTACATGCTCCTCTGAGAAAATATACTCTCGCTTACATTACATTGCTGCAACTTTTGTAATAACTTCTCTCTGCAATAGCNGGATCAAGCCAGTTTACAANGAATAGACAATGCCAGACACTTCTGCCAATCAGCCAATTCTAGCCGCTCGACAACTTAGCAAATCCTTCGGTGACGTGCGGGTACTCAACAATATTGATTTGAATGTTCACGGTGGTGAAGTTCTAGCCCTGCTAGGAGAAAACGGTGCCGGGAAATCAACATTAGTCAAATTGCTAGCAGGGTTTGAGCCAATTACCTCTGGAACCTTGAACCTTTTAAACAGCGACGGTTCACGAGGAAATACCGGCAAGGATTGGGACNTCAGAGCAGCTGAGCGTCAAGGTGTNGTATTAATCCACCANGAATTGAATCTGGCCGAGCAGCTTAGCGCAACAGACAATATTTTCCTGGGAAATGAGTTAAAACAAGGTCTACTGTTAAACGAGCGCTTGATGCACCAGCGAGCACGGGAATATCTCGAGTCTCTTAATTGCGATATTGATCCACGGGAGCAAGTTTCTAGNTTAGAGGTTTCTATTAAGCAAATGATAGAGATTGCCAAAGCTTATGCAAAGCAATCCCGTGTACTGATTCTCGATGAACCTACAGCGGTACTGACATTCAAAGAGAGTGAAGTTCTGTTTGCGCTTATCAATAAACTCAANAGAGAAGGTGTNGCAATCGTATATATCTCACATAAACTCGATGAAATTGAGAACATTGCAGACCGGGTTGTTATCCTTCGTGATGGCTATTTGATAGGCTCCTACCAGTCTAGAGAATTAGATAAAGATGATATGGCTAGACTTATGGTAGGCAGAGAACTCACTACTCTGTTTCCTACTANTCCCAAGCCACCAGACTCGGCAAAGATTGTTCTTAAGTTAACGNGTGGCAGCCTGCCCAAGTTAATTTCTCGGGCTGCCTTCCAATTATGCAGCGGTGAAGTACTGGGTTTTTTCGGCCTAGTTGGCTCAGGTCGAACCGCGCTAATGGAAGCTATCGTCGGGCTTCGAAAACTTTCATCTACCAGTAAATTGGAAGTGAATGGTCGAGAAGTCAATTATAAGTCCCTAGCAACCGCACGCGATGACGGGGTTGCCTACCTGACCAAAGACAGGAAAAGTAGCGGTCTTTTACTNAACATGGGTTTGCGGTTTAATTTTTCGCTATTCTCCNTGAATAAATTCTCTAGGTTCCTCATTGATCAGAAACGAGAACAACAGGAGTTCGACAATGCTATAAAGATCTTCGACATTAGAGCCGGGGACTTAGAGATCAAAGTCGGCAATCTCTCCGGAGGCAATCAACAGAAATTGTTGTTTGCTAAAATAATGGCGGCNGACCCAAGCATTGTTATTATCGATGAGCCTACCCGCGGTATAGACATAGGCACCCGAAGTGAGATTTATCGCTATATTGCAGAATTAGCTGCTAATGGCCACGCCATCATCCTTGTATCCTCCGACATGCTCGAAGTGATCGGTCTTTCGCACCGAGTGGCTGTTATGTGTCGGGGCGAACTAGTGGGCATACTAGAAGGTGGCGAAATTGAAGAACANGAAATTATGCGTTATGCCACGGGATTGAAAAGTAAGCTAATGAAAGACGGGGAACCGCGCTGTGACTGACAGGAATTTTTTCAGCANGATCAATTTGAAA
This sequence comes from Gammaproteobacteria bacterium, assembly GCA_002712055.1. GTDB lineage: Bacteria > Pseudomonadota > Gammaproteobacteria > Pseudomonadales > Pseudohongiellaceae > UBA9145. Next base: position 10,172 of record PARV01000016.1, on the reverse strand, counting down.
GCAGCAGGGCCATTTGTTGCACTTTTCGCGCTTTTTATGATTGGCGTTCTGGTTAATGACGCGTTTCTGAGTGTAGGTAATATTACTAACATCCTAGCCCGCAGTTCCTTTATTGGTATCGTCGCCATAGGCGCCACCTTCGTGATCACCGCTGGTGGTATAGACTTGTCAGTTGGCGCCATGGCGGCTTTTATCTCGGGCTGCATGATCATTATTATGAATGCTCTTAGCAACTCCATAGATTCAAGTATCGTCATTATTCTGCTTGCAATCTTGGCATCTGTATTGGTTGGTGCATTCGCTGGCCTGATAAATGGGCTCTTAGTCACCAGAGCCAAGATAGAGGCTTTTATTGTGACTCTGGGCACCATGGGAATCTATCGATCGCTCATTACTTANATGGCCGATGGCGGAACGCTGTCACTAAACTTTGCAATTGGAGACATTTACAGTGAAGTGTATTACGGAGATTTATTCGGAATNCCCTACCCAGCGTGGGTTTTCCTAACTATTGCAATATCAGGCTATATCTTACTAAAGAAAACGGTCTTCGGACGTCACTGTTTTGCCATTGGATCGAATGAGAAAGTAGCGCTCTACTCGGCGATCCATGTTGACCGGGCCAAGACCATAACCTACATTTTACAGGGTATATGCGTTTCTATCGCTACTATTATCTATGTACCCAGACTGGGCTCCGCTTCCGGACAAACTGGCATCCTTTGGGAGCTAGAGGCTATTGCCGCGGTCATTATCGGCGGAACGGTTCTGAAGGGTGGCTATGGCCGCATCTGGGGAACCGTCGTTGGAGCTCTAATCCTGACTCTGATAAGTAACATCCTAAATCTGACCGATGCCATAAGTAACTACCTCAATGGCGCTGTACAGGGCATAATTATTATTGTGGCCGTATACTTGCAGAGAGGCTCCTGGCGTAAGAGCAATTAAACTAGACGGATATACCTATGAAGACCTTCTACAGACTAATTCTTGTAAGCCTTCTTATTTCACCTCTCGGCATTAGCCAGCCCCTGGGTGCTCAGACTATCGGCGTATCAATTCCCGCCGCCACACACGGCTGGACCGGCGGATTGAATTTCCATGCCGAAGAAACTAAGAACCGTCTCGAAGCCGCCAACCCAAGCCTACGTATTGTGCTCCTAACTGCTAACAGCGCTTCCGAACAAGCAAATGACCTGGAAGACCTTATAGCCATTCATAATATCGATGCTTTGGTTGTGCTTCCATTCGAATCAGCACCNCTTACCGGGCCAGTGCAAAATGTGAAGCGCCAAGGAGTGTTTATAACCGTCGTAGATAGAGGTCTAAGCGAACCAAATATCCAGGATGTCTATGTAGCCGGAAACAATGCTGAAATGGGTAGAGTCTCCGCAAACTACATGAAACAACGACTATCAGCAGGTGACAACATCGTTATATTGCGAGGGATTCCCACAGTAATCGATGATCAACGATTCAATGGTTTCATGTCCGAGTTAGATGGTAGTGGGATTAATATTCTTGATGACCAATACGCCAACTGGAACCGCGATGACGGCTTTACTGTCATGCAGGATTTTTTGTCCAGGTTCCCAGATATCGATGCAGTATGGGCACAGGATGACGACATCGCCATAGGTGTAATACAAGCAGTTAGACAGGCTAGGCGCCAGGACGAACTCTTNATCGTCGGAGGGGGTGGCATGAAAGATATTGTACGCCGGGTAATGGCCGGCGACGCACTCACTCCTGTAGATGTGCTTTATCCACCTTCGATGATTGCCACAGCAATAGAGCTCACGGCTCTGAAGTTTATCTCTAATGTCCCTATTAGCGGGGAATACATCCTTGGCTCCCCGTTGATCACCCCCGAAAATGCGGAGCAATTTTACTACCCTGATAGCCCTTTTTAAAAAATATGAAAACAATCAAAGGTCCAGCAATTTTCTTGGCACAGTTTGCCTCAGACGAATCTCCTTTTAGCTCTCTCGATGAAATTGGCGCCTGGGCTTCCAAACTGGGTTTCAAGGGTGTGCAACTNCCCAGCTGGGACACACGCCTGTTTGACCTGAACAAGGCAGCGGAAAGCCAGAATTATTGTGATGAGGTAAAAGCTACACTAGCCAAACACGATATTGAGATTACCGAATTATCGACTCACTTGCAGGGCCAGCTGGTAGCGGTGCATCCTGCTTATGACGAAATGTTCGATGGTTTTGCAGCCAAGGAAGTAAGGGGCAATCCAAAGGCCCGAACCGAGTGGGCGATACAGCAAATGTTAAATGCTGCTAAGGCTTCTCACCAACTGGGGCTTACTGAGCACGCCAGTTTTCCTGGCGCGCTTGCCTGGCCCTATTTTTATCCCTGGCCACAACGTCCTGCGGGCTTGATAGAAGCCGCCTTCGATGAATTGGCGAAACGCTGGTTACCGATTTTGGATGCTTTCGATGAAGCTGGCGTAAATATCGGTTTCGAAATTCACCCAGGGGAAGACCTGCACGATGGTGCCACCTTCGAGATGTTTCTTGAAAAGGTTAAAAATCATACNCGATGCAACATTCTGTTTGATCCCAGCCACTTCGTGTTGCAGCAGCTCGATTACCTGGCTTTCATGGATGAATATAAAGACCGTATCAAGCTGGTGCATATAAAGGATGCTGAATTTAATCCTACCGCTAAGCAAGGTGTCTATGGCGGTTACCAACCCTGGATAGATCGTGCTGGCCGTTTCCGCTCCCTCGGTGATGGTCAGGTGGACTTCAAAGGCATCTTCTCCAGGCTAGCTGCATATGACTTCGATGGCTGGGCAGTGCTTGAATGGGAGTGCTGTCTGAAACACCAGGAAGACGGGGCAAGAGAAGGCGCCGAATTTATCCGCAATAACATCATTCGTGTAGCTGAAAAAGCATTCGACGATTTCGCTGATGCTGGCACAGACGAAACAGCAAATAAGCGCATACTAGGCATTTAATGAGCAGCAAAAAAATCAGGCTGGGACTGGTCGGTGGGGGAATTGGAGCCTTTATCGGCGAAGTTCATCGCATCGCTGCTCGTCTTGACGATCGCTACGAACTCGTAGCGGGTGCTTTTAGTAGTGAGCCGCGACGAGCCGCGGACTCCGCCGCGGAACTTAGAATCGATCCAGCGCGCAGCTATAACAGTTTCGAGGAAATGGCAAAGAAAGAAAGTAAACTACGACAGGGAATCGAGGTTGTAAGTATAGTTACGCCTAACCACCTTCACTGCCCTGCAGCAAAAGCCTTCCTTAAGGCCGGTATTCATGTCATTTGCGATAAGCCGTTGTCAACAACTCTTGAAGACGCGGAAGAAGTTGAGTCGCTCGTAAAAGAAAGCGGTCTAATCTTTGCTATAACCTACAACTATAGTGGTTACCCTATGGTGAGACACGCTCGGGAAATGGTCGCATCAGGCAAGCTGGGCAATATTCGTGTAATTCAAGTCGAGTACGCGCAGGACTGGTTAGCCACGAATATCGAAGCAAAAGGCCAGAAGCAAGCCGCCTGGCGCACCGATCCTGAGCTCGCAGGCGCAGGAGGTTCCATCGGTGATATTGGCACTCACGCTTTTCACCTAGCAGAATTTATTAGTGGGCTTGAAGCCAAATCCCTTCTGGCCGACCTCGACACATTCGTTTCCGGACGAAAGTTGGATGACAACGCTAATATCCTGTTGCATTACAGTAACGGCGCTAAAGGCATGCTCTGGTCGAGCCAGGTTGCTAGCGGTCAGGAAAACGCTTTGCGAATTCGCCTTTTTGGTGACAAGGGGGGTCTAGAATGGGCTCAGGAAGATCCTAACTACCTCCACTACACTCAGCTTGGAGAATCGCACCAAGTCCTGACACGCGGTGGACATGGTCTGGCGGAGGCAGCTGTGAGTGCTACTCGAACCCCNGCCGGCCACCCGGAAGGCTTCCTAGAAGGATTTGCCAATCTCTACCGGGATATCGCTGACATGATAGAAGCGAACCGTACTGGCAAATCAGTTACTACACTAGTCCCTGATGTAACTGATGGCGTTAAAGGTATTAGATTCGTGGAGAAAGCCGTAAACTCCAGTGCTGCTGGATCGATCTGGCAACATCTTTAANCTCNAAAAACGGCTGCGTTTGTTCTTTTCGTAATCGTCTTCCAGCAGAGTTTCATTCATNGTGCAACCCGCGATGGTTTTCGCGCAAGTCGCCCCTTGTGTATATAAAACCCTCACTCGACTGAGGGCAAAGCTTTAGCCTGTTCTAACTTTCTCCGATTCGATACACTGTTAGTTCAAGCTGGGAGAATAACAATGGCTAACCGATTCCTATCTCCGCGCCAAACACGGCGCGACTTCCTTAAGAAAACNGCAGTTACAAGCTTAATTGCCAGCAGCCCGAGTCTGGCNCTTTCTCAAGGTAGGAGAGTCCAAACCATAGGTCTTCAACTCTATTCACTTCGCGCAGAGATGGCAGAAGACTTTGAAGGCACGCTAGANCAACTGGCACAACTAGGGTTCAAGGAGATGGAATTTGCCGGCTACCATGGCAAATCTCCTATGGAAGTTCGACGGATTCTTGATAGTTTCGGGTTAGTCTCTCCTGCGGCCCATATTCAGTTAAATGCAGTCCGTGAAAACCTGGAACAAGAAATAGAAACAGCAGCAACAATTGGTCAACAATATATAGTTGTACCTTCAATCCCAGCGAATGAACGCTCACTCAGCGACTACGAACGGCATGCAGATACTCTTAATAGCGCTGGAGAAAAAACAAAAGAAGCCGGCATCCAGATGGGTTACCACAATCACAGCTTCGANTTCGAGACACACCGAACAGGGAAGATCGGTTACGACTATTTGACTTATTTAACGCAAAAGGATCTCGTTGTTTTTGAGATGGACTTATTTTGGATCGTTAATGCTGGGCATGACCCTGTCACCTACTTTCTACAGTGGCCGGGTCGCTTCCCAATGTTGCACGTTAAGGACCGCAATAATGGGGGTGAAATGGTGGACGTGGGGCGAGGTGTGATCGACTTTGCCCAAATCTTCACCCATGCAGAGACCGCTGGGTTTGAACACTATTTTATCGAGCACGACTACCCAACCGATGGTGTCAACTCTATCGCTTTCAGCTACAACACCCTGAACAACATACGGTATTAGGAATTCAGTCTCTGATGGCTCAGCACGAATACGATGTAATAATAGTTGGCTCCGGTGCTGGCGGCGGCATGGCCACTTTTCAGCTCGCCAACGCAGGACTCAGGGTAGCTTTAGTAGAAGCAGGCGACTATTACGACCCGGCTGATGAAGAACAGCGGACACAACTCCGCTACCCTTGGGAGTCTCCGCGGCGCGGCGCCAGTACCTTGCGTCGACCCTTCGGTGATTACAACTCCTGCATCGGTGGCTGGCATCTCGATGGCGAACCTTACACTATGAAAGGTACCACCGATTTCATGTGGTGGCGTGGCCGTATGCTGGGAGGCCGCACCAATCACTGGGGCCGTATAGCACTCCGTTTTGGACCCTTAGATTTCAAGCACAGNGANATCGANGGACTCGGTGAGAANTGGCCAATCGATTACGACGACATCAANCCTTACTATGACAAGTTAGACAAGCTGGTGGGTGTATATGGNAGCAACGAGGGTCTTTACAATGACCCTGATGGGTTTTTTTTACCAGCTCCAAAACCACGACTACATGAGCTTTATTACATTGAAGGCGCCAAGAAAGCTGGCGTGCCAGTTTACCCGGCGCGTAAGTCTATTCTGACTAAACGGATCAATAATGATCGTGGAGTGTGTTTCTACTGCGGCCAGTGCAGCCGCGCCTGTGGCATTCATGCCGACTTCTCTTCTAGTACCGTGCTCATCTATCCAGCTCTTCAAGGAGGTCAGGTAGACCTTTATACAAAGGCCATGGTGCGAGAAGTAACTACCGATGCTGAAGGTCTAGCTACGGGTGTTTCCTACATAAACAAAGAAGAAAATCAGGAATATCACCTTAAAAGTCGTAGCGTAGTATTAGCCGCTTCAGCTTGTAGCTCTGCAAGAATTCTACTCAATTCAAAGAGTGCACAACACGAGAATGGGCTGGGTAACAGCAGCGACCATGTTGGCCGTTACCTGCATGACTCGACCGGGGCTAGCCGAGCCGCGTTTCTGCCGAGTCTCATGGACCGAGAGATTTATAACGAAGACGGTGTCGGAGGTATGCACATTTACACTCCTTGGTGGCTCCAAGGCGAGAGTCTGGAATTTACTCGGGGCTATCACCTGGAAATTGGGGGCGGTATGGGCATGCCTTCATATGGCTTTGGCTTCGCTGTTAACCAGTACAACGAATTTTTGGGTGAACAAGTCGGCGGCTACGGTAACCAATTAAGGGATGACATCAGAAAATTCTACGGTTCCAGGCTAAGTATCGCCTGCCGAGGTGAGAGTATTGCCCAATACCAGAACCGTTGTGAACTTGATCCCACTGTGGTTGATGAATGGGGCATCCCTGTGCTGCGTTTCGACTACCAGTGGACTGATAACGAAATTAAACAGGCCAAGCATATGCAGGACACGATGGAAGAATTGCTCACCTCTTCAGGAGGCATACTGCTAGGCAATAAACCTGGCGCCGATGAAGACTATGGTTTGACCAAACCAGGTGAGATTATTCACGAGGTAGGCACCACACGTATGGGTACCGACCCTANCGCTTCAGTAACCAATGAGTTTGGTCAACTGCATGATTCGAAAAATGTGTTCATCGCTGATGGCGGCCCGTTTGTCTCACAGGCAGACAAGAACCCTACGTGGACTATACTAGCGTTGGCATGGCGCCAATCGGAATACATCATTGAACAAATGATGCAAAGGAATCTGTGAGCGATGAGTATGGATCGAAGAGAATACTTGAAGACTCTATTCCTGGCTCCGTTGGGCGGCAGCATTGTTGCCTCCAGCGGAAAGTCAAATGCCGCAAACAATATCAGTTGGACTCCACTATCCAAGACCTTCTCTTATGGCCGGACCGAACCAGAAAAACAAACAGACGCAGAATTGTTCGCCGAAAACTATTTCCGCGAGCACGAACTACTTACCATTGCCGTACTATGCGACATCATTTTGCCTAACGAGCATCCTAACGGCGGTGCACTGGATGCCGGCCTGCCCGACTTTGTGGAATTTATGGTCAAAGATCGTGATCAGTATAAACTACCGGTACGCGGTGGTGTCGCNTGGCTGGACAGTTATGCCATCGAAAAGTTTGGTAGNGACTTCATCAACATTAGCGAGGACCAGCNGTTAAGTATCTGCGAAGAAATCGCCTATCCGGACACAGAAAATTCTGTATTACAACCNGGCATCAGTTTCTTCTCTCTGATGCGTAACNTCACAATGACTGGATACTACACCTCCGAGCNGGGGTTCGAAGATCTGGGTTATGTAGGNAATACCCCGAATGTCTGGGATGGAGTGCCTGATCATGTACTAAAAAAACACGGCATGGAATATGATGCCGAGTGGCTGTCCAAATGTGTGGATCAATCACGTAAGGAAATTATTGCCGAGTGGGATGACGACGGTAATCTGATCACTTGATAATATTTTTGGAGACNACATTAATGAAGAAGTTGCTGTTTTTAATCATTCTAATGCCTTGCCTGATAGCCTATGGTCAAGATCGCGCAATCTATGAACCAGTGCCAATCCGTGTTTCTCCTTCAGAGAACGGCTCACCTCCTTCCGATGCAATCATTCTGTTCAATGGCAGTAATCTAGATGCTTGGAATCGCACTGCGGACGACGGCCCGGCGCGCTGGCTTATTGAAGAAGGAGCGATAACGGTGGACCAGGGCGCAGGCACCATAAAGACCAAACAAGTTTTTGGTAGTATGCAGCTTCATATCGAATGGCGACCGACGGATATCATCAGAGGCAGTGGGCAGGGTCGTGGCAATAGCGGTGTATTCCTTCATTCCCTGTTTGAATTACAAATTCTGGATAGCTGGGAGAACGACACGTACGTCAATGGCCAGGCTGCCGCCATCTATTTGCAACAACCGCCGTTAGTCAACGTGACAAAACACCCTGGAGAGTGGCAGGCGTATGACATTGTTTTTACCGCTCCCGTGTGGGAAACGGGAACGCTAAAATCGCCCGCGTATATAACCGTGCTGCACAACGGTGTTTTAGTACAAAATCATGTCGAGTTAAAGGGCGCTACCTTCACGCCAGAACCGGAATACAAAGCGCAATGCGGCCCCTACTCCCAGGAAGAACGTATACAGGATTGTACCGGCAAGATGCCTATAACCCTCCAAGATCATGGGCAGGAAGTGTCTTATCGCAACATCTGGGTACGGGAACTGTAATGCCAAGTTAAGAGACCAGACGCTCCTTCGAGAGACTCGATTACGCGCCGAATAAACTCACCGATAAAATCAAAACTGGTTGTTGCTTCTAGTATAGTAAAGTAAATACTTTACTATATAAAAATTATGGGGAAATTTTACTAACCCGCTGTCTTCAGACGCACGAATTTAGTTAAAATTTGACTATAATTGAATCTCGCTATTAGCTTGTGATTCACTATATATAGTGGTATGTTGTTAATTGCAACACAGCATAATGGTCTAATGTCGTATTGCAAACATCTAGGCACGGCTCCTCCGGAGTTCTANTGTGCCCAGGTGGTCCTTGAGAATCCCGCCCTCTGCTTGATCACCTGTCAAGGGGGGGCCGGGAGCCTTTCCAAGTCTATCCATCGAATAAATTCTGAGTATTAACTACGATTTAGGGTTCTTATAACGACTTCAGAAATGTCATCAACTGTTCTTGCTCTGCAGCACCTAAAGTGGCATACACGTCAGGCATAAGGGATTCATTAGAATCAACCAATGATTGCACTCGATCTTTGAAATAGGTCACCCACCGGCGACCATCTTTGCTCTGAATCTGCACTGCTAAGTCAGTATCATTACGATAGCGCCCACGAATCAAGGTACCATCTTCCTGGACGATTTCCTTCGCTTCATACCCGACCACAATAGAAGCGGAAGGATTAAGAAGAGCACGATTTAGACCACGATCTCCTAATCGGCCAAAAACTCCATCGAGTTCAGGCCCGACGTTTCCCCCTTGATCCTTGTAAGAATGGCATGTAACACACCCGGCCTTTCCATTGAACAGTTGTTCACCGGCTAGCACTTCTCCGCCATCGCTGGGAACTGTTTTGTCATCAAACAAATTTATACCATCCCTACCCTGGAGAATTCTGACATAGGCTGCAATATCGAAGATCTCTGTTTCTGTGAATGAGCTTCGCCAGGCAGTCATACCAGTACCTTCCCGGCCATCGGTAATTACTGCGATCAATTCCTCATCAGTCAGCCGATTGGCTACAGTATCCGTTAGTGCTTTGCCCATAGTCTGGCCTTCACCGAGGCCACCGTGGCATATCTGACAATAGGAATCATAAAGTTCCTGTCCTTCACCAACACCAGCATTCGCAAACATGGTAAGCATGCTGACGGACACTGTTGCAATAATCCTCAATAGCACTGAATCAATCCCCTTAGGACGTGTCACAAGCTGAATAGAATATAATTTCCTGGTGCTATGCCTGTAGCCACCCCAGCCCGGGTAACTGGTTCTCTAGTTCCCGAGGCTATTCCAATATATTGCTTGCCATCGATCGTGAAACTAGTTGGCGGTGCATAGAGACCACTACCAGTCTGAAATTCCCAGAGCACTTCGCCCGTTTCGTCGTTATAAGCACGCAAGTAACCATCAGCTGCTCCAGAGAAAACCAGACCTCCGCCAGTTGCTAGTGTGCCAGCCCAGTTAAAGTTTCCAGGCGTTTCCTCTTGCCACTCTATTTCACCGCTAAGCATATTGAATGCGACTAGGTACCCGGTACCTGATGACTCGAAGCGTGGAATACCACCTAAGTACATTGTGCCAGGCCTGCCTTCTCCTTCCCGACGAATAAAAGTGGTACCCCACTCGGTGGTGGGTATATATAGCATGTGCGTGTCAGGACTGTAGGAAGCGGGAGGCCAATTTTTGCCTCCAAATATACCGGGAAACACAACTGTACTTGCAGGGTTATAGAGTTCTTCCTTGAGCACGGGTTTACCACTTTCGTCGCGCAAAGCCCAGTTTACGCGGGTA
>PARV01000015.1 GCA_002712055.1 Gammaproteobacteria bacterium | reverse complement strand
CCACTTCGCAATCAATGATCCAGAGTGGCGCCACTGGTCCAATGTCGATGTAGGCATATTTCCCCGGTGGGGAATTAGCCTGGAGGAGATGTCTGGTGATCAGAAAGTGGCCGCGTGGGCATTACTGGAAGAGGCTTTAAGCGCAGAGGGAGTGGAACAAACTCGCAGTATTATGCGCACTGAGCAAAGACTGTTTGAATTGAATGGCGAACCAATACGATACGGTGAAGAAAAATACTATCTGACCTTTATGGGCATCCCTTCTGAAGACGATCCGTGGGGCTTTCAATTAGACGGCCATCATCTGGTGATTAACTACTTTGTGCTTGGCGATCAGGTGGTGATGACGCCGGCATTTTGGGGAGGAGAGCCAGTTGTCACAGAATCTGGTCGTTACTCAGGAAACACCATTCTTCAAGAAGAACAAAACCTTGGGCTTGAACTAATACAGTCCATGAATAGCTCGCAGCTGGCGAAAGCAGTACTTAGCTCGGACAAGGTACGCAACAATCAAGTAGCCGCAGCCAACCAGGATAACCTGACGCTGGANTATCAAGGNTTAGCTGGATCGGAAATGGACAGCTCGCAAAAACTGAAACTACTGAANGTAATNCGTTCCTACGTCGGGGCTTTGAGAGAACCNCATGCCGAAATTACCATGGATGAGATNGGCCAGCACATAGATGACACGTACTTTGCATGGGTAGGGTCGGATGCGGACGATGCAGTTTTTTACTATCGTATTCAAAGTCCAGTCATCTTGGTTGAATTCGATCATCAAGGACCGGTTGGAACCCTTCAGAAAAACGCTCCAGGCGTTCCTACCAGAGATCACATCCACACTGTAGTGAGAACACCGAATGGCAATGACTACGGAAGAGATTTACTTGCACAACATTTAGCGACAGAGCATTAAGGTAAAAGGATAGANTATGAGATATTTACTAAGATTTGCCCTGTGGTTCAGCATACTGATACTGGCCCCTGCCTTTTCGTTTGCGCAATCGCAAAACCCCTTCGGCATACCTTCCGAACAAGTGCTTACACCATCTTCCAATATAGTGGCAGCCCCAGGCTCCCGAGCGCAAGGCTGGCTGAACCAAGGTCGGTCGGAACTAATAGCGCGCCATGGAGTTGTAGCGACTAGCGACAGCCTGGCTGCACAAGCAGGTCTGGAAATTCTGCAGCAGGGTGGTAATGCAATCGATGCTGCGGTGGCAGCAGGTGCAGTGCTGGATGTAACTTCGCAAAACGATACCGGTATTGCCGGTGATCTGTTTGCCCTTGTTTATGTAGCCGCAGAAAAGAAACTCTATGCCCTAAACTCAGCAGGTTGGGCGCCAGCCCGATGGACGCCCGAGTTTTTCAAGAATGAATTGGGGCTAGAGCAAGTTCCATTATCGGGAGTGAATGCCGCGACCGTTCCTGGAGCGATCTCAGGTTACGATGCCCTGTTGAATCGGTTTGGTACTCTGGGATTTAAGGAAACCTTTGAAAGAGCAGCGCGGATCGCCGAGGAGGGCTGGGGTCAGGGGGAGCGCCGTCATCGCGACATAGTCAGTGCTGAACAGAAACTAAGGCAAGATGATTATTCGTCACAGGTCTTCCTGGAAGAAGGAAAAGCGCCGGATCTCTACAGCATTATCAGAAATCCTGACCTCGCCGACGCNCTTCGATTAATACAGGAAGAAGGNCGTGATGCTTTTTATCAGGGAGCCATCGCAGACGCAATCGTAGCGAAAGTGCAAAGTGAAGGTGGTGTGATGACCCATGCTGACCTTGCGGAGTTCCAATCAGAATGGGTAGAACCTATTAGCACCAACTATCACGGGTACGATATATATCAATTACCGCCTCCAGGTCAGGGCTTTGCCGCGTTGGAGATGCTAAATATTCTAGAAGTCTGCGCGCCTGTNCACGATGTAAACCTGACAGCTCTCGGCCCTTCCAATCCTGATTACTGGCATTTTATGGTGGAAGCGAAAAAATTGGCTTATTCAGACTTACAAGCCTACAACGGTGATCCCTTGTTNAGCACCGTGCCGGTTAAGGAGCTTCTTGANAAAAACTATGCTGCCAGTCTGTGCAACCGTATTGACATGCACAAGGCTTCAGAGCCTTCGGTGAAAGGNGGATTAGATGGTGGCACTATTTATCTAACTACGGCAGACCGCTGGGGAAACATGGTCTCCTTGATTCACAGTGTTTTTTCGGTATACGGCAGTGGTGCAACCGTTCCGCCCTATGGGATGGTTCTGCATAACCGGGGAGTGGCTTTCTCACTTGACCCGGACAGCCCCAACGTAGTGGCTCCACGTAAAAGGCCCTTTCATACAATCATTGCTGGGTTTGCTATGCAAAACGGTGAGCCTCTGATGACTTTCGGTAACATGGGAGGAGCTGTGCAACCAGAGACCCANGCTCAGCACATGGTGAATTTGATTGATCATGGAATGAATATCCAGATGACTACAGATGTGGCGCGTTTCACGCATAGTCAGAATAGCAATGTCTTATCGTTGGAACATAGTCTCTATAACCTCGTTGGTAGGGCACTGGAAGCTAAAGGACATTCCGTTCGCCCCGTCAATGGCGGCAGTGTTGGTGGTTATCAAGGCATCATGTTTAGCAAGGACCTATCGCTCCCCGAACCAGTTTTCACTCCAGAGAGTATTGCACAAGATCACCCGGTAAACGGCATATATCGAGCTGGATCGGATCATCGTAAAGATGGTCAAGCAGCTGGCTGGTAACGCTACTTATTTAAGCTAGTAGCAGGCCGAATTACCAAGGAATAGAAGTTATGGAGATGAATTCTAAAAAACGTATTGAGGCTATCCCAGAGAAAGTGTGGAAAGCTCTCAACGATACAGAAGTCTTAAAAGCGTCGATGCCAGGGTGTGAGAGTTTNGAAGCAACCGGNGAAAACACTTTTGAAGCCAAGATCACTGCTAAGGTTGGACCAGTCAAAGCCAAATTCAAATTCAACGTCANTCTTACCGACATTGATCCTCCTAATGGCTATACGATCAGCGGCGAGGGGCAGGGGGGAGCCGCNGGATTTGCAAAAGGGTCGGCTGCGGTGAATCTTGCCGGAGAGAATGGAGCTACCATTCTTTCCTATAATGTTAAAGCTAATGTTGGTGGTAAGTTGGCTCAGCTTGGTGGCCGTCTGATTGATGGTACAGCCAGGAAAATGGCTGACGAATTCTTTGGCAACTTCATTGAGATTGTTGCCGGTGAAACTCAAGATCCTGATGAAACTGTTACCACTGATTCCCAAGCCTCACAAGAAACGAGTGGATTGCCTATCTGGGCTTGGATTATCGGGATAGTCGCAGCTGGNGCTGCTGTCTTGCTCGCATTCGCTTGACGTCGCCTNCNCAATCTCTGAAACTGGCNAGNCCTGCTTGCGAAATTCACTAGAATTAGCAGTGATAATTAGAAAGGTAAAAATGGGAGATAGACCATGTTGACCGTTAATATGAACGTCAATGGCAAACCTGTAAGCGGTGAAATAGAAGACCGCACGCTACTCGTTCAGTTTTTGAGAGAGAATCTCCGGCTCACCGGTACCCACGTAGGTTGCGATACCAGCCAGTGTGGCGCGTGTGTTGTACTCGTGAACGGTGTATCCATCAAATCTTGCACAATTTTGGCCGTTCAGGCTGACGGTGCGGAAGTAACAACTATTGAGGGGCTAGCCGATAGTGGTGAACTGCACCCGATGCAACAGGCCTTCATGGATAATCATGGCCTGCAATGTGGGTTCTGCACTCCTGGCATGGTGATGAGTGCCATAGACATCGTTAANCGTAATGGCTCTGATGTAGACGAGCCGACCGTGCGCAAAGAGCTGGAAGGCAACATTTGCCGCTGTACCGGATACCACAATATTGTGAAAGCCGTACAGGCTGGCGCTAAGGATATGGGGGGCTAACGAAATGGTAGACAACGGAGTNGGTGTCAGTGTACGCCGCAAAGAAGATAATCGTTTCCTAATCGGTAAAGGAAACTATACCGATGATATTAACCTGGTCGGACAGACCCACGCTGTATTTGTTCGATCGCCTCATGCACACGCTACTATTAATAGTATTGATACTTCCGAAGCAGCAGCTTCCGATGGTGTGATTGCCATCTTTACCGGCGATGATCTTGCAGCTGATGGCATAGGGCCTCTGATCTGCGGTGTTACTGTCACCAGCGATGATGGCGACCCTCATCGGGCGCCAGTGCATTCCGCACTTGCGCAGGGAAAGGTCAACTATGTAGGTGACCACGTAGCCATAGTGATCGCGGAAACGCTTGGTCAGGCGCGGGATGCTTCAGAGAAAGTAGAAGTTGATTATGGCGTTTTGTCAGCAGTGACTGATACCTCGACGGCAGCAGATGACGGACAGCAACAGATCCATGATATCGCCCCAAACAATGTCTGCTTTAATTGGCCCTTTGGTGACAAGGCGGCTGTGGATGCAGCCTTCGAAGGGGCACATAAGGTATCGAGCCTGGAATTGATCAATAACCGTATGGTGACCAATCCAATGGAACCGCGCGCAGCCATTGCTGAATACAACTCCGGCACCGAAGAAATCACACTGCAGTTGACTACTCAGAATCCCCATGTACACCGTTTGGTGCTCTCTGCCTTCAACCAACTTGCACCAGAACACAAGTTACGCGTGGTTGGACCCGATGTTGGAGGCGGCTTTGGGGCGAAAGTTTTCGTTTATGCTGAAGAATTAGTGGTGGGTTGGGCTTGTCGCAAGGTCAACAGGCCGGTTAAGTGGACAGCCGATCGTACTGAGGCTTTCCTGTCCGATGCCCATGGCCGCGATCATGTGTCCACCGCCGAGATGGCCATGGATGAGAACGGTAAGTTCCTTGCCTTGCGTGTATCTACTAAGGCAAATCTTGGAGCGTACCTGTCAACCTTCGCCACAATGGTCCCTAGTTATCTTTACGCTTTTTTACTCGCCGGCCAATACACCACACCGCTCATCCATTCAGAAGTGAAAGCAGTTTTCACAAACACTTCTCCGGTAGATGCCAGTCGGGGAGCAGGCAGACCGGAAGCGACTTTCTTGGTAGAGCGCCTGGTAGATGTCTGTGCCAACGATTTAGGATTGGATCCTGCTGAGATACGTCGCAGAAACTTTATACCGGTCGATGCTTTTCCTTACCAAACCCCGGTAGTGCAGTGCTATGACAGCGGCGATTATGAAGCTGCCCTTGATAAGGCACTGGCCCTGGCAGATTATGAAGGGTTTGCACTTAGAGCCGAAGAGGCTAAGTCTCGAGGCAAGCGCCGAGGTATCGGGCTTTCCTCATATGTCGAAGCCTGTGGTATCGCTCCATCTGCCGCCGTAGGTCAACTCGGAGCCGGGGTGGGCCTGTGGGAAAGTGCTCAGGTGCGTTTCAATCCCACGGGGAATGTACAGGTGTTTACCGGCACTCATTCCCATGGACAGGGGCATGAGACTACCTTCGCACAATTGGTTACTGAACAATTGGGCGTGCCGTTTGAAAACATTGAAGTGATTCATGGTGACACAGCTAAGACGCAGTTTGGTATGGGTACCTATGGATCCCGCTCACTCGCTGTTGGTGGTGTTGCCATCGCAAATGCCTGCGAAAAATTGATCGCGAAAGGCAAAAAGATTGCTGCCCATGCTCTAGAAGCGGCAGAAGGTGATATCGAGTTTGCCGAAGGCAACTTCACGGTTACTGGAACAGATAAGGCTATGTCCATCGGAGAAGTCGCCTTTAACGCATACGTTCCTCACAGCTATCCGGAAGGCCTGGAACCAGGATTTGATGAAAACGCGTTCTTCGATCCTTTGAATTTTTCTTTCCCGGCAGGAACACACGTCTGCGAAGTGGAAGTGGACCTAGAAACAGGGGAAGTGGAGATCGTGAAATATTCCGCTGTTGATGATTTTGGCAAACTAATTAACCCGATGATCGTAGAAGGTCAGGTACATGGAGGTATTGTTCACGGGGTCGGACAGGCTTTGTTAGAAGGGTGTCGTTACGATAGTGAAGGGCAACTGATCACGGCTTCCTATATGGACTATGCCATGCCCAGAGCTGATGACGTACCTAGCTTTGATGTCGATTATGCCCCCACCGATCCTCCACACAATCCATTGGGAGTTAAAGGGTGTGGGGAGGCTGGAGCTATCGGAGCACCTCCTGCAGTCATCAATGCGATTACGAATGCTCTAAACGTCAAGCATATTGATATGCCGGCTACTTCTGAAAATGTTTGGAGAGCTGCTCAATCTGTCGCTTGATTATAAAAGAATTCTGAGGATTTACTTATGTACGATTTTTCCTATCTAAAAGTAAGCAGTGTGACGGACGCAGTCACCGCTATACAGAAGGCAGAAGACGGCAAATTCGTTGCTGGCGGTCAGACCATGTTGCCAACCATGAAACATCGGCTGGCCAGTCCCAGTGACCTGATAGATCTTGGTGGTATTACCGAGCTCAACGGTATCGATGTCGATGGTGATACTGTGACAATTGGCGCCATGACTACTCACGCTACTGTTGCTGCTTCAACGGAGGTTCAGAACGCGATTCCAGCCTTAGCAAAACTGGCTGGTAATATCGGTGACCCGGCAGTACGCAACCGCGGGACTATTGGAGGTTCCATCGCCAATAATGATCCAGCAGCGGACTATCCAGCGGCGGTCATAGCCCTGGGAGCTGTCGTGAAGACTAGTAAGAGAGAAATTCCTGGTGATGAGTTTTTCACAGGTATGTTCGAAACGGCTTTGGAAGAGGATGAAATAATTACCGCAGTGACATTCCCAAAACCAGATATGGCCGCTTACATGAAGTTTGAAAACCCCGCCTCCCGGTATGCCATAGTTGGCGTGTTTGTCACTAGAACGGGTGATTCGGTCCGAGTCGGTATTACCGGCGCCACGCCCTGTGCGCACCGCGGGATGAAGTTAGAAGAGCCACTTAACACAAATTTCTCGGGGGATGCTGTCGACGGAGTAGAAATCCCAGTGGAAAAAATGAATTCGGATATTCATGCCAGTGCCGAGTACCGAGCCCACTTGGTAAAGGTGATGGCTAAACGAGCAGTGGAAGCCTGCGCGTAAACTGAATGCCCTTGGTGCTGCCAAACAATATCGACGATACCCTGGCTCTGTTAAGTCAGGAGGACTATGTGGCGGACCGATCTCTGGCCACTACATTGTTCTTGGCACTAAAGATGGGGCGGCCTCTTTTTCTTGAAGGGGAAGCAGGAGTCGGCAAGACTGAAATTGCCAAAGTACTCTCCGCGGCTCTAGGTCGCAGGTTGGTACGGTTGCAATGTTACGAAGGACTGGATATTGCCTCTGCTGTTTATGAGTGGAACTACTCCCGACAGATGATCGAAATTCGCCTGACAGAGGCGGCCGGTGCTGTGGATAAACAAGGCTTGTCGAGCGATGTATTTTCGAGTGATTTTCTTATCGAGCGACCGTTATTGCAGGCACTGCGCGGCGAGGAGGATGGTCCTTCGGTGCTTTTGATCGATGAGTTGGACCGCACTGATGAACCGTTCGAAGCCTATCTTTTGGAAATTTTGTCTGATTTCCAGATTACTATTCCCGAGATAGGGACTATAAAGGCTAAGCAGCCACCGATAGTGATTATTACTTCCAACCGAACTCGGGAGATTCATGACGCACTAAAGCGCCGTTGTCTTTATCATTGGGTGGATTATCCAAATGCGGAAAGGGAACTACAGATAGTTAACGCAAAGTTGCCCGGTATCGATTCTAAACTTTCCCAGCAGCTGGTGGCCTTCGTGCAGCGTCTCAGAGACCAGGATCTATTCAAGTCCCCAGGTGTCGCTGAAACCCTTGATTGGGCAGATGCTCTTACTCAGCTAGATAAAGTGGCACTCGACAGTGACACAATCGATAACACCCTTGGGGCTTTGCTGAAGTACCAGGACGATATTTCCAGAATCCGCGGGAGCGAGGCTGCCCAATTGCTCGAACAGGTCAAGCTGGAACTGGCTAACGTGTAGTCTAATGCAAGCCCCTTCGGACAATCAGGGTCGTATTGCAGAAAATATCATGTATTTTGCACGTTTGTTGCGTTCAGCTGGATTGCCAGTCGGGCCGGGCAAAGTGCTGGATGCTATCAGCGCAGTAAGACTAGTTGGTATCGGTGCGCAGGAAGATCTCTACTGGACTTTATTCTCCCAATTTGTAAATCGNAATGACCAACGTGANCTGTTNAATCAAGCTTTCCATATATTCTGGCGNAATCCTCATATTATGNAACGNATGATGGGGGCCATGTTGCCCACAATAAAGNTAGAACAGGANCAAGAGCTGGAAGAAATGAGTCGNCGGCTGACNGAAGCNATGAGTAGTGGTAGTTTGTCTGGCANANCTGAGACNGATTCCAGCAAAGTGGAATTTGATGCCAGTTTTACTTTTTCTGAAAAAGAAGTGTTGCAGGAAAAAGATTTCGAGAAAATGTCAGCTGAAGAGATCGCGGTTGCGAAGCAGGCAATTTCCCATTTGCGATTGCCAATAGCGGACTTGCCTACACGACGGTTTAAACGTGCTGAAAAAGGGGTGCAAATTGATATGCGCGCGACTTTGCGGGCAGCGTTGCGTTCACCGGATATAGTCCCTCTTAAGCTAAAGGCGCCAAAACGGCGTCGCCCTCCGTTGGTTATGCTCTGTGATATCTCTGGTTCTATGAGCCAGTATTCGCGCATGTTCCTGCACTTTATGCATGCCATGACCAATGACCGCTACCGAGTACACTGTTTTGTATTCGGCACTCGACTGACGAATATCTCGAGGTACCTAAAACATCGCGACGTGGACGTGGCTTTAGACAAAGCTGCGTTGGGTGTAAAAGACTGGTCAGGTGGGACTCGCATAGGGGCCTGCCTTAAGGAGTTTAACAATTTCTGGTCACGTCGCGTTTTGACACAGGGTGCCATTACTCTCATCATTTCCGATGGCTTGGATAGGGATGAAGGCGACGGCTTGAAGAAAGAAATGGAACGATTAACCAAATCGTCCCGCCGCCTGATCTGGTTGAATCCGCTTTTGCGCTTTGAGAGTTTTGAACCCAAAGCCAAAGGCATTCGAGCCATGCTACCCTACGTTGATGACTTCAAGGCNGCGCACAATTTAAAGAGCCTCGTTNAATTGGCAGATGTGTTAGGCTCGCAGCCGTCAAAGCAGGCAGATATCCCCTCACATTTTATAGAGCAAGTCGCTTAGGCGAATAGAAAAGGATAGACATTCAGA
Source organism: Gammaproteobacteria bacterium (assembly GCA_002712055.1). GTDB lineage: Bacteria > Pseudomonadota > Gammaproteobacteria > Pseudomonadales > Pseudohongiellaceae > UBA9145. The sequence goes on along the minus strand of PARV01000015.1, from coordinate 2,309 downwards.
AATGAATCAAAGGGTGCCAGCTACTAAGCGACGAAATAAGTTAGTTGATATATCCGCCGTGTTGTTTTTCGTTGTATTTGTAATTGCTCTTATTGGTAATCCAGTTTTACCGCAATCCGAACGAATTCAAAAAATCAGGAATATCGAGTTCAAAGCCATATCGGAAATGAGCGGATTAGCTAAAAGCCGTCGGTATGCGGAGGTCTACTGGATGCACAACGATAGTGGTGACAGCGCGCGTCTGTTTGCGGTTGACAGCGAAGGCAAGATAATAATTCCTAGTTTTATGCGCAGTTTTTATTACGGTGAACAGGAAGAGGAGNATAAGGATCCNTGGCCTGGGTTAATCATCGAGACAGCCGTTAANATCGATTGGGAAGACATCGCTGTTGATGAAGATTTTCTATACATCGCTGATATGGGCAACAACGGAAACGCTCGNAGGGATTTAGGTGTTTATCTAGTAGCGGAACCTAACCCACGGGCAAGGCAGCATGCTCGTCCGTTCAAGTTTATACCTGTAAGGTATCCTGACCAGGATGCATACCCTCCCGAGGAATGGTACTTCGACAGTGAGGCGTTGTTTGTGCATCAGGACAAACTCTATTTTCTGACCAAGCACCGGAAATCTGCTATGGAGTTAGCAAGTGGCACTAAGCTGTATCGGCTGGATTCAATGGATACAGACCAGATCAATGTACTAACTCTGATAGATAGCTTTGACGATGCTTCTCTTCTTTCTGCAGCTGAANTATCACCTGATGGGTCTCAACTAGCCGCGCTGGGTTATACCGATTTGTGGATTTTCTCCGACCCTGTAAACGGTGATAAATGGTTATCAGGAACCGTCCGCCATTTGCCAATGAATATTACAGTGACCAAGTTTGCGGAAGCGCTGACCTGGCTCGACAATGAAACAGTTCTGATCGGCAATGAATCGGAGGAATGGTTTAGGGTCGATCTATCTGACTTACCTCTGTATGACAATGTCTCCGCTACGGATGAGGGCCTGCAAAAATTCCGTCAGTATTTTCAAAATTTGCGGCGGTAGGTAATATCCTCTTTGGTGATTTTCTTTAGCAAAAACCCCTAAATCCTGTGGTCGGTTTCATTGATTCTCCTGCCGATTAGGAATAGAGTTTAGGGGATTCTTATTCGGGGGCATCATTATGAGATCAAGTGCAATTTTTGTAATTTCTTTGCTTGTTGGGTTATCCGGGCATGCAGTGGCACAGACTGGCGATAATTACCAGGTGCCCCGAACCGAGCATGGTCAACCCGATTTGCAAGGTGTTTGGAATTTTAGTTCCAATACTCCGTTCCAACGTCCCGAAGAATTTGGCGACCGGGAATACATGACTCCAGAAGAAACCCGAGAGCGGTTTGAAAGAACTGTTTCCGTGCAGGAAGAAGGAAGCCAGTCGGCAACTGGTGTAGGCGGCTATAATACATTCTGGTTTGAGATGGCTGGGCGGGGCGATAACTACCGAACTTCGCTGATTACTTATCCGCTAAATGGGCGTTTGCCGGAAATTGTTGAAGGTACTGAGCACCAATATGGCGGATTAGGAGATGATATTCCCGGTCAGCGTCCTGTGCGTTTCGTGGTTGGGGGCATTGGCAAGGACGGCCCCGAAGACCGTGGTCTTTCAGAGCGTTGTATTATCGGTTTTAATTCAGGACCCCCGTTCCTTCCTAGTGGTTACAATAACAACCTGCAAATCGTCCAGCACAAGGACCATGTCGTCATCATGACTGAAATGGTGCACGATGCTCGTATAGTTCCTCTCGATAAAAAGCATTCGTTACATGATGATATTCGCTTGTGGAGCGGAGATTCACTGGGTTATTGGGAAGGNGANACCTTAGTAGTCGAAACGCGAAATTTCAGCGATTTCACCCAGAGCCTGCCTCCTTTTCTAGCAGCTGATTATGGTACGGCCTACCACAAGACTCTGACCGAGCGATTTACCCGCGTTGATCCCTATACCGTCAATTATGAATTCACCCTCGTCGACCCTGCTACCTTTTCAGACAAAGTAGAGGCGATGGTGCCCATGGCGAAACTGGATGGATTGATGTACGAGTATGCCTGCCATGAGGGTAACTACGGCATGCTCAACACATTGCGCGGTGCGCGGATCGAAGAGCGGGGCGTAGCATCCGGTAATTAATAGTCCGAGATACGTTTAGTCAGTCAGGCAATCTAAAAGCAATTAGTTGCGGAGCCAGATCGGTCAATACCGCTATTACGATGTATTGCTTGCCGTCTTGGCTGTAAGTCATAGGTGCTGCGCGCGCCGCTGCTG
>PARV01000014.1 GCA_002712055.1 Gammaproteobacteria bacterium | reverse complement strand
GATAGGGGATCATCTTGTAGTAATCGAAACTAGAATTAGGGAAGCCGTGGATCAACACCAATTTCGGTTTAGATTCGTCTCCCCAGGTCCTATAGAAAACATTTACCTTGGCAGCGTTATTGTCTTCCGTAGTCGATGTCCATTCGAAATAATCGCCACCCTGGTACCAGTTTCGGGCCAAGTCTGAATAGAAAACAAATCCGTCGTCCTGGGCTATGCTTAATCCATTATTAACCAGGACTACGAAAGCAAAAATCATGTAAAACAAGGAGCTTCTCATGGGAATTATTCTCGAAATTGTTTTGCAGATAATAAAAAGGGCGGTAACTCCGCCCTTTTTTTAGTTGGTTTATTCTGACACGTTTACTGTAATCCAAGCATCGTGGTATAGGCCTCCATCATCTGCCCTGCCCCAGAGAACATACTCACCTGGTTCAGTGAACACGGCATTTACTTCATAAATGCCGTCTTCCGGAATAGGAGGCGGGAGCCAAAGTACTCCCCAAGGAGAGTTTGCACTTGTTCGGGTATCTTCCCAGACTTTAACCTGGGGTGGATTAAATATAACATCGCCCGGACCACGCCACTTGTTCCAAGAGTAATATAGACCATTGACTTTGTTAACAGTCACCTTTATCGGCGGTGACATCAAGCGTTGGTTCTGTATAGCTTCAGCCGTAATAAAAGCGGCTGCCAGACTGCCCCCTTCAGTTAATTCGACAAACCGACGCGCTTCCTCAACCAGATCTGTCGGCTGCGGCAACCCATCGTCGGCAATCTGAGCACGTAAATCGATTGGCTCACCTACTGCCGCTGTTCGAATACTATCTCCTTGCACCGTAACTACTGGAGGTATATTAGCGCGAGATTCGGGACTAGAAGTACCAGCGCCAAGCGACCCGGTTTCTGAAGCAATGACCATATTGTCGACAAGGTAATCCGGTTTCAGCGTGGCATAAGCTTTGCGTTCCACCCCATTGATGTTGAGAGTCCAAACCAGTTCTCGATCTCCCCAATCAGAAGGAACAGCAACTTCGAAAGTAAAGCGATTGCGGCGCGGCAGAAAATGAGTAGGCTGCCCGCGGTCCATATCACCTGGAGAAAAATTATTGTTTTCTCCCACAGGCATATTCGGTGTTTCTTCCCAGTTCTCATTCATGTAGCCGAACATCATGTTAAAAGTGCCGTCATCGTTTGGACGCCAACCTTCGAATGCTGGTTCTATGTGTCGACCCTTACCGTAGGTCTGCGCAAACACAGAATTTGCACATAAAACAGCTAACAGAGCTCCGGCTATTATCTTGAACGCTAACCTGCTTCTTGTTAGTTCCAATACTTTCATAGTTTTCCGCCTCTCATTTTAGGACTAATTTTTCGATCAATCAGACGCCGGAGACTGCTCGGGCATCGGAGCCACTAAAGGAGCACCGCACAGAGGGCAGCCGATTACATGATCGTTCGGTCCCAAATTTAAACCTTGACGCCGGTTTTCCATTTCAGCGAAAAACTGCTCTTCATTCATCTTTACGCGCATACCTAGATCGATAAACATATTGGTTACAGAGCGATTACCTGACCCCTGCCAATTCCGAGGNTCGGGTACGTTCGGATTGGTNTCCGNATTATTCATATATCCAACAATATGNAGAATAGTTCCTTTAGGCAGNAAAGGAGCCGTCTNGTCTTCATANGCATATCCCCTTACCCAGTTATGGTCATAGCCAACGCAAGAAAGGGTTTCTACTGTNTACCCCCAGATTGCTTCAAGACACATACGCTCGCCTGGNGCATGGAGGTGNGGTTCGAAAGTGACAATTTTGGTGTGATCCTCAAGCACCTTGTAAGCATGTAACTCTTGGTTATTTATACTTCCTGCTATGCTTATATCTACTCCGTTACCCAGTCCTAGAATCGAACGCTCATACTTCGGTTCATAGCCCTTAGGATGAAAACGGAATCCTATTTCTAAATGGCCTGTAGTGTCCTGACCGTTGGAATGGATGTGTACCGAGTCAGAATATACATAAGTTCCAGCCCGCAGCAGACGGCCTCCATCTTCATCGAATATATCAGCATTACGTCCAACTTCGTGCACAGGCCATCCAGTGACGGACCCTTCTATACGTTGCCCATTTTCATCCAATTCTGCCGTACTCCAGATCATATGATGAAAAATGTAGCGACCACCCACCGTAGTTCGACCAGTTCCAATCTGGTTATTAACGTCATTAACTTCAACAATTTCNACCGATTTAACGTAACGGTCTTCTTCTAACCCTACTGGAACCCGATCTATTTCTCCCCACCAATCCGCGGTTCCCGCTAATTTAGTTACATCGGTTGTTTTAACAATCAAATCAGGCTGCCCCGCAGTCCATTTGAGACTGTCATCAAATACTAGAGGCTCTGGAGCGTTATCCAAATCTCCCTTGGGAGCACCACTGCGCGCCCAAGTAGAAATAGCATTGATTTCCTCATCACTTAGGGAAGGGTCTTCCTTGTAACCTTGGATACCAACGTCCTTTTCCATATACCAAGGCGGCATCGCTCCAGCACGATCGCGTATCCCCGTCTTGTATTCAATAAGTCCAGCAAACGGAGCGACCTGCTGNTAGGTCACTAGAGGCATCGGGCCAACCCCATCAGGTCGGTGACAATGCTGGCAACTTCGCTGCAGGATAGGTTCAATATCCTTGTGGAAAGTAACCTGCTCTTCTTGAGCNTTCACCATAAAAGGAAGGCCTAGCAAAAGCAGAAAACCCAATGCCTTACCCAGAATAATAGCGTTACCCCTTGTAATGGACATTTTCAGAACCTCTTTTATTAATTCGCCTTTTGGCAATCCCCGACGGTTGAAAACTTTCGGTTATTTCAGTCATTCCACCCGAATCTCCCGAAGCCCGTGACACCCAATTAATAGAGTCACATTGGCTTGGCTCTCATTCTATCCGACTTTGCCAAACTGAGAAATTGCTTTGTGTCAAAGACTAATCGGAAAAAGCCTCTTTCTCTTCTTCTGTGATCTCCTTGATGCTCAGCTTAATACGACCACGGGCATCAAGGTCAGTGCACTTCACGATTACATCTTGCCCTTCTTGCAGGTGGTCGTTCACATTCTCCACTCTATCCTTCGATATTTGGGAAATATGAACTAGNCCATCCTTACCAGGCATGATTGTCACAAAGGCTCCAAAGTCCACTATTCTCGCAACCTTGCCATTGTAAAGCTTGCCAACTTCGGCTTCCGCGGTGATGGAGTTAACGATTTCTACTGCTTTGTCGCGGGACTCAGCATCCTCACCGTAAATGCGTACATTTCCGTCATCATCGATGTCGACAGAGGCTCCAGTATCTTCGGTAATTCCTCGAATAACAGCCCCACCTTTGCCGATAACATCTCGAATTTTATCCGTGTCAATTTTTAGCATGGCCATCGCCGGCGCATTTTCAGATACCGTTGGACGGGATTCAGCGAGAACTTTGCCCATCTCATTTAGAATATGCAACCTAGCTTCTCGAGCCTGGGCCAGAGCAATTTCCATGATTTCTTCGGTAATACCTTGAATCTTAATGTCCATTTGCAAGGCAGTTACTCCATCAACAGTACCCGCTACCTTGAAATCCATATCACCTAAATGGTCCTCATCACCAAGGATATCTGTTAGTACAGCGAAGCGATCGCCTTCTTTGATCAAACCCATTGCGATTCCAGCCACAGGCGCAGAGANGGGTATACCCGCATCCATCATAGACAGACTGCTGCCACAGACACTTGCCATCGAACTGGAGCCGTTGGATTCAGTGATTTCCGAAACTACTCGAATCGTGTAAGGAAATTCTTCTTCTTTAGGCATAACAGCTGCAACACCTCTTTTTGCTAACCGGCCATGTCCAATTTCACGGCGCTTTGGCCCACTCATGAAACCGGTTTCACCAACGGAAAATGGCGGGAAGTTGTAATGCAGCATNAAAGAATCTTTCTTAGTCCCATTTAGACCTTCCACAATCTGAGCATCACGTAAAGGGCCTAAGGTAGTAATCACTAAAGCCTGAGTTTCGCCTCGAGTGAACAGTGCCGAACCATGAGTTTTCGGTAATATCCCGGTTTCTACATGAATCGAGCGTACGGATTTAGTATCTCGACCATCAATGCGTGGTTCACCCTCTATTATGCGATTGCGAACCGTACTCTTCTCGAGAGCTCCGAAAAGTTCGGCAACTTCTTCTTCTATGATGTTAGATTCTTCGTTAACAAACTGCTCAATAGCCTGCTGCCTGAGGGCATCTGTTGCATCGTAGCGTTTCACTTTTTCAGAAATTTGATAAGCTTCGGTTACACCAGCCGCGTACTTTTCCGTAATCGCTGTTTTCAACTCAGCATTCTCTGGTGGCGCTTCCCATTCCCAAGCTGGTTTGCCAACTTCTGCCTTCAATTCCTCTATAGCATTAATGACNACTTGCATTTCTTGGTGGGCATACAATACCGCTCCTAACATTTGATCTTCGGTTAATTGTTTAGCCTCAGATTCAACCATTAGCACCGCAGACTTGGTGCCTGCCACGACCATATCGAGCAAAGATGATTCCAGTTTTTCATAATTGGGGTTGAGGACATAACCAATCTCAGCGTCATACCCAACACGGGCGCCACCAATGGGCTCTAGGAAAGGGATTCCCGAAATAGACAGTGCCGCAGACGCTCCTATTATACCAGCGATATCTGGATCCTCTTCCTTGCCTCCCGATATTACGGTACATATAACCTGTACTTCGTTCATGAATCTTTTGGGAAACAAAGGTCGAATAGGGCGGTCAATCAAACGTGAGGTCAGGGTTTCTTTCTCTGTCGGCCTGCCTTCGCGCTTAAAGAACCCCCCGGGGATCTTACCTGCCGCATAGGTTTTTTCTTGGTAGTTAACTGTTAAAGGGAAGAATTCCTGTCCCGGCTTAGCCTGTTTTCTTCCTACAACGGTGGCTAGCACCTGGGTGCTACCCATACTAACAACTACCGCTCCAGTGGCTTGTCGCGCAACCTTGCCCGTTTCAATGGTGACTGTCTGGTCACCAAACTGAAATGTCTTACTTACCGAATTAAACATATTTTTTCTATCCTAATAATTCAAGCGTACGCGTAATTGTTATGTCCCGCGTATCATCATGGTAATACTGTAGTTAATTATCAGTGACCTTACCTACGCAGACCAAGTTGCTTTATAAGTGAAGCGTATCTTTCAACGTCTTTGCGCTTAAGATAGTCAAGCAACTTCTTTCTGTTATTCACCATGCGGATAAGGCCGCGCCGTGAATGGTGGTCATGAGCGTGCTCTTTGAAATGAGCTTGCAATTCATTAATGTTGGCAGTCAATAAGGCTACCTGTACCTCTGGGGAACCGGTGTCACCATCACTCAGTGCGTGTTCCTTAATGATTGCTTCTTTCTGTTCAGCTGATAAAGCCATTACTTTTCTCCGTAATATGCTGTTTAACCCGTACTANTCAGGGGTACGTTTTCCCCACTCAGTAGCNACTGAGTCACGTCAATATCCCTATAAAGTCAGAGTAACCACGCATATTTATAGTTACCTGTTACTATTCCTTATATCTAATTGTATTTGATCCCAATGAGCTTGTTTCTGTTCCTATTAACATTGCTACTAATTAACAATCAAACGTCTAGGAGCAACCTTACCTTCATCATCAATACATCCGATTCCGATAAATTGCTCTTCTTCATACATTCTCACGAGACCTTCCTCTGGCACGTGCCTTACCAAGACAGACTGCCCGTTCTTAACATAACTAGCCGTACTACTGGGTAGTTTGACCTCCGGCAAATCGAGAANAGCTTGGTCCATTGGAATAAGGTGCTGATCAATCTTGTCTAGCCCCATACTTGCCTTCTCCANGGCTAATTCCTTAGAGCTAATGCAGTCTGCTTCCTCAAACACTCCCGCCNGTGTTCTNTGTAATTTAATTATATGAGCNCCACATCCCAGNTCCTGTCCGAGATCATCGGCAATTGTGCGAATATATGTGCCCTTGCTGCAGGCTATATCCAGCTCCAACTCGCCGTTTCCAAAATTTACTAGTTCGATTTTATATACGCTTATTAGCCTTGTTTTCCTTTCAATCGCTATACCTTTACGCGCAAATTTGTACAGCGGCACTCCTTTTATCTTAAGAGCTGAATGCATTGGAGGCAATTGTTCTACCTCCCCTTTAAACTTTGTAAGCGCATGTTCGACGACTTTACGACTAACGCTTACTTTTTCATGTTGCTCAATAACTGTTCCTTCACTATCACCACTGTCAGTCCTTATGCCCAATTTGATCCTAGTTCGATAACGCTTGTCGGAATCTAGAAGAAACTGAGACACTTTTGTCGCTTCTCCTAGGCACACTGGTAATACACCAGTAGCAAGNGGATCAAGACTTCCAGCNTGCCCAGCCTTGTTAGCCTCATAGAGCTTCTTGACTTCTTGCANGGCCGAATTGGAGCTCAGTCCAGCAGCCTTATTCAGCACCACTATACCGCTTATATCCCGACTTCTATTTCGACGCCTCCTGCTCAATCAATCTGTCTCCTTAATTTTCTAAATTAGCTTTACTGTTAGTTGTCTGGGTGTTGCTCTCGATCGGCGGCTAACGCATTATCAATGAGATCTGAAAGCTGCTGGCCCTTTTCTACACTGCTGTCATAGTGGAATTGCAGCTTAGGCACAGAACGAATTTCTAATCGCTTCGCTAACATTGTTCTCAAATAACCGGCTGCCTGGCGCAACGCATTCAAATTGTCTTCAACCTCCAACTTATCTAATTCACCGGGAGCAGCTAGAGTTGAATGATTTAGTTCTTTACTGTCCGATAACGTATTCAATACCGTGACATATACGTTGGCATAACCNAAGTCTCTACTAATATCTACTCCTGTAATGGACACCAGTCCAATCCGCGGGTCTTTCATTTCTATTTGAATCAAAGTGGCCAATTCCCGTTGAATCTGATCTGCGACTCGTTGGTTTCTAGGTGATATCTCGGTCATGGGCCAGCAACTGTAATTGCCTATAGACTCCTTGCGACTTCAGTCTTTTCATATACTTCAATTTTGTCACCGACTTTGACGTCGTTGTAATTGCGAACACCAATGCCGCATTCCATACCATTACGAACTTCTGCTGCATCGTCTTTAAATCGTCGGAGTGATTCCAGTTCACCCTCATAGATAACCACGTTATCACGCAAGACTCGAATTGGCTTNGCTCGATAGACAGTACCTTCCACTACCATGCTACCGGCTATCTGGCCATACTTTGGTGAATTGAACACGTCTCGAACCTCGGCTATACCTACAATCTCTTCACGAATATCAGGCGTCAATAAGCCACCCATTATGACCTTGGTATCATCGATAACATCATAGATGACATTGTAATAGCGTAACTGCAANCCTTCACTTTCGACGATATCAAGTGCCGTCTTATCCGCACGCACATTAAAGCCAATTATTATCGCTTTAGACGTTTCTGCCAGATGAGCATCATTTTCTGATACACCTCCAACTCCAGATCCAATAATAGCCACCTCTACTTCATCAGTACTGAGTTTTTGTAATGAAGAACTTATAGCTTCCAAAGAGCCGCGCACATCTGCCTTGAGGATGACGTTGAGATATTTCTTGTCATGCGTACCTATACTCGCAAACATGGTNTCCATCATTGCTGTCTGTTGCTTCGCGTGATGAGTATCCTTATGGCGTTCACGGCGGAATTCAGCAACTTCCCGAGCCTTCTTCTCATCATCAACAACAACAAACTCGTCACCCGCTTCGGGAACACCATTAAGTCCAAGGATTTCCACTGGAATGGACGGGCCCGCAGACGTGACAGATTTGCCCATCTCATCAACTAATGCTCGAGTCCGACCGAATTCGTGGCCTGCCAGTACAGTGTCACCCATGTTCAGTGTTCCATTCTGAACCAAAACTGACGCTACCGGACCACGCCCTTTGTCTAGCCTTGATTCAATAATTACGCCTTGTCCCGGTACATCGGTATACGCCTTTAATTCCAACAATTCTGCCTGTAGTAGTATCGCTTCCAACAGATCATCAACACCCTGGCCCGTTTCCGCGGAAACTTCAATAAACTGTGTATCTCCACCCCAATCTTCGGGGATCACTTCTAACGCCGATAACTCGTTCTTAACTCGCTCAGGGTCTACGCCTTCTTTGTCCATCTTGTTAACTGCGACCACCAACGGAACTTCCGCGAGCTTAGCGTGTTGTACAGCCTCCTCAGTTTGCGGCTTCACACCATCATCAACAGCAACAACAAGCACGATAACGTCTGTAGCTTTCGCCCCCCGTGACCGCATAGCTGTAAAGGCGGCATGGCCTGGGGTATCCAGGAAACTAATCATGCCGTGACCGGTACTCACGTGATAAGCACCGATATGCTGCGTTATGCCCCCAGCTTCGTGAGAAGCCACTTGGGATTTACGAATATAATCAAGCAACGAAGTCTTACCATGATCCACATGGCCCATTACTGTGACAACCGGCGCTCGTATTATCTCATCCTGACCTATTTCTGAGGCCAACGATTCCGCCAGTTGTTCCTCTATGACATCTTCAGATACAAATTTCGCCTTGTGACCCAATTCCTCAATCAACAAAGACGAAGTATCCCGATCAAGCATCTGATTAATGGTGGCCATTACNCCCATATCGAAGAGGGCTTTNATAATTTCACCTGACTTAACCGACATCCCCTGAGCCAGCTCAGACACCGAGTTGGCTTCTCCTATGATNATTTCCCGAGAAATAAATTCGGTGGGTTTTTCAAAAGCATGTTGTTGTGCGGAAAGCCTGGCTTTACTCTTACGACCGCCACCCCTACGTGCGCGACCCCCAATTCCATCGAAATCGTCTCCCTCGAGCACAAAATCGTCATTGACATGAATATTCTTCGCTTGTCGTTTTGGACCTTGGGCTTTCGCCTTATTACGAAGATGAGTTTTCTTCTTCTCCACAGGATCGTCAGAGTCATCCTTAGCCTGAGCCTTGCGTTTGGCTCCAGCCTTAGCTGCGCGTCCTGGTTCTGCATCGGGAGGAGGTATATCCGCAATAGGCGCTGCAGCTACTTCTTGTTGATCTTTCTGCGAGTCAGATTTCTCAGTTAGTTCGATGTCTTCAGTAGTTTTATCTGAAGTTTCCTTTGCGCTTACTGATTCCTCAGCGGTCATGGGTTCAGTTGCAATATCGAGCGCTTTCTCTTCCTCAGGAGCTACGGGCGTTTCTAGCTCTGCTGTAGGCTCCTCATCCGCGATAGTGCTACGCTTCACGTAAGTCCGCTTCTTTCGCACTTCGACATTGACCGTCTTCCCACGACCATGAGTTGAAGCAGCTTTCAATGTTCCTATCGTTTTGCGTTTCAGGGTAATCTTTTTCGGAGAAGCATCAGTCGCCTCTTGGTCACCGTGACTACGACGCAGGAATAGCAATAACGCATTCCTATCCTCATTAGAGATCAGCTCATTTGCCTTGGTGTGCGTGAGCCCTGCCTCCTTTATCTGAGACAGTAATTTCTTCACTGAAACACCAACCACTTCAGCTAGTTCNCTAATCTTTACGTCTGCCATTAATTAGTCCCTCTCACTGCCTCTATTAGCAGTGATTTACTCCTCAAACCATGGTGCCCGTGCTGTCATTATTAATTTGCCCGCTCGGTCTTCATCCATGTTTTCTACATCGTTAAGCTCGTCAATAGATTGCTCAGCCAAATCTTCCATACTAAGAATGCCCTTCTTGGCCAACGCCAGCGCCAATTCGTCGTCCATACCTTCCATATTCAAGAGGTCATCAGCAATATTCGCAGAAGATAGATNCTCTTGCGANGCTATTGCCTGTGTGAGCAAAGCATCCTTTGCACGATTACGAAGCTCGTTGGCAATCTCTTCATCGAATCCTTCGATAACAAGAATTTCATCCAGTGGTACGTAGGCTATTTCCTCTAAGGAAGTGAAGCCTTCCTGCACAAGCACTTCACCCACTTCATCTTCCACATCGAGCTGTTGCATAAACATTTCCTTGAAGCTGCTTGCCTCTTGTTGCTGTTTATCAGCCGCTTCTTCTTCGCTCATGACATTGATTGTCCAACCAGTAAGCTGGCTGGACAGCCGCACATTCTGACCGTTTCTGCCAATGGCCTGTGCCAAATTTTCTTCCTCCACAGCGATGTCCATCGTGTGGCTGTCCTCNTCTACAATAATAGACGCCACCTCTGCCGGAGCCATCGAATTGATCACTAGCTGGGCAGGGTTATCATTCCACAAAATAATGTCTATGCGTTCGTTTGCAAGTTCATTAGACACAACCTGNACACGAGAACCGCGCATACCCACGCAGGCACCAACTGGATCAATTCGTCCATCGTTGGTTGTAACCACGATTTTAGCCCGTGAACCTGGATCGCGTGCAGCAGCTTTTATTTCGATTATTTCCTCTGCTATCTCTGGTACCTCGATTTTAAACAGCTCGATCAACATGTCTGGGGATGTACGNCTCAAAAAAAGCTGGGGACCCCTTTGTTCCGACTCAACATCGGTCAACAAAGCCCGCATCCGATCTCCTATGCGAAAAGTTTCTCGCGGTATCATTTGGTCTCTTGGCAGCAGCGCTTCAGCATTTTTACCAAGATCGACAATTATGTTGTCTCGCGTTACCTTTTTGACAGTGCCAGCAACCAGTTCACCTACCCTATCCTTGTACTCCGAGATTACGATTTCTCTTTCCGCTTCCCTTACTTTCTGAACAATTACTTGTTTCGCGGTCTGCGCTGCAATACGACCAAATTCGANATTATCGATTTTTTCTTCCCATGTATCTCCNATATCCAGTGACTTATCTTTCTCGTTAGCTTGCTCCAGGGTAAATTGAGAACCTTCTTCCTCGTATTCATCTTCGTCAACAATTGTCCAAACTCGAAAAGTTTCATAATCGCCCGTATCGCGGTCGACCGAAACTCGGCAGCCAATTTCCTCTTTGTCATAGAGTTTCTTGGTTGCTGTAGCAAGAGCCGATTCGATCGCCTCGAAAATCACACTTCGTGAGACGCCCTTCTCATTAGAGACAGCGTCCGCAACCATTAATATTTCTTTGCTCATCATAATCGTATCACCTTACTCAAACCCTTCATTTGGATTAACTTCCAGAGTATGGAACAAAACTTCTCTTAGAAAACTACATTCGCCTTTTCAATGTCTGTGTACTGCAGCCGCAGATCNTCATCNTCAACTCGCAGTACTATTTCATCTCCCGAAACATTTTCTATCGATCCATTTAGATTGCGTTTTCCGTCCACTGGACGACGCAAACGCACTTTCACATCGCTACCCATAAACTGCTCGAACTGCTCCGAACTGAATAGAGGTCTATCAAGACCCGGAGATGACACCTCAAGAGCATATTCACCCATAATTGGTTCTTCCACATCCAATAGAGTATTGATTTGTCGACTTACTTTTTCGCAATCGTCGATCGTGACTCCTTCTTCACTCTCGATATAAACTCTCAGTAATGAGTGTTTGCCGNGCTGATTATGTTTGATTCCCCACAATTGCAGCCCCAACGCTACTACTGTAGGCTCGATCAACTCTGTTATTGTTGTTTCACTTCTTTTCACAAAACTCTTACCGTTAATTATCGTAAATCTCTGCAAAGTGGCTAATAACACTGNGAGACTTACGAGTCCTTCCTATACCTCAGGTACAAAAAATGGGCCAAACGCCCATTATTAATATATCCGTAATCCAAGCCGATTAGGGCCTAGTGCGGACATTTTTTTACGGTCATACGAGCGAATTCTACACTCTTAAATCGCGGTAAAAAAATTGGTAGCGGGGGCAGGATTTGAACCTACGACCTTCGGGTTATGAGCCCGACGAGCTGCCAGACTGCTCCACCCCGCACCNNATCCTATGTAACTCCTTGTTTTTTANAAAANAANANNATGATCNGCTAAATNATGATCACAACTTCACAAGGGGCACGCATTATAAGGAGGAGCAAGGCCTGAGGTCAAGAGATTACGCGGCTTTGCGGCGATTCAGTGTCTCTTCGATAGCACGTTAACTAGTAAACCAAATAAAGACACAAAACTGAAATGAACATCGGTTTATTTTTAACAATTCGTGAATTTCGCAAACTCGCAGGAGATACTTCCGGTAAGGCGGGGGCCGATACTGATCTTCCTTATCGCATGACCAGAAGATTGAGTTAGATAAAAGTAGCAAATGATAACTAGAANCTACCGATAACATGAGGACGAGGCCACCCTAACCATAGGTAACGTTCACAAATCCAATAAGAAAAAGAGAGAACGTTTAAGTATCTAACCTTTTTACAAGTAGTAAATTTGTTCGAGCTCGTCTGGTTTTCCGGTACATCTTATTGCCATTTTTAACTTAGAATTTTAAGAGTTAGGGTCAAATATTGTATCTGCAACATAAACTTCAACACTCTCCTGAATAATACCGTCATTAGCCATGGCTTCTGCAGTGTCGGGTGAGGCCATAACTTCCATAAAAGCATCTATATCTGTCGTCTCGAAACAAGCAGCTAGTTTATTTTCTTCCCCTATGCCCCAGTAAACCAGGGTAACAGCTTGCTTAAGAAATAATTCTGCATGCGTCACGAAACCGCGCTTCCATTGTTCTACATCTTCGACCTCCACTCTCACTAT
Organism: Gammaproteobacteria bacterium; assembly: GCA_002712055.1. Classification (GTDB taxonomy): domain Bacteria; phylum Pseudomonadota; class Gammaproteobacteria; order Pseudomonadales; family Pseudohongiellaceae; genus UBA9145. The sequence continues at coordinate 1,488 of PARV01000014.1, read as the reverse complement.
CACTTTCGTCATCTTATGCTCCTTTGTGTTATTGGGAATTGGACTATTGTAATCATGGGGCTAATAAGAANCCTCCAGAGCTTTTTTGCTAATTTTTTGGTATTAGNTGTTAGACTNTATATCCTGTAAACCAAAGAATTCATGGCTTTCAGGCAATTCATTTTTTCTTTTTTAGTTTAATGCAAAAAACCTTTAATTAGGAGGCTAGTGATGAGCAAACGTGAGGTAGCTAGTATTTTGACCGGAGTAATAATATTTGGTGGATTGTTTGCATGGATGTTTACGGCTCCGTACCTCAGCAATCAGGGGCTTGGCCGTACACCAGGCGTCATTATTGGAGGAACACTTACGGAAGCTCCGAGCGACTTCACCCCGCTTAACGAAAGTGTCCGGGGCCCTATGTTCATGAAACAAAGTGGTTTCCCGCCATTCGTTCATTANCTATCGTGGGTGGGCACTCCGGAAGGAGTCATTACTGCTACTCGACCTGACGGAGGGNTGTGGGCGCAGCGAGTGAGGGATCGCGGTGGTGATGGATGGCTACGAATTAGCGAAGCGACTTATGCAATGGAGGCTGTGGAGATTTTTGGTGACGAGCGCATTGCTATGCTCGAGCAGTGGGGCGCCAAATCGGGCAGACCTAATATAGATGAGCCAGCCTACCCCGGGGCCGAACCGCTTCGCGACTGGGAGGTCTTCTTCTGGACANCTAGATAAAACTGGTNGCAAAACCTCATTTGTACAAGCTAGTTTCAAACGGGATAGATAGGAGAGATTCAATGAGAAAAATTCTGTTGCTAATTGGCGCCGCTCAGTGCTTTTTTTGCGCCGCTCTACTGTTCGCTGCCGACGACTGGGTCATGCCGAGGACACCCAACGGCAAGCCAGATCTCCAGGGAATCTGGACCAATGCTACTCAGACTCCACTGCAACGCTCCTCTGAGTTTGGCAATATTGGATTTCTGACTCGAGAACAGAAAGAAGCTCAGGAAACCGAATGGCGCAAACGCATAATCGCTAGGGCGCAGCCAAGTGACCCCAACCGGTCTGCACCGCCAGCTTCAAATAATAATAACCCCGGTGGCTATAACAATTTCTGGGTAGACCGGGGCACCGATGTGATCGAGATTAACGGTGAATACCGCACTTCTATTATCGTCGATCCAGAAAATGGCAGGATTCCTTATCAGGAAGACTGGCGCGGCAAGAACATGTTGGCGCAACTGCGAGCACTACCTGGTGTAAATCCATTCGACGGCCCGGAACTCAGACCTCTAGGTGAACGTTGCCTTCTGGCTTTCGGGTCGAGCTCCGGTCCTCCCATGATGCCGGTGATGTACAACAACAACTATCAAATTGTACAAACTGAAAACTATGTGACGATCCTGGTGGAAATGGTGCACGATGCTCGCATCATCCGCATCGATGATGAGCATAACGCTGACTATGCCAAGGGGATGGGTGACTCTATCGGTCATTGGGAAGGAG
>PARV01000002.1 GCA_002712055.1 Gammaproteobacteria bacterium | reverse complement strand
AGAACGATATGCACAATGTTTTCTGCCATGTCGTGTTCACCGGCAGAGATAAAGATCTTGGTGCCATCAATGCGATAGCCACCGTTGGCATCGGGTTGGGCCCGGGTTTTCAACAGACCCAAATCGGTACCGCAATGAGGTTCGGTTAGGCACATGGTGCCGGTCCATTCACCGCTGGTTAGTTTAGAAAGGTAGGTCTTTTTCTGCGCTTCGGAGCCATAGGCCGCCAAGGTCAGCTTTGCTCCTTGGCTCAAACCAGGATACATCTCCCAAGCCCAGTTCGCTGTGCTCACTAGTTCATTTATAACTACCGATAGTGACCCTGGCAAACCCTGTCCGCCGTACTCTGGATCTCCGGCGAGCGAGGGCCATCCGCCAGCAACATACTTAGCGTAGGCTTCCTTGAAGCCTGGCGGGGTGGTAACTACGCCGTTATTAAATTTGCAGCCTTCTTTGTCGCCGATTTGGTGCAGCGGGGCCAAAATTGATTCCGCAAACTTGCTTCCTTCGGAAATAATGGCGTCCACCAGATCGCGAGTAGCTTCTTCAGCTCCGATGGACTGATAATGTCCCTCTGCTTCCAATAAATCATAAAGGACGAATTGAATGTCGCGAATCGGGGCTTTGTAATCAGGCATTGTAGATTTCTTGTTTCGAGTGGTTAGGGAAAAAATGAGAACGAATTCAAAAAAGGTGTGATATTCAGCTGTATATTCACTTATCTTGTTAGTTCAGACTAGTGTCCACTTTTAACATTATTGAATTTGTTACTCCACCTCTTCAAACTGTGTGCTAAATAACCCCAAGACTATTTTGAGTGATTTATGTCCAGAACAACACGAACCATAGCAATAACGACTGTACTTTGCCTTTTAGCGTTCAATGCGCAGGGCCAAGATGCTTCTACTGAAAACCTGGCAACTTCGCGATTACAATCTTTAATGGACATCTACTGGAGTTACCGGTTGGCGGAGAGCCCAACTTTAGCAACAGCTGCAGGAATGAATGACTATAACCACTTATTACCGCAAGTTGCTCCATTGGACCGAAGTCGTCGACTGCGAGCCGAACAGGAATTCTTATTGCAACTCGGAGATGTAGATCGCACCGCCCTAAATTTAGAAAATCAAATCAATTATGACCTTTTGGGCTGGGTCCTTGAGATTTCCATTGAAAGCATGGAGTTGAATACGGACCGCATTCCATTCAACACCTTCTCAAGTTTTTTTACGGGCGCTTTGCGAGCGAGCTATGGAGTGTCCATGACCACCGAGGAAGATTATCAGGCTTATACTTCCCGTATTCGTGAATTCCCACGTTACTTTGCCGAGAACATCGACAATATGCGCGAAGGAATGCGATCGGGATTCGTGTTACCGAAGGTCATTATTGACGGGGTGTTACCGACGGTGCGGGCTCAGGTCTATGACAATCCGGACAACAGCAGTTTGTTTGAACCTATCGCCGAAGTGAGCGATCGGTTGTCCGCAGCCGTTCAGGAACAGATACGTCTTGAAGCTCGCGAAGCTATTCGCTTATACGCTATTCCAGCTTTCCGAGAGCTGGCAGAGTTTTTACAAAACGAATATTACCCGATGGCAACGGAGGGTATTGCCGCCCAGGATCTCTCCAATGGGGACGCGTTTTATACTCACCAAATAAAAGTGTATACGACACGTACTGATCTGAGCGCTGAGCAGATTCACAACATTGGTGTCAGTGAAGTAGCACGTATTCGCAGGGAAATGGAGGAAGTAATAGCGGCTTCGGGTTTCGATGGTAGCTTCGAAGAATTTACCGAGTTCCTTCGTGCTGAACCCCGCTTCTATGCGAATGATGAAACAGCGCTGTTAAAAGAAGCATCCTTTATTGCGAAGAAAATAGATTATCTCCTTCCCGAATTTTTTGGCCGATTGCCAAGGGTTCCCTATGGGGTGGTGCCGGTCCCAGTAGAGATAGCACCGAACTACACTGCTGCTTCTTACAACTCTTCTCCGGTCGGTGGTATTCGAGGAGGAGCTTTCTGGGTGAACACGTTTGCTTTGGACCAGCGTCCGCTATACGAATTGCCGGCTTTGACTCTGCATGAAGCTGTCCCCGGACATCATCTTCAAACTAGCATAGCTCGCGAACTCGAAAACTTGCCAGAATTTCGCAAGGAACTTTACTTCAGCGCCTTCGGTGAAGGATGGGGGCTCTATTCTGAGAAGCTCGGGATTGAAATGGGCATCTACGAAAATTCTTATGAACATTTCGGCCGGCTCAGCTATGAGATGTGGCGAGCATGTCGTCTGGTTATAGACACCGGTATTCATTCCCAAGGCTGGACTCGGCAGGAGGCTATGAATTACCTAACTGACAACACCTCCTTGTCAGCAGTTAATGTGCGGGCCGAAGTTGATCGCTACATATCCTGGCCGGGACAAGCATTGGCATATAAGCTGGGAGAAATGAAAATTTTGGAATTGCGACAACGCACGGAGGCGGCTTTGGGAGATGCCTTTGATCTTCGCTCGTTTCATGATGCCCTATTGGGACAAGGTGCGTTGCCCCTGGATATTTTAGATACAGTGATTGAAAACTATATAGCCGGGACACCACCTAACTAAGGGCTTGCTCGCTCTACTGCTTTGTAGTGCTGTCCCGCGGTTGCGTTCAATTCCGTCGTTACGCCACTAGGCCACTTGATCTGTACAGGCACTGACTCCCGATCGCCAAGAGGCAGCAGCAAGGTCATGCTGTTCTGGCTTTGGAAACCTTGAGTGGAACGTACGTAGTGATACCGCGTGAGGTCTCCTGTTCCATATTGGATTCTAGCGCCAATCGCGTCGCGGTTGCTTCGTGTACCAGTCAGGGTCAGCCAGGCAGCATTGCCAGTTTCGTCTGTTTGACGCATGAATAATTTGTTGGTCTCACGTGATTCCGCCTTCTGAGCAAAATCAAAGGGAGGATGTCCTCCAAGGTTAAAATAAAAGTCGGTAAATCCGTCCCGATTGACATCAGCGAATACAGCTCCATGTCCGCGAGTCATAGTGTGGGCTTCATCCGGTTTAACAAACTGATCGGTGCAGCGCTCGAATCGTCGTTGACCACGATTGCAGAGGAAAACGTCGGCGGCAACAAACTCGGGTTCACCAGTGCCTATTACTATGTCGGGGAAACCGTCATCGAAAAAATCGCCGACACCTAATCCCATGGTGTTTTCGTACGGAGCAATGCCGGCACTTTCTTCGCCGGATGGACCGTTAAGGCGCGCATTACGGCGAGCTATGCTCAACTCATTAAACATTGGATGGATATCGGTTTCCGACTGTTTGATATGATTGGCGGTATCGATTCCCCCCTCTCTACCCACTCGATCAAATTGTCCGGCTCCATCACCGAAAAAAATGTAGTCCTGTGAGTCCCAGCGACCGAGATAAATATCTTCATGACCGTCCTGGTCAAAGTCGGCGCTGGCGGCGGCAAAAACTGCAGGCAGTCCACTGTGGCCTTCCATCGGTTCGGTGAAAATTTCTTGAGTCACCTCGGTAAGACTTTCACCGTCGTTGCGATAGAACGCATGCCAGTCCATTCCTGCCAAGTAAACGTCTTGATCTCCGTCCTCGTCGTAATCTATCCAGACTGGATTTTTTGCATCTTGATGGAGAGCTTCCGCTATGCCAAGTTGCCCGCCTCGTTCATCGAAGGTACCGTTTTGCTGGTTGTGAAAAAGTAGCGGTCGACCCGTTCGTCGGGTAACCATGACATCGAGCCAGCCATCGTTATCGTAGTCAGCCCAGGAGACGCCCCACCAGGGGTTTGCCTCGGCTGAAGCAGAGCCCTGTCCCAGTCCGGCCTCGTCAGTGACATTCACAAAGCCCTGATTTTGATCGATACGATTTTCCAGCAGCACTAGCGATGAGTAATTAGTATAGCCGCCGTTACCTACCATCATGTCCGGGTCGCCGTCATTGTCGTAGTCAGCAAAGGATCCCACCCAGGTGCCATGAAAGTCGGCAGGGTTAAGATTGAACTCGCCAGGTAGAAAATTGCCGGACCCATCATTTACATAGATCATGGATATACCGAAAGGAGGTCCAAACAAACGTCCATCGGTATCAGCCACGAATAAATCGTCATCTCCATCGCTATCAATATCAACAAAGGACGCACCGCGGCCATAGCCCACCACCCCGCCCAGACCACGAGGCTCGGCTACTTGCAGATAGAGGTCAGTAAAGTCTGAATTGCTAACAGGCAGATCATTATTATCGGGCACACTCACTACTTGTGCACATAGGGAACCCGCTAGAAAAACAGATCCCACACCGGCAATGTTAAGTAGAAACGTTCTAAAGGGGATGAAGTAAGAGCAGAAATTCATTGACGGTTATCCTTTAATTTTTCTTGTGTGGTTAATTTTTCACGGCGAAGCGCTCTTCAGCCCTGTGCCCAGAAAGAATAAATCTCATGCCGTAGTTTCCTTCATGGCAAGCGTATTCATAAATGGCATCCGAGCTGGCGTCGAATATAATCTCCCGCGTGTAAGGCTGGGTAAAGGAACCAGGATCGTCAATTGTTATCTGATATTGCATTTGTGATTCGCTGATTCGAGTCAAGCGTTCCACCTGTATCTTGTCTTCTGGTCTTGGTCCATTACCGCTTCTTTCGGAAAAATTGGTCGTTTCAATCACCAGCACATCGCCTTCCCAGTACCCGCGGGAGTTGCCATGCCACAGGCTGGTGTTGCTATTCAATGAGGGCCTGTCTACCAGAGGTATAATACGAGCATCATGCACCATCTCCTGGTAGATGACGACGTGGTCCTTCGACTGTACGATCTGCCAGTAACTGTTGTAGCCGGAGCCCAGGAATGGTGCGCCGAAACTGATACATCGTTCGCCTAGCGAACGATCAAGCCAGGAATCGGCAGGATGTTCGCGCCGGTGCGCAGCTCGTTCCCGACTCAATGCAATGGCTTGCTCAGTACGTGGTGGGTACTTTCCATCCGGTGGATCTATGATTTGCGAAGTGCGTCTGTGCACGCGGCGGGCTGCCATCCATTGCTGGTCATAGCTGCCGGTGGCGGCTTCGCCCGGGCGGATCTCACCTGTAAAAGCGGCAATCAAAATATTATTACCGAATAAGGCATCACCAGGTTGGTTCGCCAATTCCGCAACGCGCTGGTTTAGGAACACCAGGTCGTCGTCTGTGAGGAATTTTTTGTCACCAAACACGTCGTGACGTTCCACGGGGGTGATTGTGTTGTTAGCCCATACACCCTGCAGGTCTGGTTGGCCATTGATGGTTCTTGGTACCTGGTAAATGGTGTCTGTTTGGGCGAGTGCTAAGTTATTGAATAGTAAAATACACGCAGTGAAGCTTATCAAACTGAAAACTTTCATTACTTTTTTCATGGTGCAGTTCCTGATTCCAATCCGAGGCTGTTGAGCTGGAAAAACTCTAAACCTCTCGGTCAATTAGTGCAAGTGAATCGGGTCTCACCTCCGACAGTAGATTTGCAAACATAAAGGTTTTATTCTCATTTATACAAAACAAATACGAACGTGCGGAGGACACCATGACCGGGTCATCACGAAGAGACTTTATTAAACGTACAGCGCTGGTTACCGGCAGTATGGCTGCAGCGGGAGCACCCGTTGTGGCCGCATCTGCGGAGAATACCAATTCTTCAAATCCTATATCTAAGTCTGCCCGATTGAGGGAGCTATTAGCCGAGCCCGGTGTGACGGTGATTCCGGAAGCATACACAGTTTATACGGCCAGNCTGGCTGAGCTTGCCGGGTTTCCCGCCATATATGTCGGNGGCAACATGATAGCTGGTATGCATTTTGGTATCGAGGATTGGGGGCTTGTGGATTTGGCCGAACTAGTAGAGGTGGGTGGACGCATCGCCGGTGGTGTATCCGTTCCAGCAATAGTTGATGCTGACCAGGGAGGTGAAACTTCATTGAATGTTTATCGCAGTGTTGAACGTTATGAGCGTGCAGGTATTGCTGGGTCCCATATTGAGGACACACGCAACCCCAAACATCTTGGACCCGGNCGAAGTGAATTAATGCCGGTAGAAGAAATGGTCGAGCGTNTTAAAGCTGCTGTCGAAGGNCGTNCCGATCCGAACTACGTCATCATTGCGCGNAGCGATTGCCTCTGGATAGGTANTAACCCGGGNGATCATCGGGAAGCTATTCGCNGGGGTAATGCCTTTGCTGAGGCGGGAGCTGATGCTTTCTTTGTCGTTAGCATGCGGTCGGACCAGGTACAAGAAATCGCCTCGAATATTCCTATTCCTCTCATTGCTCTCAATATCCCCGTTGATGAAGTCAGGGATACATCCTGTTCGATAGACATTCATGGCGTGCAGGTCTATCAGGCAGCTGCCTCGCTTTATCAAACGATGCTCGGAGAATTACGATCGGATGGCCAGTTCAAGCGTGGCCCCGAGCGGCGCTTGGATCCGGATATCGTGGCCCAGGTCCTGGATATTCCGAAGTACAGTGAACTCGCTGATCGGTGGTCACAGTTAAAAGGGTAGGGAACTTTATGGAACAAAAACTAAATCGCCGTCAGTTCTGCTCTTTCACTGCGGGCACAGCCTTGTTTGCTCGGCCGCTCGATCTGTTCGCTCAGTCCTATGACCTAATTGTGCGAGGTGGTCGTGTTATAGATCCCTCTTTAAATATCGACACTATCGCAGATGTTGCGATTACATCAGGTCGCATCGCAGCCGTGTCAACTAACATAAGAGCAAATGCCACAGAAGGAATAGATGCGACAAATCGGATTGTGATGCCTGGTCTCTTGGATATTCATGGTCATTATGCACAAGATGCGCAAGGCCCCCACATATGTCTTTCCGATGGAGTGACCGGGTGGGTAGACGCTGGTTCGGCTGGAGCAGATGGAATTGACGAGGTCGTAGCCATCGCAAGATCTGCTCCGCAACCAGCTCGCGTGCTGATCAACATCGGTCGGCGTGGCGTCATACCCGAAGGTGATACAGCTGACTTGGCGCTGGCTGACGTTGAGTTGGCAAAAGCTGCGATAGCCAGGAACCGGGATTATGTTGTTGGGGTGAAAGCACGAATGACAAATGGAGTAACCGCTAACGATTTAGTAGTAATTCGCCGTGCTCAGGAAGTGGCGTCCTATTTCAATTTGCCTTTGATGATTCACATGGGTCAATCGGAGTCGACAATGGGCGAGCTAGTAGCTGAACTCAAACCCGGTGACATTGTGACTCATATGTATGCGCCTCCGCCCAATGCTATTATCGATGACAACGGGCAGATTCTTCCTGAAGTGCTCGCAGCGCGCCGTCGGGGCATCCGCTTCGATGTAGCCAATGGACGTATTGATCATCTTCGATGGGATACTTTTGATGCCATCATGGCGGCCGGTTTTTGGCCTGATACGATTTCTACGGATGGTTTCTCAAACAGCAGAAGTGCACCTGGCGTGGTGGATTATCCCAATGTCATGTCTAAGCTACTAAACTTTGGTATGCCATTGGATGCGGTTGTTGCCTGTGGGACAGTTAATGCTTCCCGTATTTTTCCCTTCTTGCGTGACAAAGGGACGTTAAACGTCGGAGCCCAGGCAGACATAGCAATATTGGAATTACGCCAGGGAAACTTCGATTTCGTAGACAACTATGAAAATGTGAGAATAGGCACTCAACGACTATTTCCTTTTGAAACCGTGCTTGCTGGCAGACGTGCACCTAGAGCTTAAACAGTCAATATTGTTGCAGATACTGGAGTATGTCTCAGGCATTGAACAGGTTCTAGAACAGAGTGTCGGGAACTTTTTTCTTTGCAAGAAGGAGAAAGGAAAAGGTACTGACCAAATTGGTTAACAAGAGGTAATAAGCCTCATTGGTGATTTGGTGTGCAGCGAAATGCTCAATTAAAGGGCAGTGGGTTTGCTGGCGCCGAAGCTGTGTTCAGGCTACTATTTAGGCAAATATGGAGAGTAGGATTATGAACCTACCAAAACCCAGAATATTGCGCTCTCTGTTGGTATTGAGCCTAACGGCCTGCGGGCCGCAGGACTCGACTGTGCCAGCGTCGCCGCTGTTGCGTAATAATACGGAACAGGCTGTTACCGGCGTAGCTGAAATCTCTGCATCCCATGTCAAGGAAGCCATTAACCAGTACTGTGTCGTTTGCCACAGCGAGCAGCTTGAAACTGCGGGCTTAAGGCTGGACTCGGTAGATTTGACTGATGTCAGTGCCCAACCGGAGCTATTAGAAAAAGTCATTCGAAAACTCCGCACTGGTACTATGCCGCCGGAGGGACTACCTGCGCCCTCGCCTGAACAACGTCATACCATGGTTGCCTGGCTGGAGTCATCCCTTGATGAAGTGGCTGCTGCGAGTCCTAATCCAGGCCGGACAGAAACTTTGCGCAGGCTCAACCGGACAGAGTATCAGAACGCCATCAGGGATCTTTTGAAACTCGATATTGATGCCAGTTCCTTACTGCCTCCTGATGAAAGCGGGTATGGGTTCGACAATGTAATTGTGGGAGACCTGACACCATCTTTACTGGATCGGTATCTATCCGCTGCACAAAAAATAAGTCGACTTGCAATTGGCGGCGCTCAGGCTTCGGTGCAGAGTGATGTTATCAGCGTACCGCCAGATCTTACTCAGGAAGAACATATTCCGGGACTTCCGATAGGTACGCGGGGCGGAGTATCCGTCTCTTACACTTTTCCACAAAACGGAGAGTACGACATTCAGGTAAGGCTCGCGCGGAATCGCACTGGTGACATTGGTGGTTTGCTTAATTCTCAGCCTCAGTTAATGGAGTTGTTAATTGACCGAGAAATCATCGAAACTTTTATGGTAGTTAGGCCAAACGGACCGGATCATTCCGAAGTCGACAAAGATTTTAAAGCACGCATTCCAGTGACTGCGGGGCCTCATGATCTGGGCGTCACTTTCCCGAAAATATCTTCTTCACTTTTGGAGAGTGAGCGGCAGCCTTTGCAGTCTCACTTCAATGAAATTAGGCATCCTCGACTTAATCCAGCCGTCTACCAGGTAACGGTGACAGGACCATATGCGACCGAAGGTCCGGGAGACACACCAAGTCGACGACAATTGTTTGTCTGCCAGCCCACAGACACTAGCCAGGAGGAAGCCTGTGCCCGAGAAATACTGTCTAACTTGAGCCGGCGTGCCTATCGCCGACCGGTGGACGAAACAGACGTAGAAGGGCCAATGACTTTCTATCAAAAAGCGCGCACTGAAGGTAATTTTGATGAAGGGGTTGCGGCTGGGCTTAGCGCTGTACTCATGAACCCACAATTCCTATTTCGCGTGGAACTGGCGCCTGATGATGTGGCACCGTCCTCGCCTTATTACATTAGCGACATCGAATTAGCCTCTCGACTTTCTTTCTTCCTTTGGAGCAGCTTGCCAGACGAGGAATTACTCGCTGTGGCAGAGCGTGGCGAACTTAGGAGTCCCGACGAACTTGAGACACAGGTGCGTCGTATGTTGGCAGACCAGCGCTCGAAAAATCTAGCGACGAACTTTGCCGGCCAATGGTTGCAATTGCGTAATCTGGAAGCGTTCAGCCCTAACGTACGCCTCTATCCGGATTTTGATGACAATCTACGACAGGCTTTCAGACAGGAATCTGAATTATTTTTAGATAGTGTATTGCGAGAAGATCGCAGCATAGTTGATTTGTTGAATGCAGATTACACTTTCCTCAACGAGCGCTTAGCTAAGCATTACGGAATACCCGGTATTTTTGGCAGTCGCTTTCGTCGCGTTGAGCTCGCTGAGGGCAGCGAGCGAGGTGGGTTGCTCCGGCATGGCAGTGTCTTAGCAGTAACTTCTTTTCCAAATCGCACCTCGCCAGTCCTGAGAGGAGAGTGGGTACTGGATAATATATATGGGGCACCGCCACCGCCACCGCCGGCCGATGTGCCAGCTCTCGATGAGGCAGCAGTAGCGGCTTCCCTACCAATGAGAGAGCGACTTGCGGCCCATCGAAACAACCCGGTATGTGCAAGTTGTCACAATACTATAGACCCGGTGGGGTTTGCCCTGGAAAATTTTGATGCAGTCGGTCGTTGGCGGGATCATGATGGGGATAATGGGCCGGTTGACGTGACCGGCGGCCTTCCCAGCATGGGCAATTTAACTGGTGTTTCAGGTCTTGAGGCCGGTTTATTGAGCCGACCCACATTATTAGCTGATACAATTACGGAGAAGTTAATGACTTTCGCGCTCGGGCGAGGGGTGGAGTACTATGATGCATCTGCGATCCGCAAAATAGTGCGCGAAGCCGAACCAGACGGCTACCGATTTTCATCTCTAATCATGGGTATTGTGAAGAGTATACCTTTTCAGATGAGGACATCATTATGATCATTACTAAGAAAGCGCTACCCAGGCGCACTTTTCTCAGAGGCGCAGGAACGGTGCTGGCGTTGCCTTTACTCGATGCAATGATTCCCGCAGCGACTGCCCTCGCAAACACCCCAGCTAGGCCTGTGCCCAGACTTGGGTTCGTATTTGTGCCAATGGGAACCGATCATGCTCGCTGGACGCCAAAGGGAGGAGAAATACTCGATGAGTTATCACCCATTCTCAGTCCACTGGAAAACCTTAAAGACAAAATCACGGTTGTTACCAATCTGGAACTACAAAACTCGTATCCGGGCACACATGACACTTCTAATTCTGGGTTTTTAAGCGCCGCGTTTGCCAAACATACTGAGAGTTCGGATTATCACTCGGGGACTACAATCGACCAGATTGCGGCGAAACAGATAGGTCAGGAAACACGACTACCATCGCTTGAATTATCCATGGATATAAATCCACTCGCAGGTGTCTGTAACAATGGTTATGCCTGCGTTTATCAAAACAGCATTTCGTGGTCTTCACCGACGACACCTCTGCCATCGGAAGCACATCCTCGACTGGTATTTGAACGACTATTTGGAGAGGGAAGCACGCCTGAAGAACGCGCAGCTCTGCTAAGAAGCCGCGCCAGCCTGCTTGATTCCTTTCATGCGGATATTGCACGGTTGAAGGGCAAGGTAGGGACAGGGGACAAGAACCGTGTTGACCAGTACCTGGAGACAATCCGTGAGATCGAGCGCCAGATCCAGCGCGCTGAGGAGGCGGATGAAGAGGAGTTTTCCACCGACATGGACCGCCCGGTAGGAGTTCCTGCAGAATTCGGCGATCATGCGACTTTGTTGTACGACCTGCAACTGCTCGCATTACAAGCTGATATCACTAGAGTAATCAGCTTTCAATTTACGCGCGAGCTTACTAATCGTACTTATCCGCAAATTGGGGTCCCGGAACCACACCATCCTACTAGCCATCATGGTAATGATCCGGCGAAGCTTGAGAAGATCGCGAAGATTGGACAGTATCATGTGGCCTTTTTTGCGGAATTTCTCGAAAAGCTCAAAGCAACTCCAGACGGGGATGGCTCTTTACTGGACAACACTATTTATCTGTACGGTAGTGGGATGGGCAACCCTAGTTTGCACGACCATGCGAATCTACCAATTCTTGTTGCTGGGGGCACATCTGCCGGATTACGGGGTGGCCGGCACATAAGATATGAGAACGGCACTCCCTTGGCCAATCTACACTTGACGCTACTGAATCGGATTGGTGTTGATGTTGCCGCATTCGGTGATAGCAACGGCAAGATTGAGGACCTCTTCGACCCTGTGCCAGTTTGATTCTTATAGATAGAGTATTTTCCTGAAGAAACGGAGATTTGGAAAAATCTTTTACAGGAGACTGAACATGAAACGACACTTGCAAAGCGAAACTTTTGTCAGAGCATTTCTTGTGGCCTCGATTTTGATTTTAGGGCCAACATGGGTGACTGTATCAACCTATGCTCAGGGTTCTGCGCTGCCGGATGCGGTGGAGCAACAAGACCGCGCGCTTATTAATCGATTGCTAGATGAACGTACCGATGTAAATGCAACTCAAGTAGACGGTATGAGTTCTCTGCATTGGGCGGTCTACCATGACGACGATGGTCTGTCCGAAAAACTCGTCCAGTTTGGCGCTGATACCAACGCTGAGAATCGTTACGGTATTACGCCGCTCTCACTAGCAGCGATGAATGGCAATGGATCGCTTGTAGAAATGTTGCTTGGTGCCGGAGCCTACCCCAATAAGTTTCTCGAAGGTGGAGAAACCGTCCTTATGATCGCTTCGCGTGCTGGTAGCTTGAGAGCGGTGCGAGCACTGCTTGCCGCAGGCGCCGATTTCAACGCGCAGGAGCAGCGGGGACAAACAGCGCTTATGTGGGCCGCGGCCGAGGGGCACACGTCCGTAGTCAAAGCTCTCATAGAAGCCGGAGGCAATATAGATCAAAAGTTGGGATCAGGATTCACACCACTTTTCTTTTCAGTGCGCGAAGGCCACATCGGTGTTGCCGTGGCTTTGATTGAGGCAGGCGCTGACGTGAATGCTATTCTCACGCGTGTAAGAGAACGGACCGCAAGGGCGGGCAATAACGCCACCACGCAGCCTGTTAATCGGGGTCTTAGTCCTATACTTCTGGCTGTTCGGAACGGCCATTTCGAACTCGCGATCGAGTTAGTGAAGGTGGGAGCCGATCCTAACGACATGCGGTCTGGCTTCACACCTCTGCATACGATGGCGTGGGTGCGGAAGCCGGACGCTAGTGATCGGGGCGATCCCTCACCTATCGGTTCGGGGAACCTAACGTCTCTCGAATTTGTCCGGGAGCTTGTGGCGCTAGGAGCAGATGTAAATCTTCCTTTGGCTGAGGGTGCGCCTCGACAACCAAATTCGGCTTCCATTATTGAGACAGGAGGCTCAACTGCATTCCTCCTGGCCGCTGACCGGGCGGATGTTCCCTTGATGGAAACGCTACTTGAGCTAGGCGCCAATCCTTTTTGGTCCAATCTCAGCAGCACTACTCCTTTAATGGCCGCGGCTGGTTTAGGTACAAGGGCGCCAGAGGAAGAAGCCGGCACGGAAGAAGAGGCGCTGGCCGCAACAAGCTTGATGCTTGAACTTGGTGCTGACGTCAATGCGGTGAATGAGAATAACGAGACTGCAATGCACGGTGCGGCGTATGGGAGGTTTCCGTCAGTCGTAAAGTTGCTGGCTGAGCACGGAGCTGATGCTCACGTATGGAATCGAGTGAACTACCGAGGATGGACGCCGCTATTTATTGCTGAGGGCCACCGCCATATTCCACGCGGACCTTCACTACCGACGATAGAAGTTATCTCGCAGTTGATGTTTGAGGCCGGCATCTCAACGGAAGGGACGAGGCCGCAATTGATCGACCAATATGAGGTGCCTCCGAATCGTTAAAGAGTAGAGCTGGTGTAGTGTAGGCATAGACTACATTCAAAGGCGTTTGGAACGCCTGCTGATTGCTTAAACCGTGCGTTTGAGTGTCAAGTACCCCAACAATCCGGGGCATTATCAAACAAACTGGGGTTTCTAGATTAAGTTAAAACCAGAAATTAGAGAAAAGCCTTATGCGCAATTGCGTAATAATTTCCTGTGGTATTGCAACAGTTTTGCTTATGCCCGCTTTTTCAGGTTATGCGGCTGAATTCACTCCAGGTCTAACTGCTTACGGTCATCCCAACCTGCAGGGAAATTGGACAACTGAAACGGCTACCCCGTTTCAGAGAACTGAAGAGTTGGGTGAAAAAAAAACTTACGCTCCGGAGGAAGCAAAAGAATTCCAGCTAACTGAAATTGCCAAGTTAGACGAGCGGGCTGCACCGTTAGAAGGTGCCATTGAAGCGCCGGAGGTGACGGTTTTTGTCGATAACAGTGCTGAATATCAATTCTATAAACGTGTTGAAAATGTATTGAGAATCGATGGGGAATACCGTACCTCGATTGTGGTTGATCCATTAAATGGGCGCATACCCTTAAGAGATGATGCTCTAGAAAATACATTTCGGGGTGAATGGAGGCAGGCCGGTTTTAAAAACTTGGACGGGCCAGAAATGGCTGGACCAGGCCCAAGATGTCTGCTCGATTTCGGCCCGGTGCCGCCTGCAGGGCCTATAGTCCCGATCAGCGCCAATTTTCAATTTGTTCAGAATGAAAACTATGTAGTGCTGTACATCGAAGCGGGAGCTGAATTAAGGATTATTCGGTTAAGTGATGAGCATCAGACCGGGTCCCACAAAAAATGGCGGGGCGATTCCATAGGGTACTGGGAAGGTAATTCCCTGGTTGTACACACTAATAATGTACACCCGCAATCATCGTCTTTTGTACTTCGTGCATCTGAACTTTTCGAAGTTAGAGAGCGCTTTACCATTGTTTCAGAAAACGAGATTTTTTATCGCTTTACCATCACTGATCCTAAAATTTATACGCAGCCGTGGACAGGAGAAATGATGCTTAATCGTATGCCAGAAGATGACAGGATTTACGACTACACTTGTCATGAGGGTAACTATTCTCTACCAGGAATACTGGCGGGCGCGAGAAGGCTGGATAGGGAATCTGAAGATCGACCTACTGATCCGTTTGGCAATCCGAACTAATCAGGGTCATAGTCCTAAAAAAGTTTGTCGCTAGATTCTGGCTAACCTCATATCTGCAAAAAACTGCTATTGTCGCTTTGCCGTTATAAAGTAGGCAATTAAACCAGTTATGATAATGGCGATACTGAAGAGCCCCTCCACTGGCCGGTTAATTAGAGTGAATCCTAGAGTCCAGGCGGTAAGAGTCAGGTAGATTAGTGGGGGCAGTGGATAAAGGAACGTGTGATAAGGTCTTTCCAGATCCGGTTGTTGCCAGCGAAGCACAAAAATACCAAAGACTGTGGCAAAACTGTTCAGGGCCATGGTAAAGCCGGCAAATACCATAATTGACTCGACTGTAGTTGAGAAAATAAACAACATGGCAATGGCAGCTTGAATGTAGATTGCTGTTCTAGGAATGCCGTTACTGTTTGTTCGGCCCAGGAATCTAACAGCTGGAAAGTCCTCTCCGATTACCTGAATCACTCGTGGACCGGCCATAGTCATGGCGCTCACAGTAGAAACAAGAAGTAATGCTAAGGCGATACCGAAAGTCCCGCCGATGGCTTCGCCAAATGCCGCCTGTGCAGCAATTGCTCCCACCTCGACTTGCCCCTCCAAGGCATCCATCGGCGCGGCATAGAGAAATGAAAAGTTAAGCCCTAGATAGAGCAGGGTGACGATGGAGGTTCCGGTAATTAGCACCACAGGCAAATTACGCTGCGGGTTTTCCACTTCGCTGCTGAGATACGTTGCTGCGTTCCAGCCGGTATAGGCAAAGCTCACATAGATGAGCGCTACGGCGAAAGTGCCACTGGTGAGTAAAGCCCCTTCACCTTCTGCAGGCAAAAAGCTAATAGATTGTGGCGAATCGGCGAACAATTGCACAGCGATGATGAAAACGACAATTACAATGATTTTTAGGGCAGTGAATATCTCCTGCGTACCACCGCTCGTGCGATGATTAGTAGCATGTATGGTAGTGAGGGTAATTAACAGCGTGGCAGCGAGTGCTTTTTCCAACAAGGGATTTGGACTAATAGGCAAAGCAGAGAAGGTATAGGCCGCAAAAGTCATCGCGGCCAGAGCAGTTGGGCCGGCAAAACCGACCGTTGAAGATATCCACCCTGACACAAAACCTGCTGCCGGATGGTAGATACTTCTGAGCAGGCTGTACTCTCCCCCGTTTCGGGGCAATGCAGCGCCGAGTTCAGCGTAGGTAACCGCTCCACACAAAGCCACGAGGCCACCGACTGCCCATAACATCATCAAAGCAAAACCAGAGCGAATATCCAATAACTGGAACCCTAAGCTGGTGAAAACTCCGGTGCCTATCATATTGGCAACGATAACGGCTGTAATGGTTAAGAATCTGAATTTGTTTGAAGCCATGATTAAGAGTGAGCCAAGGACTGTTTTTCAGAAAACTACGAATCTGACTTTTCGATTACACAGCCATCGAGCAATGTCTGGATATCCTCTTTTGGGTAGCCTATTTCTTTCAAAATCTCGATCGTATGTTCACCCAATTTAGGGGCTGCGCCAGGTTTTATCTTTTCGGCGTTGCTCACTTGGAACGGGCTGTTCACCGTCCGCATTTTGCCCTCGGTGGGGTGTTCCATAGGGATGATGATGTCGTTTGCTTTTTTTTGTTCATCGTCGGCCGCTTCTTTGTATGTGGGCATGGCGGCGTGGGGAATGTCGGCGTCCTCCAGTGCACGATGCCAGTAGGCAAGGTCCTGAGCCTTAAACGCTTCGGTAACCTCGTGGATCAGCGATGGCATGTTTCTGGAACGGGCCTCTGGGGTCGCATAACGCTCATCATTGGGAAAATCACTGCGACCAATAGCTTTACAGAAAGGCTTCCAGTATTTCTTGAAATTAACCATGCTTAACTTCATTAGCCGGTCATCTTTTGTTGGATAATGCAAGGAAATAAAGTTGTATGAGTTGCCCCTGGGTCTGGGTTCCCTAAATTCAGCGCCGGCTAGCTGGGCTTGCAGCATGACGGAATTGGCCCAGGCACCATTAGCTAGCAGTGAAGTGGAGACCTTGCTGCCTTCTCCGGTTTGTTGGCGTTGGTATAATGCAGTCACGATTGATGCGTAAACAGCCATCCCACTGGGGTGATCGCCGGCACCATAAGGGAAAGGACGCAACCAACCGTCATAGGGGAAAATCTGGGTCTCGATGGCGGATCGAGACCAGTATGCCACTACGTCATAGCCCGGATTGTGTTGTTCTTTCCCTTTCTCACCAAAGGCTGTTGCCAAAGCATAGATAATGCGCGGATTAATTTCGCGAATGGTTTCATATTCTAATCTTAGGCGCTCTAATGCTTTAAGGCGGTAATTGGTGATCAGTATATCCGCCGTTTCAACCAATTTAATCAGCACTTCATAACCTGCTTCTGACTTCAGATCCACAGCTATACTTTTCTTGTTGCGGTTATCCACCTGGAACGGGTAGGCAAATTCGGAAACCGGTAGGCCGGGTATCTTGTGCCAGTTTCGATTCAGATCACCAGAATCGGGAGGCTCGACTTTTATAACCTCCGCCCCAAAATCCGCGAGAATCACCCCGGCCGATGGCCCCATGACCATGGAAGCCAATTCGATTACTCTCAGGTTTGCAAACAGGGGGCTGGCGCTCATAAATCTTCAGGAGGGGTCAATTAAAAACAAAGGAGTAAACCATACTCCGTCTCATTAATCTCTTCTTTATCCGATAAAATTTCAGCGTTGGCTATAGTCGGTTTCGACAGAGCCTGATACGCTTTAATCGATTAGGAGGAGCAGGCTATGAGATCAGTTCGAAATGGCATAAGTTCGATCCCATTATTGTCGTTCGCTATTTTTGCCCTAGCTTGTCTGACGGGCATAAAAGGTGTTGCTCAGATTGGAGCAACAGACGGTGAATGGCGTCATTACGGTGGGAACGTCGGCCATAGCAAATATTCGCCTCTTGACCAGATCAATGCTGACAACGTTCAGCGTCTTAGCGAAGCTTGGACCTGGGTTTCAGCAGATGAGGAAATCCGTAACGCCAATGAAACAATTCGGGAGCGGGGCTCATTTCGTAGTTACGCCTATGAGGTGACTCCCCTGATGGTGAACGGTGTTCTCTACACTACGACATCGCTGGGGCAGATCGCCGCCATAAATCCCACCAGCGGGGAAACCCTGTGGAGTTTTGACCCGGTTCTGTATTTGGACGGTCGCCCGGCAGTGCACGGGTTCATGACGAGAGGGCTGGCCTACTGGACCGATGGCGAACAGGAGCGACTCTTTTATGCTGGTGGTCGCACTTACTTATTGTCGATTGACCCGTCATCTGGCCGACCAGATCCAAGCTTTGGTCGCGGCGGCCGCGTAGATCTTAAGCGTGGTCTGGGTCGTACTATAGACCCCTCGTTATATGCCGTAAGTTCACCACCAGTAGTATTGGGTGATGTTGTTATCGTGGGTTCTGCCATGACCGAAGGGACAGACTACCTGGAAGCGCCACCAGGACATGTCCGAGGTTTTAATGCACGTACCGGTGAGATGCAGTGGATCTTTCACACGATCCCACAGCCTGGGGAGTACGGATATGAAACCTGGCCCGCCGAAGCATGGAGTTACACGGGCGGTGCAAACGTGTGGACTCATATGAGCGTGGATGAAGAACTGGGATTGGTTTATCTTCCTATTGGTACGACGGTGCCGGACTATTATGGTGGTCACCGGCTCGGTGACAATCTATTTTCCAATTCGCTAGTTGCTTTGAATGGCGAAACGGGAGAAAGAGTTTGGCACTACCAGATGGTACATCACTCGGTTTGGGATTATGACCCACCTGCTGCGCCGAACCTGATGGATATCGTTGTCGATGGACGCGAAATAAAAGCGGTAGGCCAAATTACCAAACAAGGATTCACGTTTGTGTTCGACCGCGCTACTGGCGAGCCAGTGTGGCCAATCGAGGAACGGGTTGTACCGCAGTCGGAAGTGATTGGTGAAGGTACTTCACCAACTCAACCCTTCCCCTCGAAACCACCATTGTTCTTAACGCACGGTGCAACAGAGGACGATGTTATCGATTTCACGCCGGAGATACACGAGGAGGCGCTGGAAATATTTCGTCAGTACAATAGTGGCCCGCTATATACGCCACCTGCGTTGGGTGACAATATCATTCGTCCCGGCTGGAGTGGGGGTGCTAACTGGTGGGGAGCAGCGTTCGACCCGGAGACACAAAACCTGTTCGTGCCAAGCTGGGCGCATTTCTCTACCGTCAATATCCAACCACCTCAGGATCCCACGTCAGATCTGACGATACGTCCGCGGGTCAGGGATCTTAGTGGCCCGCGTGGCTTACCCCTCTTTAAACCGCCTTACTCGCAGCTTGTTGCATTTGATATGAGTGCAGGTGAAAAGCTTTGGCATGTGCCGGTAGGAGAAGGACCACGCGATCATCCCGATTTGCAAGGCCTCGAGTTACCGCCCATGGGAAACTTTGAGAAGCTGGGTGGGCCGCTGCTGACCAAAACTCTCCTTTTCATAGGCCAGGGCTTTGAGACTAACCGCTTGGGCGCCTACGACAAAACTACAGGTGAAGAGCTATGGTGGATACAACTACCTGCCCGTTTCCACGCCGCACCGATCACCTATATGGCGGAGGGTAGGCAATACATCGTGTTCGCGTTAGGTGGAGGTGTCGGTGGAGAGACAGAACGCCTGATGGCACTCGCACTACCCTAGCGATTCCAGGAACTGAATAAGATTTCGTCCAGTTTCTTACCTGTTATACTAGCGGTTTGAAACCTTCTCTCGCGGAGGCAAAACAATGAACACTAATTCAGCTAACGTCATGATAAAAGGCGTGAATTTTACAGCAGGGCTTGCATTATCTTTCAGCCTTTCCCTATTTACTTTGACCGTCACGGCTCAGGAATGGCAACCTGAAATACTTTCTGATGGTCAGCCTAATATCACCGGTATGTGGAACAATGTTGGGGCGACGGCGACTCCCCTGCAGATGCCTGACCAGTTCGAGGGCCGGGTGCCCAACCAGGAAGAACTCGATGACTTCATCAGATCTCGTGACGAGGCGCGTAAAGGCGCGGTGTGGCAAGGCTTCGAAAACAGCCGAGGCGTAGGCGCCTATGAAAACTATTGGTTTGACTGGTACTGGTCGGATGCTCAGGCGGATGCGCCGGCATTGATTGTCGATCCGCCTACTGGACGTCGACCGGCCTTCACCGAAGAAGCTCAGGTGCAAAAAAGATTCAATGTTGAGCATGAACACGATTCAGCCGGTAATGTTGAATCCGGCGATCGCTGTTTGTCTCGCGGCGTATTTGGGATGATGATGCCAACTGCCTATAACAACGGCAAGCTGATTATCCAATCACCAGGTTATGTGATGATTCATAGTGAGATGATTCATAACGCGCGCATTATTCCCATTAATGCCGGTGAACATGTGGATGAAAAGATTAAGCTCTGGGAAGGTGATCCGCGTGGCCACTGGGAAGGGAATACCCTGATTATTGAGTCTACTAATTTTCGCTACGTTGGCAATATGCGGGCGCCAGGTTCTGGCGGTGGCAATGCCGTACAAAATGAAGGTCGCAAGATGATCGAGACTTTCACTATCGAGGATGAAGATACCTTACGATATACGCTTACCGTCGATGATTCAGAGACTTATGAAGCTCCTTGGACTGTCGCGTTTCCCTATGAGTTGGATAACGATTACAAGCAGTACGAGTATGCCTGTCACGAAGGTAACTATGCGATGGATAATCGCCTGAGTGGAGCCCGCGTGGAAGAACGTGGGATCGCAGAATCAGGGTCAAGGTAAAAAAGAGATAGGCAGTGATCAGATGAGAAGTTGCTTGCATCACCTGCTGTGTTTACTGGGCTGGTGTTGATCGAAGAAACATTTTCTGATGACAATTAAGCGCTGACGTTTACTGGCGTTATAGATAGAAAAGGGGCAGGGTAAAAAGTCAGATCACTGAATTTTTGCCCTGGCCTTTTTTTATCCCCGAAGGTTTTGAACAAAAGAAAGAAAATTGTGATGGAAAATAATAATTAATCGATTGCTTTAGCCATTTTCATGTATTTAGCGCTACTAAAAGAAAAACTATTATGAAGAGACTGCTGTTCGTTTACCTATTGTTAGCCCTGGTCTTGGGTTGCGCACCGGAAGCTGAAAAAGAATTGTCTGCTGGCTCCAGTGAGTGGCGCCATCATGGTGGTAATCATGCCTCGGATAAATATGCGCCGTTGGATCAGATTGGAGCCAGTAATTTTTCCGATCTGGAAATTGCCTGGCGCTGGCAATCAGCTGACCTGAATCTGCCAGAGGATCTAACCTATCCCACTGGAGACTTTCGGGCAGTGCCTCTGGTCATTGGCGGCACTATGTATGTCAATACGAATCATGGCCAAGTGGCGGCCTTGAATCCGTCTACCGGAGAACAATTATGGGTGTTCGATCCCCAGAGTTACCTGGCAGGACCACCTTTGTTTTCGCCTATCCAAACCCGCGGTATCGAGTACTGGACCGATGGAGAGATCGAGCGTATTTTCCTCGCGACTATAGGTAAACAGCTTGTTTCCATTGATATAGAAACAGGCAAGCCCGATGTCAATTTCGGGGGCGACGGCTTTGTCGATTTGAAACAAAATTTTGGCAAGCTCGAGTTTGAGATGAACAACATTACCCACGGTGCACCCCCGATTGCCGTTGGAACTACCGTCATTGTCGGTTCAAAGATCTATGATTATGCCATGTTGAACCGCAGCCCCCCCGGACACGTGCGCGCCTACGATGCCTATACCGGTGAATTCAAATGGCGCTTCAATACCATCCCACAGCAGGGAGAGCCCTATTATGAAAGCTGGGAAGATGGATCTTGGCGTTCGGCGGGGAACACGAATGTGTGGACCTACATGTCGGCCGACGATGAAGCAGGTATCGTTTATCTTCCCGTGTCCACGCCTAGCAACGATTACTGGGGTGGCATGCGTTTAGGTGAAAATCTCTTTGCTGAATCTCTAGTGGCGCTCGATGTTGATACCGGCAACCGCCTCTGGCACTTTCAAACTGTGCATCACGGGCTGTGGGATTATGATATTGCTTCCGCGCCAAATCTAGTCGATATTGTCGTAGACGGTAAGCCCATCAGAGCTGTTGCGCAGGTTTCAAAAACGGCCTTTACCTATGTATTTGACCGCATAACGGGTGAGCCTGTGTGGCCCATCGAAGAACGCCCAGTCGCTCCTAGCACAGTACCTGGTGAGCGCGCCCATCCGACACAGCCGTTCCCTACCAAGCCTGCGCCTTTTGACAGGCAGGGTATAAGTGAGGACGACCTAATCGACTTCACTCCCGAGATTGCCGAGGCTGCGCGGGAGTTGGCCAATGAGTTTGTTTTAGGGCCAATTTTTACTCCACCCATTGTGCGGGGCAGTAATGGGAAAAGGTCCACTTTTGTAGTCCCGGGTGCAGGGGGAGGCGCCAATTTTCCTAGTGCTACCGTGGATCCTGAAACCAATATCCTTTATATACCTTCNGCGACACGCCCTCATGGNATGTCCCTCGTCGAACCACCAGCNGGCACCTCTGACTGGCCTTACGTGATNCAAATGGATCGCCAGGTTGGTCCTTTTGGCTTACCGNTGCTAAAACCTCCTTACCGNCGCATCACGGCTATTGATCTGGATACGGGCGANCACNTTTGGCAGATACCCTTCGGTAAGGGCCCGGCAAATCATCCAATGCTGGAACACTTAAATTTGCCCNCGATGGGCAGTCTCTANACAGATGTGGTTGCTGAGGGTGGGATACTGATTACCAAAACACTACTCATTTCTTACCTGGCGCAAAAGGATGAGATAGATCCGGATGCGCACGGTTCTATTCTGGTCGCTCACGACAAGATGACCGGTGAGCTTATGGGAGAGGTTATAGTGGATCAGCGGCTGCACGGACCACCGATGAGCTATATGCATGAAGGCCAACAATATGTTGCGGTTGCGGGCGGTGGACGGGACAATGATGATGAATTGCTGGTTTTTTCCCTGCCCAGGGAATAAACCGTAAAAATATTGTTCCCTGATGCGGAAAATAGAATTAAAGTGGTTGATAACGTAAAGAATTGGAGAATTAAGCAAATGATAGGCCGATCTAGGTGGGACCGCCTCGCTAGAGCTATCGGTATCGCTGCGTTACTGTTGGCGGGGGAAGGAGTTGCACAACAACCAGGATTCTCCTCTTGGCAGAATGATCTATCGCAAATACCAAATACCGACTGGAACTATGATACGGCTGCGCACCTTCTTGAGCGGGCCGGGTTTGGCGGTACCCCCGATGAGATACGCGCTCTGGCTATCATGCCACCAGAGGAGGCCGTTCTTAGTCTGGTCTACTTCGATTCCGGTGAAAATGCACACCTGCAGGCCTTTGACCACTCTGGCATTCATGACCCTGGCCTGGAACCTTTTCCTCCTAGCAGGCCGGCAACCACCGAGCTGGCAAAGAGAACAGGAGAAGCGCTAGGCATCAAGGTTAAACAAGACGGCAATCGAAGGCTGCAGCCGGTAGTAAACAAATTCTTCTATTGGCTGCGAGCGAGCGTTTTAGAGACAAACCGTGTCGCTTACTGGTGGGCCAATCGCATGGTTGCCACCAACACGCCGTTGCAGGAGAAAATGGCTTTGTTCTGGCACGGCCACTTCGCCATCAACGAGAGTAAGGTTCGGGATTACCGCAAGCTGCTTGTTGAACTCGAACTCTTTCAAGAGATGGGTACCGGCAGTTTTCGAGATCTCATGGTGGCAGTTGCTCAAGACCCAGCCATGCTGTCCTTTCTCGATGCCGGAGTGAATGTTAAAGGAGCTTCAAACGAAAATTTCGCTCGCGAAATCATGGAACTTTTCACCATGGGTGTCGGGAATTACTCTGAAACTGATATTCGTGAGGCGGCCCGGGCTTTCACCGGCTGGAACTATGTCGATCTGGATTTTGTCATCAACACGGAACAGCATGATGCAGACACCAAAACTTTCCTAGGCCACACCGGTGACTTCGACGGTGTCGATATAATCGATATCATCATGGAACAACCGGTCACCGCCGAGTATATAGCCGGCAAAATCTACCGTTACTATGTGCGCGATGAGCTAAGCAAGGAATTGCAGACTGAACTTGGGAATGTTTTTAGAGAAGCAGATTACGAGGTCGCTGCTCTGCTGAAAACAATTTTCCTTTCAAAAGATTTTTATAACGCTGAATCTGTTGGAGTCCATATAAANAGCCCGGTAGAGCTGGCAGTTTCTACTTATCGAAAACTTGGACTCAATTACGTACCGGGTGTCCCAGATTTTAACGGGGCCACCGGTGCTCTGGGCCAGACTTTGTTCCGCCCCCCAACAGTAGCTGGTTGGGCCGGTGGTCGCAGCTGGATAACTCCAGGCTTGCTATTGGAGCGAGGCAACTTTGCCCGAGACGTACTTTTTCCGGATATTAACTTCATTCCGTCGGATCGCCGTAACGGCAGCCGGGAGATTCAGAGTGTAGCCAGACGCATCCGAGAAGGCATGGATATTACGTCAGCGACACAACCATCATCTGTAGGCGAAGGCCAAATTATCGCCGAGTCCAACATGCTGGCTGATCGTGATGAAGACTTTAATACCCGATATGGCAGTTTTCGTGGGTGGCAGATGGCTATCGAACGTGTAAAGCCAATTCCTCGTCATACTGCCCGTCTCAATTTGAGTCTTATGGTGATGGAACAACAGCTACAAACCAGCAGCGAAGTGGTTGACTACTTTATTGCCCGGGTTATGACGGTAGCGCCCGGCGAAGANTCGCGNCGNATGNTNNTTANTTTCCTAGATAGAGAGCTNGGCACTTCCGATATTAACGAAGCCCAAACCTATATGGAAGACGGTTTGCGCATGACGTTGCATCTGCTAATGAGCCAACCGGAATATCAGCTTAATTAATTATTTAATACAGATAATAAATGTTATGAAAAATCATAAACTGCTCAATAGAAAACTTAACCGCCGCGACCTTCTCCAGAAAGGTATGGCTGGACTTAGTATCGCTGGATTAGGTGGAACCGCTCTAGTGCCATCTCTGCTAGGGCGGGCCGCCGAAGCAGCAGCAGTTGCCGCAGCCAATGGCAAGATTCTGGTTATCTTGGAGTTATCGGGAGGCAACGATGGCCTCAACACTGTAGTGCC
>PARV01000013.1 GCA_002712055.1 Gammaproteobacteria bacterium | reverse complement strand
CTGAAATTACCCGAGACCTCGAGCTTCCACGCCACGGATTGCAGGTGGTGCCCTACGGCGGCAGCGTAACTTTTTGTCAGAACGGTGACTATTTCGGTGATTATCCAGATCATGAGCGTCACTACCGGGAAATCGCACGGCACTCTGTGCGCGATGCCAATGCCTACGAACGCTATGAAGCTGATGTTATGAAACAAACCCGTTTGATCCGTCCTTTCCTTATGCGTACGCCTGCAGATCCAACTTCGCTAAAGCTAAGAGATTTGAAAGAGATGAAGGTGTTGGCAAAAGCTTTTGGGCAGATGGGCGAAGAAGGATTAGCCGATACACTGCGATTTTGGACTATGAGTATTGGTGACTACCTAGATGAGTACTTCGAGACCGACGTCTTAAAAGCTCATCTTGCGGGTAGTGGGATTATTGGAACAGCTCTTGGTGTTTATTCTCCGGGCACGGCCTATGTATTACTGCATCACTATATGGGAGACGTGGATGGCACTGTGGGTGCGTGGGGTTTTGCTCGTGGAGGAATGGGAGCTGTTTCTGACGCGTTGGCTTCGTCTGTTAAATCTTTTGGGGGCAAGATTCAATGTGATGCTGAAGTAGGGCAAATAATAGTCAAAGGTGGCAGGACAAAAGGAGTCGCGCTCACCAATGGCGATGAGTATTACGCAGACATTGTAGTTTCCAATCTGGACCCGAAAAGAACTGTACTCAAAATTATGAACGAAGGTGATCTGCCTAAAGACATCATACGGAAGGCGAAGAATTTCAAGATTCGTGGTTCATCCGGGAAATTAAACATAGCACTTGACGGTTTGCCCACTTTTAATGGTATTCCAAAAAACAGTCCCTTGATGCATACCGATATGCACATGATTGATTCACTAGAAAGAATGGAGCGAGCCTACGACGACTGGAAAAACGAAACTTGGTCAAAAGATCCTTACGTAGACATGTTAATCCCGTCACAGGTTGATCCGACTATGGCCCCACCAGGCAAACACATGATGACGGTTTTTGTTCAGTATGCTCCTCCAAAAATTGAAGGTCGTGAATGGACAGATCAAGATCGAGATGCGTTCGGTGAAACGGTAATTAATCAAATAGCCAATTACAGTCCTGACTTCAAGGATTTGATTTTGCACTGTGAAGTAAGGACTCCTCGTGAAATTGAGAACGAAGTTGGTCTTACAGAAGGAAACATTTTTATGGGAGAACTCACCTTCGATCAATTGCTGTTTAATCGCCCTTTCCCTGGCTATGCGCAATATCGAGGCCCGGTAAAAGGTATGTATATGTGCAGCTCGGGCACTCATCCAGGCGGAGGCGTAATGGCTGCTCCGGGTGCGAATGCAGCGCGCGAGATACTTATCGACCTTAAACGAACGAATACGGTTCCGGAAGGTTACGACGATGACTAATGTTCAATCACTCTATGATGTCATCATTGTAGGAGGCGGTCATAATGGTCTTGTCTGTGCAAATTACCTCGCAAAATCAGGGCGTAAAGTACTGATATTAGAGGCGAATGAATCTTTAGGTGGGGCAGCAACTACAAGGGAATTTGCTGATAATTATTCAATTTCTGGTTGCGCTCACTGGCTTTTCCAGCTTAGTCCGAAAGTGGCTTCGGATTTAGGATTGGCAAAACATGGCTTGAAGTTGGCTGCGCGTAATCTAAATTCAATCGCACTCGCTGAAGACGGCAACCATATCACTATGAAAGGTGATGGTGTGGAAGGGGGAGGGTTATCGGAAAAAGACCAGCATGCTTATCAACGATTTAATTACCAAATGCTCAAATTCTCAAAGTTACTAGCCGTAGCTTTTGAGAGACGCGCTCCTAAATTACTGGATAACAACTTGACCGATCGTATGACGTTAGCAAAGCTGGGGTTAGGTATGAAAATGCTCGGCAAAGAAAACATGCGGGATTTGCTTCGCTTGGCTCTTATAAATATCTACGACGTTATGGAAGAAAATTTCGACAATGAATTATTGAAAGCAGCTATCTGCGTCGACGGGGTTATGGGTTCATACATGGGCCCCCGATCGCCCAACACAGTGTTTGGATATCTTTACCGGCGGCTAGGTGATGTATATGGGTTCAAGGGCCCAGCCGTAGTCGAGGGTGGAATGGGGGCATTAGGCAACGCATTGGCAACTTCAGCTATGGATAGGGGAGTTGATATACAGACCAAAGCGAGAGTTGGAAAGATTAACCTTTCACTAGATAAAGTGACAGGTGTAACTCTAACTACCGGGGAAGATTTCCGCGCAAAAATTGTCGTATCAAATGCAGACCCAAAAAGCACTCTCGAAAAGTTAGTAGGATTTAAGAACCTCGAGACAGGTGTTGTAAGACGAGTAAGCAATATTCGAATGAGAGGTAGTGCAGCGAAATTACATCTGGCACTTAATGGAATGCCGAATTTTGGAGGATTGACAGAGAGTCAAAAAGGTCAGCGGCTTCTAATCGCGCCAAGCATGAACTACATAGAGCAAGCATTTAATTCGGCTAAGTATGGTGAGTATTCGATCGCTCCAGTCCTGGATATAAGTATCCCTAGTGTGCATGACCCAAATTTGGCGCCAGCAGGAGCCCATGTTCTTTCGGCAATCGTACAATACGCTCCTCATGATTTAAAAGGCGGTTGGGATAGCGCTCGCGAGCCATTTAAAAATCTTGTGATTGAACGCATTAACCAATATGCGCCAGGCATTAAAGAACAAATTGTCCAGAGCGAACTGCTTACACCCGAAGATCTAGAAGGCGAATTTAATATGACAGGGGGTCATTGGCATCACGGAGAGATCAGCCTTGATCAGATAATGATGATGCGCCCATTTCCAGGCGCAAGTCAGTATGCCACTTCTGTAAGTGGATTATTTCTTTGTGGTGCGGGAGCTCATCCAGGGGGCGGAGTCATGGGATTGGCAGGTAAAAACGCTGCAAAAGAAATCATAAAGTGGGGGAAGGCGGCGTGAAACAACATGACGAAACGATGCTGCTAGCGACTCCGTTTCATTCACGGATAGCTAAAGCCTGCGAAATTAATCAATGGGATGAATGGAAGGGCTACACTACACCGAATGCCTATACGGAGGTTGAGCAAGAATATTTTGCTATAAGAAATAGCACTGGTGTTTTCGATCTAACTCCGATGATGAAATACCGAATACAGGGCCCGGATGCGGAAAACTTTTTGAATCGGCTGGTGACTCGAGACATCAGAAAAATCAAACTAGGGCGCGTGGGTTATGCTGTTTGGTGTGATGAAGCAGGTCAGGTCATGGATGATGGTACTATTTTTCATCTTGGTGACAATGATTATCGGCTCTGCGCTTATACCCGAGTTATGGACTGGCTTATGTGGTCGGCGATGGGGTTTGATGTATCTATTGTCGATGAAACTGCTGAAGTCGCTGCGCTGGCAGTGCAGGGTCCGACTTCTTGCTCAGTTTTACGATCTATGGGTTTGGAGGGCATTCATAATCTAAAACCTTTTGGTTTGACCGATTATCCATTCGGCAGTGGACAACTGATGGTCAGTCGCACCGGCTTTACTGGCGACCTTGGATATGAGCTGTGGGTGGAACCGCAGAACGCTGAGGATTTGTGGGATAAGCTATTTAGTGCCGGGGAGAACCTTGGCATAAGGCCCATAGGTGGAGCAGCACTTGAAATGGCAAGAATTGAAGCCGGCTTTTTACAAGCTGGGGTAGATTTTGTTCCATCGGAAGAGGCAGTTCGTCCGGGTCGATCGCGATCGCCTTTTGAACTGGGTCTCGATTGGTTGGTGAGTTTTGACAAACCAATTTTTACTGGGCGCAAGGCGCTCCGTAAAGAGAAAGAGTTAGGTTCACGTTATAAGTTTGTATATTTAGATGTCGAAGGCAATAAGCCTGCTGAACATTCATTTATCTTAAAAGGAGGGAAAGAAATTGGAACGGTTACCTCCGCAGCTTGGTGCCCAACGGCTAAATCTAATATCGCTTTTGCACAAGTTGAATCCAAATATGGAAAGATTGGTGAGCTTCTTATTGCGGAAATTTACTATCAACGAGAACTTCAATGGACCAGGGTTTTAGCTAATTGTAGAGTAATCGAGGGACCAATTTTCAACCCACCTCGCCGTCGGCAAACTCCGGCGCCTATGTTCTAATAGTAATACCTTGGTTGGACTGCTCTACCTACGCGGGAGTGAGATGACGGAGACTTAATAGATAAAGTAAGGCCATAATAATGGTTAATTTATTAGAGAAAATACAACGGTTTTTGATTAGGACTGATAACAAATTAAACGAGCCTTTGCCTTGGAAGAAAATGAAGATAGCAGATTTGAATGAGTTGAATTTATTTCTCTCAGAGTATCCAGAAACAAATATGTTAGAGGTGTTATCACCTGACATTAATGGCATTCTGCGCGGGAAGCGAATACCGACTAAGGAATTTGAAAGTTTCTTCAACGAAGGAGTAAAAAGCCCCGGATCAGTTAGTTTATGCAATAGCCGTGGTGAGTTTTCCGACGACGTTGATATGGGCACTTTCGAAGGAGATCCTGATAATTTAATGCGTCCTTTGGCTAATACAATAGCCCCGATTAGCTGGTTGAAATCTGATACAGCGCAGATATTATCATCGTTTGTCAACCTTGATGGTTCTCCTGCTATGTTCGACCCTCGTAATGTGTTGATTCAAGCTTTAGCTCCATTTTATAAATTGGGTTTGAAGGCAATTGTTGCTACTGAACTTGAATTTTATTTAATAGAAGATAGTGATCAAGAAGCGCCTAAGCGGAGGTTGGCAAATATCCCGGGCACAAGTCTTCCGCAAACTGGAATTCAGTACGCGATGCCAGAAAACCTATGGGATCATGATGATTTTTTAGAAGATATACGAAGAACATGTATTGAACAAAATGTGCCAATGACGACCGTAGTCTCTGAATTTTCTCAGGGGCAGTATGAAATAAATCTTCATCATGTCGATGATCCAGTAGTTGCTTGTGATCATGCGATCTTGTTAAAGCGCATTGTTAAGGGGGTAGCACGGCAACACGGGATGTCCGCTTGTTTCATGGCTAAACCGTTCACAGGTATTGCCGGTTGTGGCCTGCATGTTCATTTTAGTGCCTATGATCAAGACGGCGTAAATATTTTTGCCGATTCCGGTTCGCGAGAAACGCCAGCAATCTCAGCCGCCCTACGTCATGCGGTTGGTGGTTTGGCTGTTACGATGGAAGAAGCGATGCCTATTTTTGCTCCCAACGCTAATTCTTATCGCAGATTGATACCAGGTAGCTATGCACCTTTAACCCCAAATTGGGGCTATAACCATAGGGATGTGTCTCTAAGAATTCCTGTTTCTGATTTAGATAATTGCCGTGTCGAGCATAGGGTGGCCGGTGCGGATGCCAATCCTTATTTGGTTATGGCCGTGATAGCGGCTGGTATTCATCATGGCATGACACAAGAATGTGATCCGGGGAAGATGATTCCCGAAGGGCATGAAATAGAAGACGAAGTTGTAACCTTGCCCAGATTATGGTCTATCGCTCTAGATAAATTTGACGCAGGCTCAGTTCTTCCTTATTACCTAGGTGAAGACTTTTGCAGGTTATTTAGTAGGATGCGTCGAAGCGAGTGTGACGACTTTTTAGAACAAGTATCGAATGTTGATTATGAGTGGTATCTGCGTTCTGTCTAAGTACGCTAAATTTTCCTCAATAAATAGCCAATGGGAATCTCAACATAGTTAAGTTCAGCTTGGCTATTTCTATTGAATAGTTATTTAAAAAATTATACGATTATTTAATTACTGTATTTTGAGTAAAATAACTTCTATTCTCTAATGCGAGTTTTCTGCCGTGAAATTTATCGCGACTGATGTCACTGATTCACCAGCCAAATTGGCTGAAACGGTAAACGCGCAATTAAAAAAGCCAGGCTTTGCCATAGATCCCTACTTTTATCGCTCTCATGTTACCTATCAGTGGGAATTGGAACAAATTATTTACAAGAGCTGGATTTATGCCGGCCACATTAGCCAAATTCCCAATAAAGGCGACTACTTTTTGTTCGAGATCGGCGAAGATTCGGTCATCGTGAGTCGAGATGGTAATGGTATTGTTTGTGCTCTGCATAATATCTGTAGACATCGAGGGGCACGAGTTTGTGAAGACAAGAATGGTAATAGTAAAAGTTTTGTGTGTCCTTACCATGGTTGGGTTTATGACATAGATGGAACCCTAAAAGTAGCCAGAGACATGGAATCTTTAGAAGGATTTTGCCGTGATGATTATGGACTTAAAAAAGTCCGACTAGAAATCTTTGAAGGTATGATTTTTATCAATTGTGATAGTAAAGCTGCAGATTTTCGAGCTCCGTTAGAAAAAATGAAAGTTCAGCTTGGTGCGTATGACCTGGGCAGCGCAAAAATTGCCGAGAGCCAAGTTTATGAAATAGATGCTAATTGGAAACTGTGTTTGGAAAATTATCTGGAATGTTATCACTGTGCTACTTCGCATCGAAGTTATGCAAAACTCCATACTCTGAAAGAACTGGAAAATAAAGTTAAGTCGATCAATGAAGCTATGCTGGCNAGAGCTGAGAGAGTTACTGGCGTCGCAGGTATTGGGCATGATTTCTATGACTACTATGATCAAGCTTCAGGTTTTGGTGCCTGCTCTTACCACAGTCGTTATGCCTTGTATGAAGGTTATAAAACAGGAAGTGAAGATGGTAAATCCGTTGCGCCACTTATGGGGAAGATGCAGGGATATGATGGGGGGGCAGGCGATTTTCAAATGGGACCCTTAACTTTCATGTTGAATTATCCAGATCACTGTGTGCTGTATCGGTTCATAGCCAGAGGTATGACCAAAACGGACATGGAACTTGTCTGGTTTGTTAATGGTAACGCAATAGAAGGAGAGGATTACGAAAAGGAAAGGTTAACGTGGTTATGGCATCAAACGAGTGTAGAAGATGAAAAGATAATTACTCAAAACAGCGAAGGTGTAAATTCCCATTTCTTTACGCCGGGGCCCTATCACCCGGAGCATGAGGAAACTTGCATGAAATTTATTAAGTGGTATCTCAACGCGTTGCACAGAGCTGCCAGTTAGGATTTTGAATTTATGTTGTTAAAAAAGCCGATTGAAACCAGCGAACACACCGAATCCTATTACGCGGCTTCTGCCAGTTGGCAAACTGGTTATCCCGAATTCGAGGGAGAGTTGAATACAGACGTGGTCATTATTGGAGGTGGTTTTAGTGGCGTATCGACTGCGGTGGAGCTTTGCGAGAAAGGTTATAAGGTGGTTCTTTTAGAGGCCAATAGGATTAGTTGGGGTGCTAGCGGCCGTAATGGCGGACAGTTAATAGGTGGACTAGGGCAGTCTCCAGATTCGTTTAAACGAAGTATAGGGCTGGATGGCGTAGAAGCTATTTATCAAATGGGAGATGAAGGCGTTGATATAGTCAAAGAGCGTATCAAAAAGTATGGTATTGATTGTGATCTAAAGTGGGGCTACTGCGAGGCGGGGTTAACACCAAGACATATCCGAGCCTATAAAGAATGGGCGGAAGAGGATGAAGATATTCAACTATTGGATAAATCCCAGCTCAGAGAATTTATAAATTCAGATTTATATCTGGGGGGTTACTACAAAAGTAATTGGGGGCATTTACACCCCTTAAATCTGTGTATCGGTGAAGCAAAAGTTGCTGAAAATTTGGGCGCCAGGATATTTGAACAATCAACTGTAAAGAAAATAACTTATGGGAATAATCCGGCCGTATATACGGATAAAGGGTTGATTAGAGCTAACTATTTAGTAGTCTGCGGTAATGCGTATTTAGGAAATCTTGTACCTCATTTGGATGCCCGAATCTTACCTGCAACAAGCTGTATTATTGCGACTGAGCCCTTAACGGACGAACAAATTGATCAGTCGCTTCGAAAAGATGTTGCGGTATGTGATTCAAGAACTGCTTTGGACTATTATCGTCTCTCGGCTGACAAACGTATGCTATTCGGTGGGCTGGCAAACTACACCGGGCTGGAACCCTCGAATGTCGTTGCGATCATGCGCGCCAAAATGGCAAAAGTCTTTCCAGTCTTGGCAAATGCGCGCATTGAGTATAAGTGGAGTGGCCTTATGGCGGTCGCTTTTCGACGAATACCAGTCATGGGTCAGCTCCGAGGCAATGTGCTCTATGTGGGGGGCTACTCAGGCCATGGAGTGGCACCGACTCATATTATGGGGCGAGTTC
This sequence comes from Gammaproteobacteria bacterium, assembly GCA_002712055.1. Lineage (GTDB taxonomy): Bacteria > Pseudomonadota > Gammaproteobacteria > Pseudomonadales > Pseudohongiellaceae > UBA9145. Next base: position 33,144 of record PARV01000013.1, on the reverse strand, counting down.
TCGCAGAAGCTGTCGAAGGCAATCGCGAGCGATTCGACATCATGTCTAAAATATCTCATGTCCCCTGGCCCGGGGGAAAGCTGCTGCGTCGTCCGGTCATGGCCGCCGGTATGATGTTCTATAAGTTAATCGATATGTTCTAGATTAGCCGTTGGCGATGCACATGAGTAAGGTCATGAATAAAGAGGTACTGATTTTCCTTCATATGGATGATGAGCACCCGGGCTTTATTGCTAATTTTTTGCAGCACGCGAATATTCAGTTTCGAATTATCAGAAGTTATAAAAAGGAAACTATCCCGCCCTTTGATAATTCGATGCTGGGGCTGGTTTTCATGGGAGGGATCATGAGCGCTAATGATGAAATAGGTTGGATTAAGGACGAAATCAAACTTATTAGTCAGGCACTCGAACATAATGTTCCGATACTAGGCCATTGTTTGGGAGGGCAACTGATTACTAAAGCGCTTGGTGAGACTGTTAGTAGAAATCGTGAGGCAGAAATAGGATGGCACGATTGTCACCGAACGAACCCAAAAATAAACGATGGGTGGCTCGACGGAATAAGGGATCCTTTTACTATGTTTCATTGGCACTATGAAAGTTTTTCCGTTCCCGAGGATGCCGAACCCTTGTTTTCTTCAGCTCATTGTAAAAATCAAGCTTATGTCTATGGAAATAATGTGCTCGCTATGCAGAGCCATGTAGAGATGACATTGCCACTGATTACTGACTGGATAAATAGTTGGAAAGACGATCTGACCATTGAAAGTGCCAGCCGACAAAGCTATGTGCAGATTAGCGAAGATCTTGAAAGAAAAGTGTCCGAACTGAACCTTGTAGCAAGTAGTTTGTATTCTCGATGGGTGTCAACTTTAACTGTATAGGAATTTGAAAGACTTAAACGTGAAAAGCAAAGATTATCGAAATAAATATAATAGGCATTTAATACACCCTTGGAGTGACTTTTCATTTTTGGGTAAAGATGATTCATCCACTGTCATTGTAAAAGGTGATGGTGTCTATATTTATGATGCGGAAGGGAATAAATTGCTCGATGGGCCTGCCGGGATGTGGTGTATGCAAACTGGTTATGGCCGAAAAGAAATTGCTGATGCCGTAGCGACTCAAATTATGGAATTAGGGTATGCCTGTTCCTTCAGTGTGATAAACAACAAGGAAGTAGAACTGGCAGAGCGCATTGCCGCCCACACACCTGGTGATTTAAATCGCATTTTTTTCACAACTGGAGGTTCAACGGCTGTTGATTCAGCCCTGCGACTTTGTCAGTTGGCCAATAATATAAAAGGCCAGTCCTACCGCAAGCACATTATCACAAGAGACAAAGCCTATCATGGAAGTACCTTCCTGGCGGCATCAGTAACCGGAAAGGAGCGCGATAAGTCTGCCATGGACACAATCCAGGATAGTATTCATTTTTTAACGGCACCCTGTTATTTCTACCATTCTGAGTTTGCTAGCGAAGAAGAATTTTGTGATTTTCTGGTTGAAGAGTTGGAAAGTAAAATTCAGGAAATAGGACCAGAAAATATTATGTGTTTTATTGCCGAACCGATTCTTGCCAGTGGAGGAGTGATTGTTCCTCCAAAGGGCTATAACTACCGTTGTTGGCAAATAGTGAAAAAATATGACATCACTTATATTGCGGATGAGGTAGTGACGGGCTTTGGCCGCCTGGGTCATTGGTTTTCTTCCGAAGATGAGTTTGGTGTTATTCCGGATATTATAATTTTCGCTAAAGGAGTTACTTCGGGTTACATACCTCTAGGTGGGTATGCTGTGTCAGATAAATTGCTTGAAGGGTTTATCGGTGAAAATGCCGATGGTTGCACCTATTTAAATGGCTACACTTGGTCAGGGAATCCGGTAGCTTGTGCGGCAGGACTGGCAAGTTGGGACATTATCGAAAAAGAGGGTCTATTGGAGCACGTTAAGGAAATAGCTCCTTATTTCCAGCAACAGTTACGCACGCTAAAAGATATTGCTCTGGTAGGAGATGTACGTGGAGCCGGATTGATGGCAGCCGTTGAGATGACTTCTACGGCTGATAATGAAGCAGATTTGCTAGAAAAAGATTTTGTGGTTGGGGAAATGGTAGATGCTTATTGCCAGCAATTTGGTTTGGTAGTGAGACCTTTTATTAATATTTGTATTATTTCGCCACCCTTAATAATAACAAAGCCTCAAATCGATGAGTTGGTAGGCATTCTGCGCAAGGGTCTTGAGCTAACGCTTGCTGATCTGCGTGGTCAAGGTGTCTGCGTGAATTAGTATTAAGGCTGACTGAATAATTCAGCCTTTAATCTTTAGCAACGACATTACCGTTGCTGTAGTTGATCATAAAAAGGATTAGTTATGTCTGATAACGATGTTGTAGTCAGTCACTCAATGTTCTCTAACGCATACAGTTATATGGGTCTCCCCTTCTCTNGGGAATGTAGAAACATTGATTTGGCGGTACTAGGTATTCCTTACGATATGGGTACCACTGGCAGAGCTGGTGCACGTCATGGGCCACAAGGTATTAGATTGGCCTCTGCTAATTTACGTTGGGAAGAAAGAAGATGGCCATGGACTTTTGATGCCTTTGAAAAGATAGCAATTATGGATTACGGAGATCTCGAATTTACGCCCGGCGAGACACTTTCAATGATTAATACCGTCATTGAGCACGTTGGAAAAATGCAGGCCCAAGCAACCCGAACGCTAGCATTTGGAGGCGACCATTTTGTAACTCTGCCTTTATTGAGGGCAGTTCACAAACATCACGGAACTTTAGCGCTTATTCATTTTGATGCNCATACAGATACCTACAAAGAAAGTAGCGAATATAATCACGGATGCATGTTCTATCATGCTCCGAAGGAAGGGCTTATAGATCCTGNGCATTCAATTCAGATTGGCATACGAACNGAATANGATATCGAAGATCATGAATTCGAAGTTATTAGTGCAGAGGCNGTTAACGATNGGTCAGCTACAGANNTTGTNTCGGCAATNANGGAGCGAGTTGGAACCATGCCGGTGTATCTCACTTTTGATATTGATTGCCTTGATCCTGCATATGCGCCAGGCACAGGCACTCCTGTGGTTGGCGGAATAAGTACAGACCAAGCTCTAAAAATTATTCGAGGTCTTGAAAAGCTGAATGTTGTAGGNGCGGACGTTGTTGAAGTGGCGCCCAGCTATGATTACGCAGAGATCACTTCGTTGGCAGCGGCGACGATAGGGCTGGATTTGATTTATGTAATGGCGGCTGCCGAGGCTGATTAACGAAGAACCTCAATCAGGCAACGTCATTAGCCATACCAGCCTCTTCGCGGCCTACCTTGCGTGGAACCAGTCGCGCAATGACCTTGCGGTAGAGGCNTCAGATATTTTTACCGAAATCTACNATTCCCCATGANATCAACATACTTTCGCTTGTAATCTTAGGGCTTNGGTCTAAATTGAGATGGTTCGAAAAACATCAATTCTAGTATGACNACGGCAGCAGATTGTAAGTTAAAGCCGAGCATTAGAATGTTTCGCTGTTCATCACCGTCAACAGGTGCAGCAAGTTCTACTAGAAACCGGTTGGAGTTCTTGTCTTCTCTCAAAAGCAGTTCTTCACCATTCTCAAGAGTCATAGCCAATAATCCAACTAGCTGAGCAAGATACTTTTGGAAGTTGGCAAAATTAAGTTCGCCATTGAATTCACTATGATCCAGACTAAGCATAATTTGTATGGGTACCCCAAATTCTAAATNCATTTCAGAAATTACATGCCGATCACATTCGATTAATTTATTAAATCGATTTTTCGCGTCGTGTTTAGAGGAATTGATTAAGTAATCGAAGAGCAACTGTATAGAGTTTTGGATTAAATCTTTCGTATCGACAGCAAATTCAATCTTATCGGACATGTAGATAATTAGGGCTTACAGTTCGAGTGAATATTTGTGGAATTCGATATCGCGTTCATAGCCGAGCGATTCGTAGAGTGATTGCGCACTAGTATTATCGATCGCAGTTTCTAGATCGATACGAGAGGCCCCAGTCTCTTTAGCTAACTGCATGGCCTGATTCATCAATGCTTTTCCTACACCGCTCTTTCTAGCTTCCGTTTTTACGTAAAGGTCGTAGAGTATTAAAATGGCCTTCGCTTCCACGCTGCAATAACTTGGATAAAGTTGGGTAAAGCCAATAGCATTTCCAGCNGCATCCATTGCAAGGTAGATTATAGAGCTCTCAGTTGTCAGCATTTGTTCAAGGTATTTTTTTGCTAGGGGAACATTAGTTTTTTGCTGATAAAACTGGCGGTAAAGATCGAACAACATCGCTGTTTGATCCAACTCTGCTTTACCGACCTTAATAATATGGATAGGTTTGATCAGAGAATGTCTAATCTCAGTTTCTATCGGTTGTGGCATTTCATAACACCATGGGAATATGCTAGCCAGAAAACTCATGCATATTTTCTTCGCTTCTTCCCGGTTATAGGTTTCACCAGCAAATAATATTTCTTTCCATAATTCCTCTATCAGTCCTGAAATGGCGTTTGCTACTCCCCGAGCATTAATTCTATCTTCCATGTTCTCCTGGCGAATAATTTGCTCACAAAGCTGAAAAATAAGCTCAAAATTCTCTCGGTCACGTTTGCCACAGATAAGTTGATAATCGNCTCGCGAGTGGCTTTCCGAATCAAAGGCNTGCCAGACAGCCATCTTTCGATGTTCCGTAATTTCGGGGTCAAGCGAAGCATTGATAATTGCCCCCAATCGTTTCGATGGCTTCGACCCGGTCTTCTCTAGGGCTTTAGCAATACTCTGGTCAAATTCTTCCGAGACAAAATTCAGCGTTTCCAGTAGCAGGGATTCTTTGCTCTTAAAATGAAAGTTTACGGTACCTGCGGTAAGTCCGGCGATTGAACCTATTTTTGCGAGAGTTAGTTTAGATAGCCCAAATTCAGCGATTGCTGTAATAGTGGCGTCAATTAATAGCTTGCGNCGTTCACGTTGAATATTTTGATTAATCGTAGCCATTCGGAGTTACCTTATCTGCATGATTAAACCAATAATTTGAATAGATGTTTAATGGATTGTATATCCGTATAATGGCGCTTAAACAGCAGCTTAGCAATTAAAAGGAGAGACTCTGAGGAAATAACAGGGAATACGGGCAATTGAAAGACCATGTTATTGTCCAAGGTTATGTCTCAGAAACATTTGACTAGTTAATTGAGGGTTTCATATGAAGAATGATTTACGTGACGCAAAGACTCACTCTCTATTGCAGTCTGGGAAACGCCTGTTCCGAAATGGGCTTCGTTACGAGACCCTTTCACAGAAGTCCGATGCAAAAGGTTTTGAGCGTCCAACTCAAATAATTGTTAGCAAAGCTGAAGGAGACTATGTCTGGGATCTTGAAGACAATTGCTATATTGATTTTCAAAATGGTTGGGCAACAAATCCGCTAGGAAACTGTCATCCGGAAATAATTCAAGCGGTACATGAAGCTCATAAACGTTACGGTTATCACTGGGAGCATCCATTACGATTTGAGTTAGCTGAAAAATTAGCAGAGATAATGCCCGAACAGCAATTACCGAGATTCAGCTTCGAAGTTTCCGGGACGGAAGCGGCTGAGTCCGCTGTGCACCTCGCGCTTTGTTATAAGAAAAGACGTCACATCATCAGTTTCACTTCCTGTTTTCACGGAGAAGGTTTGGGCTCTAAGATGATCAGTGCTTATTCGAGTGATAACAATTTATATATGGAAGCCTGGGGTGGAGGTGTAATCAAAGCACCTTATCCCTATTCAGAAAACATTCCGGCAGGCATGAATCAGCAACAGTATCTGGAGTATTGCCTGTGGTATCTGGAATCACACATTCCTGGTTTCATAGCACCTGCCGAAAACATCGCTGGTATTCTGATTGAACCGGGGCTGGCTGAAGGTGGCAACTGGATCCCGCCTTTGGAATTCATACAAGGAATTCGCCGTATTTGTGATACGCATGATTGGCTAATGATTGCAGATGAAGTNCTAACTGGGNTGGGTNGGACTGGGCGTATGTGGAGCATAGAAAATTACAATGTAGTGCCGGATATCCTGATTTTTGGGAAGAACTTATCCGGGGGTATTGAACCTTGTGCAGGTGTTGCAGCAAGGGATGACATACTTGGCGATAATCCACACGCGTCGGGTGGTAGTACCTTCGCCGGTACTCCAGGTGGCTGTGCTGCTGGGCTGAAGACACTAGAGATATATAAACGAGATAACGTTCTTGGCCTTGCGCAACACTTGGCAGAATTGGCACAAAAACGAATGAGTGACTGGGCTGAAAAATACTCCATCGTTAGTGAAGTGCGGAGCTTGGGATTATTGATGGGCGTATCAGTTACCGACCCCACTCACTCTGATATACCTGAAAAAAAATCACCGGATACAGAACTCGCAAATAGTTATATGGCACGCTCAGTGCGCAATGAAATGCTTAAAAACGGAGTGTGGGCTATTTGCGATATGGAGCCCACAGTTCGGTTGTATCCAGCCCTAAATATGGATCAACAGGTGCTGCTTGAGGGGTTGGAGATCACTGAAGCCGCTATCGCTACTATAGAGAAAAAGGGTAATACTGTTGGAGACTACCCCGCCCTTCCCACTGGAGTGGTCGGGTTCTAGTAGTCCACTTTGTCTCCAGTTCGTTAGTTGGATACTTTGAGGTGACTTAAACCCGAAGTTTTAGTTTTCCCATCAGTACTACCCTATAGGGCACGAATTAACCGGGTAAATGTAATAGTATCCTCTTGCTCATATTTGAAAGTTAACTCATAACTGACGGAGCCGTNATGCAGGAAACCGATATCGAAATTGCTCGTAACGCCAAGCTTGAGCATATCAACAATATCGCCAATAAGTTGGCTATTCCGGAATCAGCCGTCCATTGTTACGGTCATCACAAGGGGAAAATCGACTATCAATTTCTTGATTCGTTAAGTGGTGAGCGAAATGGGAAACTCATTCTGGTGACTGCCGTTTCACCTACGCCAGCAGGTGAAGGAAAAACAACCACTACTATCGGACTTGGTGATGCGTTAAGTAACATAGGAAGAAAGGCTATAGTTTGTCTGCGCGAGCCTAGCCTTGGGCCTTGCTTTGGTATGAAAGGAGGCGCAGCGGGGGGAGGCTTTGCACAAGTGGTACCGATGGAAGATATTAATCTGCATTTTACCGGTGATATGCACGCGATTACCTCCGCCCACAATCTTTTGGCAGCGCTGATTGACAACCACATNCACTGGCACAACAGCTGTGGGTTTGATNCACGGCTAATTACCTGGCGACGCGTGGTGGATATTAATGATCGCAGCTTACGTAATATAACTACCGGCTTAGGAGGCGCTGTTAATGGTATCCCGCGGGAGTCTGGCTTCGATATCACAGTGAGTTCTGAGGTTATGGCTATATTTTGTCTGGCTGAGGACCTCAAAGATTTGCAACAACGATTGGGTAATATCATTGTTGGTTATACGCGGGAGAAGGAATCCATAACGGCGCGAGATGTTAAAGCTGATGGTCCAATGACAGCCTTGCTAAAAGACGCGTTCATGCCCAACTTAGTGCAAACTCTTGAGAATAATCCNGCTCTAATTCATGGTGGCCCCTTTGCCAATATTGCNCATGGCTGTAATTCTGTTATCGCGACAAAAACGGCATTGAAACTTTGTGACTATACCGTCACGGAAGCGGGTTTTGGCGCAGATTTAGGAGCTGAGAAATTTTTTAACATCAAGTGTCAGAAAGCCGACTTAAAACCNGATGCCGCAGTCATTGTGGCGACCGTGCGCGCCTTAAAGAAACATGGAGGTATNGCGAATGATGAACTCAATATTGCAAACGTAGAAGCGGTTACCGCGGGGTTTGATAATCTNATGCGGCATATCGATAATATCTCTAAATTCGGTGTGCCCGCTGTAGTCGCGATAAATCGGTTTTGTTCCGATACGGATGATGAGCTTACTGAAATAAAAAATCTGTGTAGGAAGCTCAATGTAGATGCGATTGAATGTAATCACTGGTCCGACGGAAGTTCAGGCGCAGAAGAACTTGCCAATAGAGTGGTTGGATTAGTTGATGAAACTCAATCGCAATTTCACACTCTTTATGATAATTCATTGAGCCTGTGGGAAAAAATTGAACAAATCGCCAGAGAGATTTATGGTGCCAGTGAAGTTATCGCTGACAAAAAAGTGCGTCTGCAAATAGAACAATATCAACAGGACTATGGTGACTTCCCGATTTGTATAGCGAAGACACAATANAGTTTTTCGACTGATCCAAGATTGCGAGGAGCNCCTAGTCAACATGTCGTGCCAATTCGAGAAGTNAGATTGGCAGCAGGNGCAGAATTTCTNGTAGTAATCTGTGGTGACGTAATGACTATGCCAGGTTTACCAGCAGATCCCAGCGCTCACGATATTCATTTGAATGNGAGAGGCCAAATAGAAGGACTCTTTTAATGAAGCCGATTCATGCAGGGGTTGTTTGGTNCTTTGCTGAAGCTTTATAGCCGAAGAACTTATTCAAATTCGATCCAGGTCGTCTTCAGTTCCGTGTAATCGGCAAAGGCATGCATGGATTTGTCACGACCATTGCCACTCTGCTTGAAACCCCCGAATGGAACTGTGATATCACCGCCGAAATAATTATTGATACCCATGGTTCCAACTCGTACAGCGTCAGCCACCTTGTGCGCGGTGTTTATATCGCGGCTCCAAACGGCTCCAGCTAAACCATAGATCGAATCATTTGCTATTGCTACTGCTTGTTCAGCATCTTTAAACGGAATGACAGATAAGACAGGACCGAATATCTCTTCTTGTGCTATTCGCATCTGGTTATTCACATNAGTAAAGATAGTAGGCTCATGATAGAANCCTCCTGTTTGCTCATGNACAGTGCTNCCGCCAAGCAGCANTGTGGCNCCTTCCTCTTTACCGATAGCTACGTAGTCACGCACCGTTTGGCACTGTGNTTCATCAATCATTGGCCCCATCGTGGTGGCGGGATCAAGTGGATTGTCGGGCATCCAAGCCTTGGCATGTTCCACCAATTTTAATAAAAATTCGTCCATTATGGNCTCTTCAACAATCAAACGNGTGCCCGCAGTGCAGGTCTGTCCACCATTATAAAAAACAGCGAGCGCGGCACTTGAGGTGGCTTTCTCTAGATTGCAGTCGGCGAAAACTATATTGGGACTTTTGCCCCCTAATTCCAAAAACGTACGTTTAAGATTTGACTGACCGGAGTATTCCATCAGGCGTTTACCCACAAGTGTAGAGCCGGTAAACGTTAAACCGTCAACGTCCATGTGCAGAGCGAGATGCTTTCCGAGACTGCTNCCNGAGCCCGGCAAAACCTGTAATACACCTTCCGGAAGCCCCGCTTCGGTAGCCAGTTCCGCGACACGCAAGGCCGATAGGGGTGTGTTGGTTGCAGGCTTTAGTATTACTGAATTGCCGGTTGCCAATGAAGGGGCCAATTTCCAAGCGGTCGTAGATAGGGGAAAATTCCATGGAACGATCGCTGTAACTACACCTAATGGCACCCGAGTTACAAGCGCCAAGCAGTCGGAAGGAGTAGGCGCGATTTCATCGTACACCTTGTCTATGGCTTCACCACTCCAGCGAATAGTTCGCACAGTTGCGCTGACATCGATATTCAGGGTATCGGTAATAGGTTTACCTACATCGAGGGTTTCCAGCAACGCTATCTCATCGGCATGGCTCTCGATCAACTCAGCCCAGCGCACCAATACCATCTTTCTGTCTGCGGGGGCCATGCCTGCCCATACCCCACTGACAAAGGTCGCTCGAGCAATCTTTACCGCTTGATCAGCATCGTTGGCATCACAGTAAGCAACTTCAGCTATTTTTTTGCCGGTAGCGGGATTCAGGGTCGGCCGTGTTTTTCCTGACAGAGAATCTAAGCGCTGTCCGTTGAGAAAGGCCCGACCATCTATCTGAATCTCGGCAGCGGCAGATTGCCAATTTGTTAGGGTTTTTTCAGGCATAATTCGTTCCCGGCCCTACCATTTAGAGATAATTCGACATTAAGTGTGGGCCAGCTATACCTTTTGCTGGACTCGATAAAACCACCATTTGGGAATGTCGTCCGCAAAGACTTCCTCCATATTGTATTTCTGGTTGTAGGCTGCATTGATTTCCTGAGCTAACGTTTCATCCTCTAGCAAAGAGACAACTACCTGATAAATAGCGTTATTTATTTTGACTTTGGCTTGTGGGTTTCTTGCAATATTATTTTCCCAAAATTTCTTCTCAGGGCCGTAAGAGCCGATATAAAGATTACCTTCATATTGTACACACCAAATAGTTGTGGAATGAGCCAACAAATACCAGGTTCGGGTTTCAATTAAAATTTCTTCAATGTCATCGGTAAAATGCCAATCGTTAATTAGGCCCGTAGCTTCATTTCCCTGAAGCCAAAATCCTGGCCTTTCATCTCTCGGTGAACAAGCAGATGTAAGAATAATCAGGACGAGAAANGCCTGCAAATTTGGTCTTATAAACAAGTTGTTGTGGCTTAGGCGTATAAGTTTTGGCTTCAATTATTCAATTTCCTACAGGCCCTTCTTTGACTTGTTAGTAACGGATAGAGCTTAAAATGATCCGTCGGTCAGGTTGAAGCTAAAGAATTTACAGTGCTTAATTCAGGTCGTTCACGGCGCGATGAGCTTCTCCAATCGCCGCTTCTGCCATGGCATTCGATGCCGAATCGCTCGAAGCGATGCTGATGTTACCAAACCGTCGACTACCGTTTACCCAGACTCGCTTTTCAGCTGGCCAAGAATCCGGGTCGAAGGCGACTTGATCTGTATCAGGATCGTAGCCATAGGCATAACCGTGTGGCCAGCGGTTTACCGTGATCGCAGCGATGTCCTGCGCCGGGTTAAAGCCCCCAGGACCAAGCAGGCGAGAGAGCTGGTCGCGGATATTGCGTTCAAAAGTTTCGAAGGTTGTTACAAGTAAATCTCGTTTGCCAGCAGCAAACTGATCTCGTGCGCTGCTGCCTGATTCGCCGGGTGCCCTCGTAAGGTGTGCCACAATAGGTTCGTTCGGTGATTTCGAAAATTGGTAATCGCCTAGGCTTACTGGGTAATCGAGCATCACTCGATGATGATAACTCCCGGGGCAGTACGCCCGGTGAATTCCTAGATTCACGAAGCTATGCCAGTTGCGAAGAAGGACATTGGTATAGACCAGAGGTGCCCGAATACAATTAGCTAACGCTGATTTTTGCGCTCGAGGCATCTCCGGACAGAGATGAGGGATCATCTGGTTATAACAAGCCATGATGACTTGATTGGATTCTATTACGTGAGTCTTACCATCCCGCACATAGGTGATTTTTACTGGGTTCGAGAGATTGTCATCGATATGTTGGACACTCACAACCGTGCTGTTTAAACGAATCTTTATCGGTGAGTTTGGCTCGTCCAGCTGACTATAATCAAAACGGGACGTCACAATGTCTTCCATGGTATCTCCGATCGCAACTGCGGGGATCATCTTGCGCACAAGCAGTCGCGCCACAGAGGCATTGCCGTCAGGGAAGTGGAAAATACTAGGTTCTTCCTGATCACCTTCGCGATCATAAGACTCGAAGCCAAGATCCAGATTTCCGAACCCAGGGTAACCGGAACTCCATGCGATCCGTGCTGGGAGAGCATCGATGGCGACCGCCCAAACGCCTCGCGCGTAAGATTGCATAACATCGAGTACACCTTCATCCATAGCAGCATGGTTTTTTAGATAGCTGCGGTAATCCATTTTTTGGAGATAATCACTTTGTTCGGAGGCGGGCATTTCAGGAAGATAATGGCGTTCATCTTTAAACAATCGTTGTAGATCACCTCGAGCTTTTGTTGATAGAGGGGCTTGAGCTAAAATCGATGGATCACTCCAGTCGCCTACAGCCAGATGGTCAACGCCAAACGTTTCTGCATCAAAAAAAGTACCTTCACCTTTATATAGGCCCATTGATGAATAGAAATCCTGGTCGAAATAGCGATAAAACCGCTGCGTCTCAATACCAAGATCTTCAAGCAGTTTCTTGGCTATAGCTGGATAGTAGCCAGGAGCTTCCAGCAACATGCTGCCGCCGTAACCTATGACGTTGTTACTATCGATCTGAAACTCATTGCGTTTGGCGTGGCCGCCAAAATCATCATGATTTTCGAGAATAAGGATTTTTGAATTGGCACCTCTTGCTTGCTGGTAGAAGTGGGCCGCTGAAAGACCGCTAATACCTGCACCAACCACTACGAGGTCGTAACGCTCGCCATTGTCGGAGCCGTTAAATGAAGCGCCGTCGCGAGCCTGATGCGCTGTTTCGAAAGAACCAGAATGGGAGCCACGCATGCCGGTGAATTCGGGCGGATAGTAATTAGGAACGTCCTGCGCGGCGATGTAAGAATCTTGTGCTAAAACTGCTCCAGGAAGGAGAGACGCACCAACTGCAAGTTTACAACCGTTCAGAAAATCCCGGCGGCTAATGTCGGTTCCCATACCCAGATTTCGATCAGACTTGTTCATATTTTCTCGTGAAAAGTTTAGTGAAGATTACTTAAACTTGGTATATTTTGCTCTGATAACCATTTATTACACAATAGGCTGGTTAAACATTTTCCCAGAGGAGGAAACTATGAAGGCCACAATTAAATTTGTAGTTGCCTTATTGCCGTTTGCCATGGCGATTCCGATTATAGCCAATGCACAAGAAAACTTCCCACGTACTGCGCTTGGCAAACCGGATTTTAATGGTAACTATGATATTTCGAGTCTCACTCCTTACCAACGCCCAACGAGGTACGGAAATCGCTTGGTTTTGACTGAAGAGGAAGTGCAAGCGATGCGTGAGAGAGAAATGACGGCAAGAGAACGGGGCTCGGAACAAAGTGACCCTGATCGAAGTGCACCCGAAGAAGGAGGAAATATTGGATCCTACAATGATTTCTGGTTCGACCGGGGTGATGACGGTTTTACCATTGATGGACAGTACCGCACCTCCATCTTGACCTATCCAGAGGATGGACGGATGCCTCCTCGTACGCCTGAAGGTCAGGCTAAGGCTGATGCGGCACCAAAGTTCGCGTGGCCGGAAAGAGAGGGAGCCTGGTGGCTGGAGACTGGCGAACAACCCTATGATGGTCCTGAAAATCAGGTTCTTGGGGTGCGTTGCATATTCCAAGCGGGCGCATCAATCCCAGTCCGACCGTCAGTTTATAATAATCTGAAAACGATTGTGCAGACGGATGACTACTTGATGCTATACATTGAATGGATGCATTGGGCGCGAATTATTCGTATTGACTCCGAGCATAACCCTGAAGAGCTCAGTACCTTGGACGGAGATTCTATCGGATGGTGGGAAGGTGATACGTTGGTGGTGGAGACTATCAACTTTCTGGACCAGCCATTCCAACCCAATGAAGGACGCCGGGTCACCGAACGATTCAGCCCCATTAGTGATGACGGACTGCTGTATAGCTTTACCGTGGAAGACCCAGATTATGTAGATTCCTATAGTGGCGAATTAATATGGCCAAAATCCGATCAAATCCCTTATGAGTACGCATGTCATGAGGGTAACTATGCCATGACCGCGACCTTGATGGGGGCCAGGGTAAGGGAAAAAGAGTGGCGGGAGCAGCAGGAAACTGCAGTAGAGCAATAGCCAACCCGTTAATTATGTCTATTACAAAATTTTTCCAGTGGAGAAAACTATGAAGACCATAATTAAATTTGTAGTTGCCTTATTGCCGATTGCCATGGCGATTCCAATTCTTGTCAATGCACAGGATGATTTTCCACGTACTGCGCTTGGCAAACCAGATTTCAATGGTAACTACGATATTTCGAGCCTGACTCCTTTCCAAAGGCCCACAAGTTACGGAGATCGCTTGTTTTTAACCGAAGAAGAAGTGCAGGTGATGCGAGAGAGAGAAATGACGGCAAGAGAACGGGGCTCGGAACAAAGTGACCCTGAGCGCAGCGCGCCCGAAGAAGGAGGAAATATAGGATCCTACAATGATTTCTGGTTCGACCGGGGTGATGACGGTTTTACCATTGATGGACAGTACCGCACCTCCATCTTGACNTATCCAGAAAATGGNCGGATGCCTCCTCGTACGCCTGANGGTCAGGCCAAGGCNGACGCGGCACCNAAGTTNGCTTGGCCGGAAAGAGAAGGAGCCTGGTGGCTGGAGACCGGNGATCAACCCTACGACGGTCCCGAAAATCAAACTCTGGCGGTTCGCTGTATCTATCACCAATCCGCGTCGATTCCCATCACGCCGCGGGTCTATAACAACCTTAAAACAATCGTGCAGACGGATGACTACTTGATGCTATACATCGAATGGATGCACTGGGCACGAATAATCCGGATTAAAGATAAGGAGCACAATCCTGAGACCCTTGCCACTTTTGATGGGGATTCTATAGGCTGGTGGGAAGGAGACACACTGGTAGTGGAAACAATTAATTTTCTGGATCAGCCTCATCAACTTGCTGATCGCCGCGTAATAGAACGGTTTAGTCCAATCGAAGAAGGTGGACTGCTGTACAGCTTTACCGTAAAAGATGCCGACTATACCGATTCCTATAGCGGAGAAATGGTGTGGCCTGTGTCTGACCAAATACCGTATGAGTATGCCTGCCACGAAGGTAATTATGCGATGTCCGCGACCTTAAGGGGAGCAAGGGTCAGAGAAAAAGAATGGCGGGAGCAGCAGGNCTCTTCGGGAGAGCTATAAATAGTCCGGAAACAGAAAGCCCTAAACCTTATGAAAGAACTTATCAGGAAAAGCACCCCGAATTAGTTAATCACAGATATGAACCGATGCTAAATTCAGCCAGTAGGTATGGACTTGGGCGTGGAGGGCTTTTATGCTTCCCTTACAGTCAAAGAATATCAAGGAGCCACCATGTTTTCTAAAAAAATCCTTTTATGCTCATTAATAGGCACTGTCTCATTTTTACTAGCAGGATGTGACAGTGACGGGNTAGTTTCCGCCCAATCCGGTGGCGGAGGTAACCACATTTCAGGTGAAGGATTACCGAATCCAGCCCCGGTAGTTACTCAAAATTGGGGAGACCTCCCTGCAGGAAGAGAATGGGGGTCGACGGCCGGTGTCGATATTGACCCAACGGATGGTCAGGTCTGGGCATACGAACGCTGCGGCGCCAGCGCCTTTGGTGGAGGAGCACCAATAAATTGCGACACTAATCCAGTTGATCCAATCTTCAAATTCGACCGCAATACTGGCGAGGTGCTGGCAAACTTTGGTGGAGGTCTCATGATGACTCCCCACGGTATACATGCTGATTCGGANGGCAATGTATGGGTAACGGACTTCGCGAACAATGCNGCCCGGACTAAGGGACACCAGGTCCATAAGTTCAGTGCCGATGGCGAATTACTGATGAGTCTCGGTACACCCGGTCAAGCGGGTAGCGGGGCAAATCAATTCAACCAACCGAATGATGTTATTGTTGGCCCAGACGGTAGCATCTACGTGTCTGATGGTCACAATGGCCAGGGTATGACAAGCAACCAGGCTATGGAAACAGGCAGGGCAGAAGGATCAACGGCACGTATAATCAAGTTCGCTCCTGATGGCACTCGTATAATGGAATGGGGCCAGATTGGTGTACGCCACGGTGAATTCCGAACCCCACATGCGATGGAATTTGACTCAAAGGGTCGTCTCTGGGTAGCGGANCGTGGTAATCATCGTATTGAGATTTTNGATCAGGACGGCAATTATCTCGAATCGCGTTACATGTACGGGCGTATCAGTGGACTTTTTATAACTGGTGACGACATGGTTTATGCAATTGATTCCGAATCTAGTCCCACCAATCACGTCGGTTGGAGAAACGGAGTGCGCATTGGTCATATTGACGAAGATCACATCACGGGCTTCATACAACCATTTGAGCGCGTTGACAGGATTTATCAAGGCACAGCGGGTGAAGGGGTAGCAGTCGATGCGGACGGGAATGTCTACGCAGCGGAAGGCCCAAACTCATTAAGTTCGGCAGGGGGTGCTTTTACTAAGTACTCAGTTCGTTAACAAATGTGTTGGAAAGGGCTGAGTCTTTCGATGTCTGATTTTCACACCTAGTTATGGAGTATCGAATGAAGGGATCATTCAGAGTTTTCTCTGTGGTTATGATATTGCTTTTTGCTGAGTCGCAAATCGCGGCGCAAGATATCCCGAGGCAGCCGGATGGGCGGCCGGATTTTAGCGGTATCTGGCAAGTGATAAACGAGGCTAACTACGATCTTGAACCACATATTGCTCGCCATTCGCTTCAGATGCGCGAGGGACCGGTTAATCCTGTACCAGCAGCAGTTACCCTGCGTTTAGGTGCAGTGGGAGCTGTGCCAGGCAGTATGGGTGTAATTGTTGGAGGCGGGAAAATTCCTTATACAGCCGAGGCGCGAGCGCTGAAAGAACAAAATATGGAAAACTGGATTGATCGGGACCCAGAGGTTAAGTGCTACTTGCCTGGAGTGCCACGAGCTACTTATTTGCCTATGCCATTTCAGATTGTTCAGAGCGAGAGAGATATTTTTATCGCTTACCAGTTTGCCGGTGCGATACGAGACATCTACATGGATAATCCTGGGCCCTCACAGGTGGATTCTTGGATGGGATGGTCTGTAGGTAGCTGGGAAGGTGACACGTTGGTAGTAGATGTAACCGGTCTTTCCGATGGGACTTGGCTAGATCGTGCCGGCAGCCACCATAGCTATCAATTGCATGTCGTAGAGCGATTTACAATGATGGGTCCCAACCATATAGACTACGAAGCGACGATCGAAGATCCCTTAGTGTTGACTGAGCCGTTCACTATAAAAATGCCTATTTATCGTCGAATGGAAGAGAATGCTCGAATAATGGATTTTCGATGCGTTGAATTTGTGGAAGAACTAATTTATGGCGAAGCGCGCAGGTATCCGCTCCCTCGCTAATTGAGTGAATTTGAGGAGGTTAAGTATGCAAAATGAAATCAGGATGTTGTTTTCTGGTTTGTTAGCCTTTATTGGTCTGGCTCTTGTATCTAGCGCGATGGCGCAGGGCGAGGGCATCCCCCGGACCTCTAGTGGTCATCCGGACCTCTCAGGNACATACGATGTATCCACATTAACACCCCTTAATCGTCCTGAAGAATTTGGAGAAAAGGTATTTCTAACTGACGATGAGGCGGTAGGAATTGCAGCGCGAGAACTCGCTCGAAACATTGAACGCCAACAGGATAGTGATCCGGATAGAAGTGCGCCTCCTCAGGGAGGCGATGGTTCGTCCGGAGCCTCGGGTAATGTTGGTGGATACAATACCTTCTGGATTGATCGAGGCACTGGAGCTTTTCAGATCGATGGGCAATGGCGAACTTCGATCTTGATCGATCCACCTAATGGTCGAATGCCGGCTGTTACCGATGAACGTCGTGCGGCGTTTCGAGCTAGATTCAGTGCTGGCGAAGCTTCTATTAGACGGGAAGGAGGGGCAAATGATGGTACTGCTTATTGGTTAAACGCAGGCCTGGATGCGCCCGGACCGTATGACAATATGGAGCAGCGACCTTTCGCGGAACGTTGTCTACTGTCTTTCAGTTCAACCGCAGGTCCTCCAATGCTGCCGGCGTTATACAACAATCACAAACGTATTGTGCAAAGTGAAGATACCGTTATTATCCATGTTGAAATGGTGCATGAAGCTCGGATAGTCAGGATGAATGCCAGACATGACCCACCCGAAATCCAAAAATGGTTAGGTGACTCAATAGGTTGGTGGGAAGGCGATACCTTAGTGGTGGAGACAACGAACTTTCGGGACACTCCTGCATTTTCGCAAGGCTCCAAGAACATGAAAGTGACCGAGCGGTTTCGAATGGAGAGTGCGGACCAACTGATTTATACCTTTACCGTCGAGGATCCGACATCCTGGACTGCTCCATTTACAGGTGAATATGCGTGGCCCAGGAGTCCCAACAAAGTATTCGAATATGCATGTCATGAGGCTAATTATGCACTTGAAGGCATAATGAAGGGCGCACGGTTGTTGGAGGCAGAATTTCGTGGTGAAGAACCTGGTGGAGTTGCAAACCCGACCCGGTAGACTTTTTGTAGCGTAAACCTAATAACGCAATTCTGAGGAGAATAAGCATGGGTAAGCTAATTGTTTTTGGAAAGGTTGGTNNAATACTGACTTTCTCCGGTCTAATTGCGGCCGTCACTAGTCATGTGATCGCGCACCACGCTTTCAGCGCCGAGTTTGATCCTAACCGCCCAGTGTTGTTGCGAGGTCCAATAGTAAGAGTCGAGTGGGTGAATCCTCACACCTGGATTCACTTGGAAGTCACAAATGAAGATGGCAGCAAACAGGTATGGATGGTTGAGGGAGGTACGCCAAATACGCTTTTGCGTAGAGGTCTATCCAGAGACACCATCACACCTGGGACGTACATAGTCGTTGACGGCTATCAGAGCAAAGATCGCAGCGCCCGGGCCAACGGTCGCGATGTTACTTTTGAAGATGGGCGCAAGTTCTTCATGGGTTCGTCCGGCACCGGCGCGCCTAGTGATGGTCGTGATCCTACTGAGCGCTAGAAATCGATTCAACAGGTAATAAAGGCGCCTCAAAAATTTAAAGGCGCCTTTTTAGATGGGTTGCACAAAAAGATAAATTTCAGATGCTTACCGAAGAGCTTCAATCAATAAACTGGACCGAAGTTGAACTCGAGTCAGTAAACAATTCTATGAAACGTCGTATCGTGACCGGCAAGAACATGACGGTGGCGCGTATATATTTTAAAGATGGGTTTACCGTGCCGATGCATAGTCATCATAATGAACAGATCACCCAAGTGGTAAAAGGGCAGATGCAGTTCGTATTTGGTGGCGANGCGCCGAAAGAGATGCTCCTTGGACCAGGCGATGTGGTTGTAATTCCGCCAAATTTGCCGCACCAGGCAACCTGCATCGGAGAAGTGGAGGAAATCGACATGTGGTCACCTCGCCGTGATGATTGGCTAGATGGCTCCGACGATTATTTACGGGACTGATTCTGTTACTGATCGCTGCTGCGGTGNGTCTTCATGCGGNCCTCAATAAAAAATCAGCATACGCGACTCCATGCTTTCCCGCGGAGGGGCGTCCAGTGGCGCTAGGGNATTATCGAACGCAGTGTGAGCAGACCGGCAAGCGCGTCCATCTTGGGCTGNATCGAAGGTCTTGATCAATAAAACTTCTGTCATGGTCATTTCTGGATAGTAATACCATCTATGATCAGGGCTAAAACTTACTAATTCCAGTTCTCCGACTCGATCTTTGGCCCGCCGTTCGCTCGCTACGAAATCAGTATCGACCAATGTACTAGCATCACAGCAGGTCAATGGAGATTGAATAACGGGGCCAGAGATGGAACGCCAAACGTTTATAATTGCAAAACGGCCAGTTTGCAAATGTTCAGCTTCTTTTGAAGGCAAAAGGGTGAGCATTCTCTTCTTGGCGGAAGCTTCCGTGTAATCATTATGAACGACTGAAGCGGGCTCGCGGGTATTGTGTTCACTGCGAATAGCGGCAGAATCTGATCTCAAAGTGTGATCGAAGATAAGAAGATGACTTCCCTCAACTAACGGTAGAACCAGGTCTCTGAGTTCTTCTTCATACTCTTGTTGCTGGTCCATAAGTTTATAAAAATCAGAAATCGCGCTTGTGTGNGAACACAGACTAAAACCTTCTTTGTCGAGGCTTGCAGGAACAGATTGGTGGCGCGCATCATTTATGTTAACTAGTTTTTCTTCGAACTCTGCATTTGGAATATTTAGTTGTGCGTCTGCCCCCCCAACGGAAGCGTAATAAATCGGTTTCTCATCTCCGGGGACAAGATAGCGCAGGACGGCTTGGGTTGAACGCTCATTCATGGAGTTTAATTATACTGCGCTAGCGGTTTCTTTATCACAGGAAATTTTTGATTGTACAAACCACCTCAGACCCATAAAAGACTACCCTAACTGCTGATAGTGTATTTGGTTCGGTTCTAAATCAGTTGGAAAGATGTAACTCAATTGAAATAATAACTTGACTGCGAGGTGTCATCATTATTACCCTTTTTGAAGCAAAACATAATTCAATACAACGCAGCTCTCGATACCGGCTTTTATTCGCTTAAGGCTCATCATATCGAGGAGACGCAGGAGGTTGCCAAAAGTGTTAGAAACAACAAGCTGGGCAGTTTCAATGAAGTGGTGGAGTCAATGTATAGGCATTCTAGGAGTCACCTTTATTATCACTTTGCCTGCCAGCGCACAGCAGGTGAATAGCGCGAATCCTACCTTCTCGGAACACGTAGCTCCTATCATTTTTGATAATTGCGTGGAGTGCCATCGGCCAGGGTCCATTGCTCCGATGTCCTTCACCGATTATGCCGCTGTGCAAGCTTGGGCTCCGGTGATTAAAGATCGAGTAGTGCGGCGCAAGATGCCTCCTTACTTCGTCGATAAGACCGTAGGCATACGCGATTTTGAGGACGACCGTTCCCTAAGCGATGAAGAAATCGCTACGATTGTCCGCTGGGTCGATGGTGGGGCTGCGCAGGGCGATCCTAGCAATATCCCACCGGTGCCAATTTTCGAAAACGATGTGGCCTGGACGCTGGAAGATGAAATGGGTCGCCCGCCAGATCTTGTGATTCCTATTCCAGAACCTTTTACTGTGCCGGCTGATGGTCCCAACTGGTGGATGACTTTCTACAGCGATACTGGGTTGACCAAAGATCGTTGGATTAAAGCATTTGAAACAAAGCCGTCGGCCGAAGGGTTTCCGGTGGTTCATCATGCAGTCACCTCGATGGAATTCCCTGACGGAGGAGGAGGGTTCCTCAGCGAGTATGCGCTTGGTAAAACTGCGGACATTAACCCGCCAGGGACAGGTCAATTAATCAAAGCTGGCACTAGACTGAATTGGAACGTTCACTATGCATCGAGTCCCGACGGCTTGGACCACACCGATCGCACTCGATTGGGATTATGGTTCCTTCCGGAAGACGAGGAACCAGAAAACGTATTGATTAGATCCCACATGGCAGACAATGAGGATTTAGATTTGCCTGGTGGTGAAGCTTCGATTCGTACTGATGGTTATGAATTCCTAGATAAAAATATAAGAATCACTACTTTTCAACCGCACCTCCACAACTTAGGTACCAGACAGTGCCTCGAAGTGATTTATCAGGACAATCGTCGACAGACTCTAAGTTGCGCGGATTGGGATTTTGGATGGCACATCGCCTACAATTATGCAGAGGAAGTGCAACCGCTAATACCAAAGGGCTCCATGCTGCATGTAACCAGTTGGTTCAACAATTCCGAGACTAATCCCTGGGCGGGAGATTCACGTAATTGGGTGGGGTTTGGGCAGCGATCGACTGATGACATGTCATTTTCTTGGATAAGCTACTACGAGCTGACAGACGAAGATTTTGAAGAGGCGGTAAAAGATCGACAAATCCTATTAAATGCTGGAAGTGATTAAAACGGGAAACACTGAAAGAACTCAACAACCAAGAAAAACAAGGGAAAGGAACCTATCGATGAAGTTAAGTCGAACGAGGTGTTTGATTTTCAGTATGGTTGCGGCTGTGCTGTGTTCGTTATCTACAAGTTTTTTGTCGGCGCAGACGCTGCACCGATTTGGCCAGAGTGTACAACCGATTTACGAGGGGTTTGAAAGAAACTCGGATGGTAGTTACACCATGTGGTTCGGATACCTTAACCGCAACTATGATGAAACGCCTAATGTTCCGATCGGCATCAATAATTCATTCCAGGTGGCGGAAGGAGTGACAACGGCAGGTCAAGTGGATCAAGACTTGATCCTCCTTGATCCAGGTCCTCCCGACAGAGGTCAACCGACATATTTCTACCCTAGGCGACAACAGTTTGTGTTCGGTATTCACGTCCAGGCGGGTTTCGTCGGTAAAGAACTTATATGGTCAGTGTCCCATAATGGTGAGACAAGTACCGCGATTGGTACGCTTGAACGCGAAAACATCTGGGCAGTTGATGAAGGAGTATGGGGAGCTAACCGTGGACGTGGGACCAGTGGTCGTACTGAAATTGAATATGTAAACCAACCCCCGGCTGTCCGCATGGTTGGTGTAGAAGGTCAACTCTTCGCTAGTATCGGGAGGCCTCTGACGCTGCGAGTTTTCGCCAGCGATGACGGGCTTCCTGGACCTTATGAACGAGAACGGCGAAGAGCGATGGAATCTCTTCCAAACAATCTACCAACAGTTGGTGGTGGTATTGGTCGAAATTCTCCCAAATCTCAGAGTGTGGTTAATTATGTCGCTGCCGACGAAACTGGTTTGGGGCTTACCTGGATAATGTATCGAGTACCAGGTCAGGTGCATTTCGACTCACCGGTTACAGCGCTGAGAGTGACCGGCGAAGAGACGATGACTACGGCAACATTTAGCCAGCCTGGTACCTACGAGTTGCGCGCTTACGCTGATGATGGTGCGTATACTCGCTCGGCTTCAGTAACAGTTGAGGTCAGATAAGTATCGGTCCTACACGGGGTAGAGTAAGGATTTTATTCTTGCTGTTTACGATTTATCTGCGTTTCGGTTATGGCTGACATAGAATCAAGAAATCCAACTAAAACAGAAATCGACTCTCTTTTTAATCTCTATGACTCAGGGAATTATCCGGGGGTCGAGAAGTTCTGCCGGCAGCTGCTAGATCGTTATCCGGAATCAGGTTTAGTTCATAATATGCTAGGAGTAGTTCTTAATTACCTGAACCGGGAGTCCGAAGCGATTGAGGCCTATGAACAAGCTATAAGGGTCGAATCAGGGTATGCGGATTCGTACAATAATCTAGGACTCATTATTAAGGCACAGGGAAATCAGGAAGGTGCTCTTGAAAGGTTCAAACAGGCGGTGAAGGCCGATCCCGAATACGGAGAAGCTCGAAACAATCTTGGAGTCACGTTGCAAGAGCTAGGTAAGCATGCACTTGCACTTGAGCATCTAGAGGAAGCCGCTAAAATTTCACCTAATATTGCTTTCGTTCATTTGAACTATGCAAAATCGCTTCGTATACAAGGCGATTTTGAGAGGGCATTGCACGAATATAATCTAGCAATACGTCTAAAAGCCGGCTACTTTGAAGCATACAACAACCGCGGAAATGTTCTGGAAGATTTACATCGTTATGACGACGCGAAGGAAAGTTACGCCAGAGCAGCCCAGTTCAACCCGAATAATTCGCTGGCCTTTAGTAATCTTGGGGTAGTTGAAAAAAAACTCGGTGACTATACAGGAGCTTTTAGAGACTTCTCGAAAGCATTGGAATTAGAGAACCAAAATCCCGGGGATTCTGGCAAGGATCTTAGGTTCAGACTCAATGTAAACGTGGGTAATATCTTAGTCTATTTCAGGAAATTCAGCGAAGCCGTTGATACCTACAACGCCGCGTTGGAAATTCAGCCAGATAGTCAAGATGTGCTTGCATTCAAAGGCAATGCTATATGCGCACTTGGTAGACTGGAAGAAGGTCTGCAAATGAGACAGGAAGGTTTCGGGTTCGTTTCGTTTGATAACAAAGAAGGCGTAACAATAAAGCATGGGGTAACGTTGTGAAACGGTTGGGAATTGAGGGGTCGAGCCCGCACTTTATAGGGTGTTGGCAAATGGAGCAAGACTCCATTTGCGATGCGCTAGTGGACTTTTTCGAGACTCGCCAGGAAAAACAAGAACCTGGGGAATCCGCAGGAGGAGTCAACATTGAGAATAAAGACTCTACCGATATCACGATACATCCGAGAGATCTCAAAAAGCCGGAATATGAAACAGTGAAGGCATATATAGATGTTTTGTACGATCTCTACAAAGATTATCTGGAGCAATTTCCTTTCTTGGCTTCCATTTTGCCCCGCGTGGATCTGAGTTCCTTTAATATTCAGAGATATCTTGCCGGCGGTCATTTCAAACAGGAACACACGGAGCGAACCTCAATCGTGAATTCGTTCCGGGTGCTTGTTTGGATGACTTACCTGAATGATGTAAAAGACGGTGGTTCTACTACCTTTGCCCATCAGAACCTGAAAGTGCAACCAGAAAAAGGAAAGACACTTATCTGGCCAGCCGAATGGACTCATTCACATACGGGAGATATATTGAACTCAGATAAGAAGTATATTATCACCGGGTGGATGCATTTTCCCCATGACAGCGATTCAATGTAGTGTCATGGGGTTATTCACTACCGCTACTCAGTAACACAATTCACCATAAACCGTATGTAGCTATTTTTTTGGCGTGGACTTATGCCCAGATAGCTTTTATGCTCTGAATACCCAAAAGGAGGGCCCTCTAATGAAGCGCCTCGCAATAATAATATTAAATATAATGCTCCTGATGCCGGTTTTAGCGGTCGCGCAACAGGAGGAAACCTATGACTACTGGCAGCATCAACGGGACATGGTCCGTCGAGGTCAGCAAGCAATTTTCATGTGCAATGGATTATTCACCTCCAACCGCACGCTTGAGCAGATCTTCGAGCAGGAACTAGCCTTTTTCCGTGAGCCCATCGGCACCCCAGACGGAGGAGATTATGAGGTACTGTGGGATCGTCGGGCCGTTGAGATAGGGGCGCCGGGAGCGGTGCCCGTCATGCGGGCTGCATTTAGGGAAGGAATCGGTTGCGTGATTTTACCCCCAGACCAGACTTTGGAAGATATTGATAGGTTGCCTGAGTTGACACTGCCCTATCCGCCGGGTGATCCCGCACAAATTCCATGGCCTGATGGTGACTTTATTGAGAACACTATCCTTCCCAGTAATGTGGACGAAGAAAAACTTCTGGCTGCCTCGAATTGGGCATTTGACCGAGAGTCTCCGGAACAAGTTACATTGAGTCTTATTGTCGTTTATAACGGGCAAATCGTTCACGAACGTTATGCACCGGGCTTCGACATAACTACTCGGACTCGTACTTGGTCAACAGCCAAGAGTGTGGCTTCTACTCTTATTGGCATGTTAGTAGATGAAGGTAAATTAGTCCTCGACGATCCCCTTGGGTTTGATTGGTATCCCAGGGTTCGCTCACCGGAGGCGGATCCTCGCAATGAGATCACACTCCGCCATGTGCTCAACATGTCTAGCGGATTGGAAACTGTTGATAACGGTGGGCTCGAGTATGCGATTGGCTCAGGCATGTCCTACTGGGCAGGAGCAAGTTCGGTTGTGGGTGCACGCAGCCGAGCGGTNATACGCGAACCTGGCACGTATTGGGATTATGAAAATTATGACACTTTACTTGGCGTATATGCCATGAAACTCGCTTTGGGGGGTGAAAAGGCTTACGCAGAGTTTCCACGAAAAGCGTTACTCGACAAGATTGGCATGCGAAATACTCTTGTCAGTACAGATCGGTTTGGTGATTTTGTCTTAAGTAGTCAGGTTTATACCAACGCGAGAGACCTGGCACGATTCGGTCTTTTATATCTCAATGATGGTATCTGGAATGGTCAACGATTACTCTCCGAAGAGTGGATCGATTTCGTTCGTACACCAGCCCCTTCAACAGAGAGTATTGGAGGCATCTATGGAGGCCAATGGTGGCTGGTGCCAGAAGGCAGGNATGATGTGCCAAAGGAAGCCTATTCAACGTCCGGCAATCGCGGACAGTACACAGTTGTTGTGCCCTCCCATAACATGGTGATTGTTCGCCGTGGTCTCGATTATGGTCGCCAAGGATTTGACCGCTGGGGCCTAACCAGGGAAGTGTTGAAGGCAATAGACTAGTTTTTCAATACACGGCAGGGCCAGAGTAAATTATAGAGATATATTACACTGGTCCTGCTTTTTTCATTATCTCGTGTAGATTAATGGCTAGGGTTACTAATTCTGTATGAACAAGCGCTCGCTCAAATTGGCTGTGTCATGGCTGCTTGCAATCGGGTTAGCGATATTTGTTTTCTCTTCTACACAGCGGCTGGAAGCGCAGGATACTGTGGTAGATATTTGGCAAGGTATTTACACAGATGACCAGGTAACACGTGGTGCTTCTACTTATCAAACTGAGTGCGCAAGCTGTCACCGGGAAGATCTTACTGGTCAAGACATGTCCCCATCTTTGGTTGGAATAGGGTTCTCCTTTAAATGGGAAGGGAGGAATTTACAGGAACTTTACGCCAGTATGCGTTATGGCATGCCCCAAAGTGCGCCGGGTAGTCTTAGCAATAGCGCATATGTGGACCTTACTGCATTCCTGCTATCTAGAAACGGCTACCCAGCTGGCAACGCAGAATTATCAGCGGACGAGAATGAGTTAGCAAAAATCGAGATTAGTCGCCAACCCTAACAGTGTTATCCGAGCCACGTTGAGGCTATGGTAAAGCAAATACAAACAAATTGTTTGCAAATGACGGTTTGTATTCCGGAGTAAGACTAAGGAAGCTAGCTGTAGTTGCCGCCGTACCAGTGCTAACAGCGACGTACTGTTTGCCTTTAGTAGCAAATGTTATGGGGTATCCGGTTATTGGTGAGCCAAGGTTAATTTCCCAAAGTACCTCACCTGTCGATTGATCAAGAGCTTTAAAACGTCCATTCGTATCTCCTCCGAAAAGTAGCCCACCTCCGGTTGCAATGAGCGAGGCTGTTGCTGCTCGCTGTTCATACTTCCACTCGGTTCTTCCGGTTTCAGCAGAGATAGCATATATAGTACCTAGGTTTGTTTCACCTGCAGCAATCTCATGTCGTACGCTCATAGCATAAATACGATGAGAGGCGCTCTCCTCATCGGTAACGAGGGTNGGCATGCACATATTTCGTAACGGATAGTACATGGTATTGGTTTCCGGACTATAAGCACCGGCTTCCCAATCTTTTCCTCCGTGCATGTTCGGACAAACGGTAGCGACTTCACCCATCTCCCGGAACACCATTGAAGGGTTTACCGTCACGTCACCGGAAGAGCCATCAATCTCGCTGATAACATTTTGATAAACTGTCGGTCTAGCCCACAGAAATTCTCCTGTTTCCCGATCTAGGGTATACACGAGACCAGTCTTGCCAGGAATTCCGGTTACCACCTTGCGCTGTTCTCCCAGCTCTAACGAGGGATTGATCCAAGAAACAGCATTGGGATCAGGTGATACTTTAGTGTCTAAAAGCAGGCGTTCAAAAGGGTGATCGAGATCCCAGTGATCATTGAGATGTTGATAAAACCATTCTATCTCTCCAGTGTCACCGTTCAGAGCCAGTGTTGAGTTATGGTAAAGATGTTTCTTATCAGCCCCACCTAATAAGAACTTGGGGGCAGGAGATGTGACCGAGGTTCCAATGAAAACTCGATTTAGTTCAGGATCGTAACTAGGAGGCATCCATGCTCCTACATGTTTGCGTTCCTCGAAAGGCACGTCTCCCCAAGTCTCGTCGCCTGGTTCTCCCGGAGCGGGAATAGTGCGACGCCGCCATAGCTCAGCNCCAGTTGCCGCATCATGAGCAGTAATGACACAGGAATCGGGTCCACCCCTAGGAGAACAGCTTCGTCCAGTAAACACCTTACCGTTGCCGATAATGGGTCCCGCGCCCTGTGTAGCGGGATGAGTCTTGTAATCCAGAACCAGAGTTTCCCAGACTTGTTCTCCGGTAACGGCATTTAGTGCGAAGATATGGTCATCGACGGAGGTATCGATGATGAGATCCCTCCAAATAGCAATATTACGATTATTCGATGATAAGAACCCGAAGTACTCGGACGCATCCTCGGGTATCTCTCGCCTGTGTTCCCAGATCAGGTCACCGGTGATGGCATCCAGAGCCTGAATAACATCGTTCGGATTTGGCATGTACAACACTCCATTGTAGGCCAGGGGTGTCCCGGTTTGACTGCCTTCGGTCAACGCCCGGGTCCATACCATGCGCAGGCCGGCAACATTTTGCCTATTTATTTCATCAAGTGGACTGAAACCCCAGCCGTTTAAAGTCCGGCGCCACATTAACCAATCTGCAGCAGGAGGATCACGTAATGTGGCATCTGTTACTGGCGGAAACTCTTCCAGCTCAATCGATTGAGCATGGATGGGGAAATGGATAGGTGTGCATAAAATGCTGGCTATGAGTATAGGCTTGATTTTTTTTATCATGGAGACATTCGGATATAAGGTGGTTAGAGTTTAAATAACTTAAGCCTCAAATTCGAAAAGATCAATGTTTAATGCCCGAACTGCTGCTAAAACGACTATACAAGCACTGGTTTAGTGGTTCACTAACCTCAAACCACAACATAAACACAGAAGTTTTTGCTGACCTATCCGTTGCTGACGCCTCTCTGTTCGTTGACTCCACAGGAGGGCTCTGTTAATTTTTTTTAANTCGCCAAATAAGAATAAGATTTCATGCCTCGACCAGGAATAGTGTGTCCTTGTCCAGCGCAATCCCGGAGGTGAGTCTTTATGCGAATACTTAAAATTCTACTTATACTGTTTACGGTGTCTCCCGCGTTAGCCCAGCAATCCGTGCCCGAGATTCCTTTTGAGACTGTCCCTAATTTTNTGAAGTACTCACCCGACATGAATCTCGGCGAAGTGCTNGGGGTAGCTGTGAACTCCATGGGCAACATCGTTGTATTAAATCATCCAGGTAGTGCGAATGCCGGGCCCATCTGGTCAAATGCGACTACCCAGCTTCTGGAGTTCGACAGTGACGGCCGGTTTCTTCGGGAAATCGGTAAGGGTGTATACGGTCTCGCTTATGCCCATCAGGTCCGATTTGATAAGTACGATAATCTCTGGGTGGTAGACAAAGCTGCTAACACGGTTATCCAGTTCGACCCTGAGGGTTATGTACTCATGAACCTAGGCCGACGTGAGGAGGGTTATCACGGCGACGTGGAGCTCGCTACCCAAGAGGAAGCGAGAGCATTTGGAGGTTATCTGGGAGGTCCGACAGACGTTTCTTGGGATAGTGACGAAAACATTTATGTAAGTGATGGTTACGTAAATTCCCGCATGACCAAGTTCGATCGTGATGGNAACTTCCTNATGGACTGGGGTTCCTTTGGGTCAAACATTGGTCAGTTTAATCTTCCCCATGCGATGCAGATTGACCGCAACGATAACATTTACGTTGCTGATCGCAGTAATCGCCGAATTCAGGTATTTGATACTGATGGCGCTTTTCTGAGAATGATTATACTAGACATACCATATCCTCGGGACTATCAACCACCTTTCGCGGCGCGCAATCCCAATCGGGAGGTTCGTGAAACACAACCCTGGGCGATGTGTATTAGTAATTCTACGCCGCAATATCTGTACGTAGCGGATAATGAACCTGGTCGTATTTACAAGATAAGTACTGATGGCACCATTCTTGGTTGGCTAGGTAAGTCCGGGCGCCGANATGGTCAGTTTAACTGGATTCATGGGCTGGATTGTTCACAGGAAGATGTACTCTACGTGGCAGACATGAACAACTGGCGGGTACAAAAATTGATCTTAAACCCATGAAGATGAAATAGGCGGAGCATTTGCGTTAGGTTGCTACTCTCCGAGTAGATCCTTCTCTCCTTTCTATTAAAGGCTGGAATGAAGGCACTAAATTTCTTCGTGGTTATCTTTCCTGAAATTTAATGCCTTCTTCTCCTATTGCCCTATCGTCGCAGGGCTCTTCTTTCGGCGACAATTTTCTCGTAGTCCTCGTCGTTTAAATACGTCATGTTCACATGAGCATGATACATTTCGTCAAAGCTGCGTTGACCCCAACCCACCCACTGAGTTGGGTCCGGGTTCGCACGGTTGTCGATGCTATTGTCATGCCATGCAGTAATATGAAGGATTGTGCCGGCAGGCAGTACGGGTGCTGAATTGTCGGTATAAACGTAATTCACATGCCAGTTGAAGTCGAAATTATCCACATGGTTCAGCATCTGAACTTGTCCGTTGGGAAGAATCGCTTCCATCGACATCGCTTTTCCTCGGATATGCATGTGTGGTTGGTAATTCTCGATCCTCGCCTGTGCCCGCAGTGGTATATAAGCATGGTGCGTGGTCACTTTACCGGGCGGAATGTCCAGCGTGGCCATTGCTTGCTGCACGCCTAGCGCGTTAGAGTAAACACGATACTTCGGTACATATCCCTTAGGGTGGAACCAGATTCCCAGTTCTGTTTGTGACGTTATTTCTTCGCCCACCGAGTGGTAATGGTTGTCGAAGGCTATACGTGATCCGACCTTCATAAGTTTACCGGTATTCTCGCGGAACACATCGCCTATCTTGCCGACAGCAAACTCGGTCAGATAACTGCCACGTCCCGGGACGTCTACAACGGGTTCAAAATCTCCCGGTTCCTCNGTTTGCTGTAGATATATTACGGCGTGATGGGTTACGCGACGACCCTTCATAGTTGGGCGTACTTCCATACCTGTCACCCAACGGTCTTCGGTAAGACCAGTGTCCATGATGGGTGTCCACCATTGGTCTTGCCCCGATGCACTTACGGTCCAAGGTGTAGATTTAATAATTAGATCTGGTTCACGATCGTAGCGTTCAGCCATACGCCAAAGCTCATCTTGGGGCCAGTCCATAGCTGCAGGCATATCTTCGATATTGCCACGTGGTGCACCTGCATCGACCCAACGGACTACCTTGTCAATCTCTGCATTTGTTAGCGAGACGTCATTTTCAAATTCCTGAATGCCGACTGTCTTGTCGAGATGCCATGGTGGCATCGTCCGCGTGACAACTTTTGTTTTAATCAAAGGAGCCCAGGGTCTAACTTCCTCGTAGGTTACGAGTGACATCGGTCCCATCTGCCCTGGTCTGTGACAATCCTGACACCTCTGTTGCAGAATCGGTGCAATGTCACGGCTGAAGGTTACGTCTTCCGTCTGGCCAGATGAAATACCTGCGGAAAATAGCAAAATAACACCTGTTGTTAGACTGACCCAAACAATGTGAAGTCTTTTCATCTTTTTCATTGTAATCTCCTTCTCCATATTCGCAGATAGGTGTGTTGGGGGGCGTGCCCTCTTTATCTAGTCTACTTGCACCGTGATGAAACCATTGGTCCAACAGCAGAANAAACCACCTGCCATTATAGCGCTTTGACCACCAGAGTCATCCCAAGCTAACACACGTAGCACGTAATTCCCCGGCTCGCTGAATGTGGCGCTGGTGGTAGCCTTCCCTTCCTCTATCCTAGGTGTCTGGTCATCGAACTCCACGGTGCCACTTCCCCGATACTTGCTCCAGACCACACCAGATCGAGCCGGCCGCGCAGCAGCCTGCGATTTCCGCACCCCGTCATCATACGACCAGACCGTGATCATAGTCGGCTCGCCAACAACTGCCTTCAATGGATCAGATTGAACGCCTAGAGGGCCTTGGCCGGGCGAAGCTTCGGNCCCACCGAACCTGATTACTGGTGGCGTGTTATCACTAGTCACTTCTCTAAGCGCAGTAATCTCCCATTCAGGTCTCAGATGACCTGGAATCGTTATAGTTTCGCCGCCGGCTGTTAAAGACCAATTCAATTGTTGATCACCGAAGTCAGCTGGTACAACAACCGCAAAAACTCCTGTCTGGCGTCGCGGGTAAAAGTGAGTAGGTTGGCCTCGGTCTTCGGGACTCGGTTGAAAATGATTGTCNGGTCCTATGGGCAGGTTAAGACGTTCATCGTAATTTCGGTTGAAATAACCGAAAACCAGACTTNGGGTACCATCNGGATTTGGATACCAGCCCTCGAATGAAGGAGAGACACTCTGTCCTGTAGAATGAGGTATGGGAGCATCCACCCGAGTTTCTTGCCCACTCACCTCTGAGGCCAGGAGGAGGGAGCTACCTCCGACGCATAGGATTATTTTTAGTACTCGGTTCTTAAGTAGGGACACAATGAGCCAAAGCTTGGAGAATACTGCTCGTCAAGTCAAGAGCTGGAATAAGGGAGTGGATGTTGACAATCATAGGAGGGCTGTTTCTCTGTTTTTTCGATTTGTGAAATTAAATGTTCTGCTTTTTATTTTGGTTAACATCCCCTTTTCATTGTGCTCTGGTCATGACAGCCAGGACTTTGAAGCCTTCGGCTAATCGTCGCGCCGTTTCGCGTTCGGCCTCTTGATGTGAGTTTGCCACTATCGGATAACCACAGGGGATATTCCGGGCCAGACACACTTGAAGAACTTCCTGAACAAGCGCCTCGACAGATGGAGCATTGGGTCCCTCCGCACCAATTGAGCTGGCAAGGTCGGTAGGGCCCAGAAAAACCACCCCAATACCCGGGACCTCTAGAATCTCGTTGAGGGCTCTGATTCCAGCTAGAGATTCGATCTGAATCATTGCTACCAGCTTTCCGGCAGGGTCTAACGGCCAGACATCCGCCTGCGTGCGGTACTCCTCTTCGCTCGTCCCCCAGTACCCAGGCGCCGAACCGTAACCCGATCCGCGCAATCCTGGAGGTACCTGATCCGCTGCGCCTGCCGTTTGAGGGAATCGCATAGAGCTGATTGCCGCCGTAGCCTGTTCTTGGGTTTCGATGTCAGGAAACATGATGCCGAACACACCTGCATCGAGAAGCTGCCTGACCACATCCTGTGGCGCATCACGCNCAGCTAGTGGTATACGCACGATGGGAGCGACGATAGGTGGCCGATTGTTAACTCGCATGTCGACTAGAACTTTGCGGACATCATTAACATCGAAATCCCCGTACTGCTCGTCTATAACAGTAAAGTCGATGTCCGTCTCTGGAGTTTGCGTGAACGTACCAATGGCAGGTTTATCTTGAAACAGATTCTCAATTACGCGGTTGACTGGGAAACTACTTTGCGCTTGAACCATGTTTGCTGATAAGGCGCTTGCGTTTAGGATAAGCAAAAAATAGAGCAAGTTTGTTTTAATCTGGCCCGTTTTTAAAAACGATAATTTCATTTTGGGCAAAGTGGTCTGGCCCCATTCTCTTTTATTGTGGCGATAACTGACGCGTAGAATTTTGCGATGGGTCTGGATAAGGTAGCCAGCTCCAGAAAGGTAGCAT
>PARV01000007.1 GCA_002712055.1 Gammaproteobacteria bacterium | reverse complement strand
ATCAGGCAATGAAAGTGGAAGGTCGAAATTTGATGTTACATAGTTAACATTTGCTCGGGTCTCGAGAATATACATGGCAATATTTCGAATTTGGGCAGTACTGAAAACATTTTCCCAAGCAGGCATACCCGCTGTTTCATATCCTCTGCTTATACTCGAGGTAATCGCGCCCATAGAATCTCCATGTCTCAATTCCCCGCTCAGAGGGGTTCCTTGCACCGCACCTTCCAGATTTTCACCATGGCACACTGCACAGTTCTCCAAGAACAACACCATAGAATCCGTAACACCGGAGTAAGCATCAGCTTGCGCGAATGCATTAGCGGTTATTATTAAGGTGAATGGTATCCCTAAGATGGAGATAGTCGTTAAGTTAAGGAGCTTCATTGTCATAACCCTGTGAAATACCTGCCTGCTCTACCAGGATTGTATGCCATAGCCAGATATAGAACCAAATAGTGGAACAGCAGGATCCCCCGAAAGGTTCGGCACAGTGCTTGTACCATTGAGGAAGAGGTATTTTAGGTGTTATGACACACATTACCCGACTGCCTGTAATTTCCTGAAGAAACGAGAATTAACGAGCTATAGCGTCGAAGGCTCCGCCTCCCAAGCCAGGTAGATTTCCTCAGATATGAAGTACATGTGCACAGTGTATGTTCCTCTGGTCGTTCCATCAGTTCCGAAGTGAAGTATGTGGACATTGTCGATAGGAGGAATTGGGATACCGCCAAGTGGTATTGCACCAGACCAGGAAACGCCGTTCACTAAATCTTGCTGGCCGAGAACATATTCTATAAAAATGAGCTTACCCGCAGCCTCACCATATATGACTCCATCATCTCCAGTTGTCGTCGGTTGACGACTGTACCCACTAACCACCTGTTCTGAAAGATTGGTGAAATGACGCCCCATGCCGGGACAGAAGCGTGTCTCAGGAAGATGGTCGCAGGCGAACACTTCGTATTCACTAGGCAATCTTGCAGCCAAGGGCAGTTGACCCACCGACAGCATCAACGGCGCGACATCGTTAGTGGGCGTGAAATGCCACAGCCAGAGATACTGATTAGAGTCTTCAGTCTCGCCTACGATAAGGTCTACCGTCATAGAGTAGGCGACGGGCAAATCTAGTTCGCGCAAGGTCAAGCCGTGAAAACTCTTACTGGAAACGAGATCCACTTGGCGAATGAGATAGCCGGCAGAGACGATGTCACCGTCTTTGATACCGTACACAAGCCCTTGCGTTCGCACTCCCTTCGCTTCTTGTGCCCATACCCCTGGGCCCGCATAGCCGTGGTAATGGTTACCGTCATCAATACGGAAGGAGAGTCGTCCCCCAGCAGCATAGAATGTGCCCCGCCCCGCTAGTTCGCCGATGGAACTATAGACCGCGGGTAGATCGCTAGCCTGCAATAATTCATCACTGCTAGCCTGGCTACTGAGTATTGCAAGCCCAATTACCAAGACAATTGATAGTTTTGATAGTGCCCAATTAATAAGGTTAAGGGTTCCCATTACTACAGTCCGCCACCGAGTTTATCTGCCATCCACCTTTGCACTCTAGCTTCCACCATTGGCATTGGCAAAGCACCGGCTCCTAGCACAACATCATGAAACTCACGAACATTGAATGAATCATCCATTTGTTCTTCTGCAAGTTGTCGAAATTCCTGAAATTTGATCATTCCCATCTTGTACGCAGTAGCCTGACCCGGCCCTGTGAAATAGCGTTGAATTTCGGAAAGTATGGTGCCTTCTGGTTGCGAAGAGTTTTGCTGAAAAAAATCGACTGCCTGTTCAAGACTCCACCGCTTTGCATGGATACCTGTATCTACTACCAGTCGGATAGCCCTCCACATTTCTCCGCTTAGACGGCCAAAATCTGAGTAAGGATCTTCAAATCCACCCATCTCCTTGGCTAACCATTCAGCATAGAGCCCCCATCCTTCAGTATAAGCAGTCGTTCGATATTGNGTTCTGAATCGCGGCACNTCAGTTAANTCTTGCTGAATTGATATCTGCATATGGTGCCCCGGNATGCCTTCATGATAGAGCACATCTTCTANTTGGTAGATGGGTAGATTTGCCATNTCTATCATGTGGGAGTANTACACNCCTGGTCTAGANCCATCNGGNGTNCCAGACATATAATGTTGCGCNGCNCCAGGTTGNTCTCTGTAAGGTTCNACACGNCGTATCTCGAGATCAGCCTTTGGCAAGCGTCCGAAATATTCAGGTATTTTTGCNTTGATAAAATCTAAGTAAGCATAATTANTCTCAAGATANGCNGATCGCCCATCATCNTCNTTTGAATAGTAAAATTGCTCACTTTCACGCATGAAGGAAAAGAATTCCTGCAGATCANCTTCAAAACCAACNGCGGTTTTGATTTTCTCCATTTCNCCNCGCAGACGNGCTACTTCAGAGAGGCCGATTTCNTGAATCTCTTNNGCGNTATAGTCCAAGGTNGTCATTAAGGAAAGACGATAATTATAGAAATCCTCACCATNNGGTAATGCCCAANCNCCTTGCGGTTCGGAAGAAGAAAACTGCTTATCCTCTTCCAGCCAGGCCAATANCTNGTTGTACGCAGCNANTACTTCTCCGGACAAAATATCACGAGCNGCTTGATAATAAGATTGAGCNTCTTCTTCGGCGATCANGTCTNTGGCAAGTAAGTTGTCTATTTTCNCCTTTANNTCAGCCCATAAAGNCGAATTCGGNNTTGTNTCATTATTATTAAAAGGGACACCTGANGTAACTCTGCCGATCTCNGTTACTGCNAATTCNTAGGCAAAGCCTGGNTGCCTTACACCNGACGCAGAAGTTACTTTGGCGCGATCNAGTAATTCACCAATGGCACGATCTATATCTCGTAGCCTNGAGAGGTACGCATCCAANTCTTGCTTNTNNTCGACACGGTGATAATTAATCAGAAAAGTAGGAAATTGAGTATGAGGNCCACCNCGGCCAAANATGTAGCCATGATTACGAAANNCNACNCCACGTTCGGCCTGATCGAGAGAANAGNCCCACATNTCCCANCTNAGTTTGCCGTCTTCAGTTAACACANTATAGTCAAATTCTGATTCTAGCTCAGCGACGCTATCGCGGCGCCATTGCAGAACTTTGTCCTGTTGCGCTGCGGTGTAATCATTNAAGCGGTCATAATCAGTTTTATCACCCAAGCGCGTGCGAAACTCCGGGCTGAAATCCAGTTGCTCTTCGAACTTTTGATCAAACCACAAGTTCAATCTAACAATTTCCGTATTTGGATCGACGAAATCGCTAGCTGGAGAATCAATAATGGGCTGACTGGAAACGTCATTTAGCATTCCATCATTGCTTTCCTCACTAGAACAGCCCACTAACAGGAAAGCCATCAGAACAACAATAAAATAATTCTTAGTATTCAATTTNTACCATCCCGGCATGTAAAAGCATGCTGCAATCCACTCTGAATTCCGAACCCGTTGAAAATCTCAAGCAAGTACCTTTTTGATGAAACTTATAATCAAATGGCTTATTAATCCGCAAATAAAACCAACTGTTCCAAAGGCAATGGGCATAATTATTAGTGCCCCGAATGCCATAGCGGTTCCCCAATTCAGGCCGACTGTTAGTAGATCAACAATCAAACCGCCAAAGGAATAAAGTAATCCTAAGAAAACCCCAAGGAACGCCATACATTTTGCTAGCGTTTTAGCCCAAGTGTTAACTTTCACTCACCAATCCGTTATTCGATAATGGCCTGTTGTACTGCATTTTCAAAATCGTACTGTGTCGGCCCGTGTGGCTGTTGCAGAAAAAGCACCGCGGTTAACTCCTCTTCGGGGTCCGTCCAGGACCGGGTACCAAACGCTCCACCCCATCCGAAAGCACCGGCACTGCGGCGGGCGTTAGAAGTAATTGCGTCAACGGTAACACCAACAGTGTAGCCATAACCCATGCCTTCCTGGTTACGTGAGAAGCCTCGATATAAATCACCAATTTGATTACTGCCCATCATGCGAACTGTTCGAGGACTCAGCAGACGATTTCCAAATAACTCACCGCCGTTCACCAGCATCTGTTCGAACTTCAGGTAGTCCCCGGCCGTACTGGACAGGCCGCCAGAAGCCGAGAAGTACTTCGTTGGCGGTCGATCCAAGAACCGAGACATATCTCGATCAGCGATAATGACGCGCTTCCTCTGATACTCGGGCGGTACATTAAAGTAAGAGTTTCTCATATCAAGAGGGTCAAAGATGCGTTCCTGTAGGAATTCATCGAATGACTGTCCAGAAACGATTTCTACTATGCGTGCTACTACATCTAGTCCGACACCAGGGCTATACGCCCATCGCGACCCTGGTTGAAAGTCCAGAGCATAGGATGCGTAACGAGGCATTTCACTTTCCAGTGTAGCATCGGGATCTCTTTGACGGCGGTCTTGCACGGCCGATCCTAACCCACCGCTGGCCAGACCAGATGTATGAGTGAGCAGGTCATGGATAGTAATCTCGCGAACTGCCGCCACGAGACGATGGGGTGGGATATTTCTCGGGTCGACACGGTATGGGCTTACATTCTCATCTGCTGGTTCCTCCAGGACGGCGACCTGCATGTCAGCAAATTCCGGGATGTACTTCGATACTGGATCTTCCGGTCGAATCAAACCTTCCTCAATCATCATCATGGCGGCCACGCCCAACACTGGCTTGGTCGAACTCATCATGATATGAATCGCATCTGGTTCCATAGGCCGACTGTTATCTACGTCCATCAACCCGTGAGTTTCAAAGTGCACTACCTTACCTCGGCGCGCCACTATCGTAACTGCTCCCTGTATGTCACCAGCATCGATGTGACGCTGCATCACGGTGTTGATGCGCTCCAACCGTTCCGACGACATACCGACCTCTTCTGGCGCGGCAGCGGGAATCTCTGCAGCTGATACCCATGAAACAACATTTAGGCCAATCAGGACACTAAGACACCTGATAGTGGTAGAAAAATAATTCCGCTTCCGTATCTCGATCAGTTTCATATTCTTAATTTCCTTCCTTTTGAAGTAGAACTTCATTTCCGCTTTCCACACTTTTTTTGTCCAAAGCGGTGCCTTCGACCATCTCGATGATCTCGGCTAATGTTTTGCTCATGCGAAACAGTATGCCATAGGGCCGAATGGAACCAAACTGACAAAATAAGGAGTGTCTGGACCGTAACCTATTTACCGGTGTTTAAAAAGAAGTAGCATCAGCGAGCAGAGCTAACTAGAATCGAAGTATTTTTCAGAAGGCGAGGGGAATTATTTAACTCTGCCTCGTTAAGTCACTGTATGACTTCAAGTGAATTTTCTATGTCCCACCAACAGCTTCCTTTCCCCAAGAACCATCTAGCTTCTTACTATTCAAACAATGCAAGTTTGGGTACTGCGCCAGCTGAACAAACTGCATCGGTAAACCGCAGGGACTTCATCAAATTAGCTGGCATAGCTGCTGCCCCAGTTATTACTTCACAGTTTCCTTTTCAGTCACCAGTAGCTGCGCAAAGCCTAACGTCTAGCGAAAGGGAGTTATTGTTGTTAGCAATTGATGTTGCCAATGATGCCGGTGCTCACTATGCGGATGCTCGCATAATCCGTAGTCAATTTGAGGCTGTTAGCACACGGGAACAAACTATAACTCAGATTCAGAATACCGACTCGTTCGGTATTAATCTGCGTGCGTTAGTAGGTGGTTCGTGGGGCTTTGCAGCAACACAGGTGTTAACACGAGACTCTGTAGCAGCGATGGCGCGCGAAGCCGTGACTATGGCCTCTGCGAATAATTCAGTGGCTCCTTCGCAAACTACTATGGCACCGGTTGATATTTTCCCCGACGCTAACTGGGTCACTCCTCATTCAGTAGACCCTTTTCTTATTGCCATCGAAGATAAGGCTTCACTATTACTTAGCATTAACGAGGAAGCGTTGCGAGTTAACAATGTCCGATATGCCTCAAGTAGCATACTGTCAGTAAAAGAGGAGCGAATGTCGGCAACATCTGAAGGATCGCTTATTAATCAGACATTTCTGCGTATAAGCCCTGCCGTTAATCTCACTGCTATTTCAGATGACGGCCGCGATTTCCAAACTCGAAGCGCAGTGGTAGAACCGGCAGGCCGAGGCTACGAATACGTCATGGGGTTAGAGCTAACAGGTAATGCTGGTCGCTGGGCAGAAGAAGCTGCGATGAAGCTTCACGCAGCTCCGATTGAGCCTGGTAAATGGGATCTAGTGCTACACCCCTCAAACCTGTGGCTAACTATTCATGAATCAATAGGTCACCCAACGGAGCTAGATCGAGCTTTGGGGTTTGAAGCTAACTACGCAGGAACATCCTTCATTTATCCACCGGAAGAAGTCATAGGTAAACTCAAACTTGGCCCTGAATTTATGCAGTTTGTTGGCAATCGAACCGAATTTGGAGGCTGTGCTACCACCGGCTGGGACGATGAAGGCGTGCCTGCCGAATCTTGGCCCATTATTAAAGATGGCATTTTTGTGGACTACCAAACTACGCGTGATCAGGTTGGCTTGATTTCAGACTACACCGGTATTGAACGTAGTCACGGTTGTGCCTATGGTCAGGACTGGGAAAGTATGCCATTCCAGCGGATGCCCAATGTCAGTATGTTGCCCGGAGAAGAAGGTTTCACTCAGGAAGACGTAATAGCTTCTACTGAACGCGGTATCCTAGTCGAAGGGCGTGGTTCCTATTCCATTGACCAGCAACGCTATAACATTCAATTCGGTGGTCAGGTTTTTTGGGAAATTCGTAATGGCAGGAAATATCAAATGCTCAGGGATTTAGCCTATGTTGGCAGAACCCCAGAATTTTGGAATTCTCTTGATGTTATCGGCGGCAGTGGCACCTATTACTTAGGCGCTTCTTTCGGCGATGCCAAAGGACAACCCATGCAGGTTAATGCGGTATCACATGGTTGCCCGATTGCATTATTTCGCGACATCGACATTATCAATACCGCTTAGGGACCTGTCATGGCTGAAGCAAAGGGTTTACCGGCTGATGAATTAGAAGCAATCAGCGAGCGTGTATTACAGTTTTCCGAGGCTGACCATTGCCGGGTGAGAATCAATTCAGGCTGGCGCGGTTATACTCGAGTCGCTACTAATCGCATCACCAGTGCTGGTGGCTCCGACAGCACATCGGTCAATATCTCCTCTATATTTGGCAAACGTGTCGCATCCGTGGATACCAACAGATTGGGCGACTCCGATTTGTTGAATGCAGTCCGCCGTTCCGAACAAATGGCACGATTAGTCCCAGAAAACCCAGAATATCTGCCTGAACTGGGCCCTCAACAATATCAGGACAATGGCGCCTACTACGCTGAAACCGGTGAACTGGAACCATCAACTCGCGCAAGCGCTGCCGCCATTGCTATAGATCAAGCTAATGCCGCCGGGCAAATTGTTTCTTCCTACATGGATGTTCGAGCTGGGACTTCTTCTATCGGGACGTCCAATGGTTTGTTTGGCTCTCATTCCAGCACCGCAGTAGCCTATACATTGACCTCTCGTTCACCCGACGGATTGAAGTCCGGATGGGCCGGAGACGCGGCCAACAACTGGAACAATATTGAGAGTCAGCGTGTCGCTGATGATGCTATTGAAAAGTGCCGAGATTGGCATAAGACACCGCTTGACCCAGGGGAATACACAGTTATTCTGGAACCTACAGCTGTGGGCATGCTGATGTTAAGAATGATGAACAGCTTTAATCGTCGCACCGCTGATGAAGGCCGTTCATATTTCTCCAATCCAAATGGTGGCAATCGCCTAGGTGAACAGCTCTTTGATGAGCGCGTTAACTTATGGAGTGATCCGGCCTATGCTGATGGTGAAACGGCACCATTTAACAGCATCGGACAGCCGCTGGTGCGACAAAAATGGGTGGAAGATGGCCGGCTGACTGGTCTGGCTTGTTCCAGGTATTGGGCTCAACAGCAAGGCGTAGAAGCGCTAGGGAGTCCTAGCAATTTTATCATGGAGGGCGGAGATAACCCTCTCGAAGAAATGATTGCCTCTACCAATTACGGTGTCTTGATTACACGTTTCTGGTATATCCGTGGTCTCAATCCTCGCATCATTTCCTATACTGGACTTAGTCGCGATGGGACCTTTCTGATCGAAGACGGGAAAATTACTCGCCCAGTGACTAATTTCCGGTTCAATCAGTCATTGGTTTCAATGCTGGAGAATATAGAAATGGTAGGTCCATCAGTAAGGGTAGCTGCTTCAGAGAACAGCTCTGTTAGTACACCAATTGTCGTGCCACCCTTGAAAGTACGTGGATTCAATCTTTCTAGTGTTAGCGATGCCATTTAAATCTTTTTAGCTACTACGAAATAAAGAAACTTAACATTTAACAAAGAGACACTCTGACTAAACGTTAGAACAACCCCGATAACTGGGTTAACTTAGGGAACTAAGATTTATAGTGTTAGGGTAATAAGATTTGTTAGAAACTAAAAATAATTTCTTGGAGGAAATACTATGTCAGAACAATTAGGTGAATTTTCATTGAAACATACCGGTACAACTTACGGAAGAAACGCCGCTGGAGAGCTTACGAACAGTGTAAATTGGGAAGGAACGGCATCGGGTTTTGGAGCTGTATGGGGAACGCTATTTTCTGCCACTCCTTTATCTGACTCAAGTGCTAACGGTGGAAGTGTTGAATGGGCAGGTCAAGCTTTTCTTGAAGATGGAACTGTCTTAGGCGCCCTCGGAAAAGGAACTTGGGAGAAGCCCCAGAATGAACATAAATGGAAAATCGTCATGCATGTCGACCTTTCAACTGGTGATAAGCAGAGAGCGGAAGGGGAAATTGACCTTGAAACTCTTATGTATGAAGGGAAAATTTACTCCGTGGACTAACCTATTATATGTGATTGCCAGCGAGTTGCAGCGCCCGCTCACGGGTTAACTTCCATTAAGCAGCCGATAAGATC
Organism: Gammaproteobacteria bacterium; assembly: GCA_002712055.1. Taxonomy (GTDB): domain Bacteria; phylum Pseudomonadota; class Gammaproteobacteria; order Pseudomonadales; family Pseudohongiellaceae; genus UBA9145. The sequence continues at coordinate 32,592 of PARV01000007.1, read as the reverse complement.
GATGAATAAAATTTCAAAAAACTGGATATATCGCCATAGTTATAATGCGCGTATCTGTCATTGGATCACTGCAGTTTCTTTTGTTTACCTTCTCTACAGCGGTATTATGATTTTTCTGCAATTTCCAGAACTGTACTGGGGTAAAGTAGGATTCCAAGGATATCCAGCCATTTTCAGATTGTCTGATTGGGGCCTGTCTTGGGAAGAAGCTGATGCCCTGGGCGATCGACGCTGGGGTCGTAATTACCACTACCTTTTTGCCTGGGTATTTGTCATCAATGGCATCATCTACTTAGGGTGGAACGCTTGGCAAAAAAGCTTCTACCGGAAGATATTCCCTACCCGGGGAGAGCTCTCGGTATCGAATTTTAAAGCTGAATTTGTAAGACACCTTAGATTCAAAGCAGTGGATAGAAAGAAGGCGGAACATTACAACGTGTTACAAAAATTGTCTTACCTCATCGTGCTCTTTTTACTTTTCCCTTTTATGATCATCAGCGGATTTGCTCAAATGCCAGCCTTTACCGCAATCTCCCCCGAACTCATCGATTTGTTTGGTGGAAGGCAAACCGCCCGTACCTTACATGTCGTCTGCACTGTACTGTTAACTCTTTTTGTCATAGTACATTTAGTCGAAGTAATGGTAGCTGGAGCAGTCAATCAAGTTCGTTCAATGATCATAGGTAAGTACGAAGTGCCAACGGAAATTTCAGAGGAAGCTTGATGAAAAAGAAGGAAGAAAAGAGAAAAGAAGCAACCCTTACTCGTCGAAAACTGCTTACCCGAACTGGCGCACTCAGCGGAATACTGCTTACCGGTTGCGACACTCAATTTTACCGACCACCAATTATCAGGGACGGGCTAATGGGTGTCGCCGATATTCTCACGATGGCCAGTCAACGTTTATTACTGTCCGAACAGCAATTAGTTCAAGAACATAGTGTCAGCGAAATCACCAAGGATTTCCCAGTTTGGAATCAGAGCAATCCGGAAGATGAGGAATATCAGCGCTTGCGCGCAGGCGGTTATCGAGAGTGGCGGTTACCTGTTACTGGAATGGTTAATCAGCCAGTGTCCTTATCATTAGAAGAGTTAAAAAGAATCCCCAGACGTACACAAACCACTATGCATATTTGCGAACAGGGTTGGTCTGCCATTGCACAATGGACCGGCGCACCTCTTTTGTCAGTGCTCGAAGCTGCCGGAGGCGTTAAAAACGGGGCTCGATATATTGTCATAGATGCCTACGGTGGCTGGTATGAGGGCTATGATATGTTTGATGTTGTTCACCCTCAGACAATTCTCGCCTACGGGATGAATGGTAAAGATTTACCCTTAGGCAATGGCGCACCCGTAAGATTGAGGGTCGAACGCCATTGTGGTTACAAACAAATAAAATTTATTAAATCAATTCAAGTAGTGTCTTCTATGGAAGGCTTCGGTCGCGGTACTGGTGGTCTAAATTCCGATTATGGTTTTCACTGGTACGCTGGCGCATAGTAAAAGGAAGTACCTAAGCAGAGAGTCCACTCAGCTTAGGTAGAAATTTTTTACTGACTGCCATATGTCAGCGCAGCAATTCGCTTTTCTAATGGGGGATGGCTCATGAATAGTTCTGCTCTGGCGCGTTTCCCATTAATGCCAAAAGCAGCTAGCTGTCCATCTAACTGACTTTCCATCTGTGCAGACTTGAGTCGTGTAAGTGCCGCTATCATCTTAGTGCGGCCGGCCAACTCAGCACCTCCAGCGTCAGCTCGATACTCACGATAACGGGAGAACCACATTACAACTACACTGGCTAATGCGCCGAAAATAGTCTGAAATAATATGACTGTCATGAAATAGGTGAAGTAACTATTCCTGCCACGATTCAAGAAACCCGCGACTAGACGAGCAAAGAAAAAAACAAAGGTATTAACGACACCCTGAATCAGAGTCAGCGTAACCATGTCCCCATTACTCACGTGACTAACTTCGTGTCCTAGAACTGCTTCGGCTTCATCTTTGGTCATATTCCGGAGGAGCCCGGTGCTAACAGCGACTAGCGCGTTATTGCGGTTTGCGCCTGTAGCAAAAGCATTGATCTCAGGAGAATCGTAAACAGCAACTTCTGGCATTCCTATACCCGCCCGTTCAGATTGGCGTCTAACGGTTTGTAGTAACCAGGATTCTTCTTCTGAACGAGGAGATTCTATTATATTCGCTCCCAGACTCCGTTTGGCAATAGATTTCGACATAGCTAGCGAAATGAATGAACCACCCATACCGAAAATCGCACAGATAAACAGAAGTCCAGTAGTACTAGCCTGATCTAATCCCAATACTGGCATCAGAATACTTAACACGATGCTTAGCACTATAATCACAGCTAGATTCGTGACAACGAAAAGTAATATGCGTTTCATAGCATTCCCTTAACTTGCAAAACTTCAAAGTGTAAATTTTAACACTGTTGACAAATTTGTATGCATCACCTATTAAGTACGATGTGCTCAAAGTTGAATAATCGTTAAACAAGCGCTGTATACTATTATTTCTTTGTCTACTGACCATAACCAAGAGTCTTAATTCATGAAGAGGTCTAAAAATCAAAAACCCAGAACTACAATACTGGTTGCAACGCTATCGACCCTGCTACTTGGATTTTCGATGTCAGCCATAGCCCAATCAATTTCTACTATCGATGTTGATTCCCTGGGACCTCAAGTTGGAGAATACGTACCTAACTTCAACCTGCCTGACCAAAACGGTCAAGTAAAGACTCTGGATTCAATCCTGGGCCCGAATGGCGCGATGCTATTGTTTCATCGATCGGCGGACTGGTGACCCTACTGTAAAGCGCAACTCGTGGAGTTGCAGGAGCGATTACAAGAACTAGGAGGTTCGGGGATAGGTGTAGCTGCAATAAGCTATGATTCAACTGAAGTGCTTAACGATTTTGCAGAAAAACGTGGAATCACTTTCCCCCTACTATCAGATAAGGACTCAGCAGTAATAACCGAATTTGGAATCCTAAACACAGTAGTTGCCGAAGGTTTAGGTCCCAACCGCGATAATCCTGAGGTAGTCGCCTCTGTCCACAAGTATGTGGCTGCGTCAGTTTTTGACTCCATCCCTCTCAGACAGATGATTAACGGAACTCCTTTCCCCGGCACCTTTATGCTTGACGCAAACGGGCGTGTCACATCACGTTATTTTGAAGAGTTTTATCGTGAACGCTCAACCACATCCAACATATTGTTAAAAGCGGGTATTGGTCTTACCCCGATAGCAGCCATCGAAGGTAGAACAGCCCAGTTGAAGTTTACAGCCTACCCTAGTGACACATCAGTAACCAACGGTACTAGATTTTCTCTGGCTGTCGACGTAGAACCCCATCCAAACATGCATGTTTATGCACCCGGTGCCGAAAAGATGGGCTACCGAGTGGTTGGTTTCAACATGAACCCATCAGAACTGGTCCGCTTTGAGCCGGCAAATTTTCCTGAGTCCGAAATTTATCACTTCGAACCCCTTGATGAGTACGTACCGGTATACCAAGAAAAGTTTACGCTATTGCAGGAAGCCGTAGTAAATGCTTCGGCAGAAGCAGAAGAAATAATGGAAGAGCTAGACGCGTTGACATTATCTGGTTCGTTCGACTACCAAGCTTGTGATGACGCTATTTGCTACCCGCCGGCATCCGTTCCGATCACTTTTACGCTCGAATTGGAGCATCTCGATTACCAGCGGACAAACCAACGGTAAAATTGTTGTAATAGCGGGAAAGAATCAAAAACTTGTGATGTATCAACTAATTCTTGTTTAAATAACCTTCTCTAATAGCTAACGTTTTCTTTTCACCAATCTAGCTTTTAGTTCAGATCTAGAGTCGAACCTATCACGCCGCTCATTGGTTCACCGACCACCGCATTCCAGGCAATCTTCTGCAGTAATAATTCTCGCGCTGCTGACGTGGGATCAGATGAATCCACTAAGGCCTCTAGTCCAACTGGGCTTTCCCGGTACATGGCGGCATACCAAGCATAAGTGACTATATTCATTACCGGTTGTCCACCGTGCCCAATAGGGTCACGAAAGACTTCTGATTGTTTACCGACTCCTGGAACTCTCCCCTTTATTATTTCCTTGCGTAAGTTATATACAGCAACAGATGAGGGCACTACATAAGCGATCGGTCTCCCAGCCCGTTCATTAATCCCATTAAGCTGATTACGCAATAATTCCAGATAACCGCCTTTGCTGTGCAAGGTGTCGATCCAACCATCTATCGTATCCAAAGTGGCGTTATCACGATCTCCATTAGCGAACCCGTTACCCCCACTTCCCCCTACGCTTCTCGTGGTACCGTAGCCATCCCAGGCAGACCATGAAACTTGCACCATGAGTCGTCCTTGCGGATTAGTTTCGGCCATTAGATCACCAAAAAGATCAATGCCTGCCTCCGGCATACGCACGTTTGGAGACATAGTGAAGACATCGACACCACCTTTTCGCAGCGCTACCTTAGCAATGTTTTTCGAATCGTCGCCCTCTCCCTGATTCCAGTGTTGCATCGGCGTCGATCCACCTATCATTTGTACAGCAAGATTTTCATGCCCCGATTTTCCTGATTCTTTCGCGAGCGCTGCCAGAGGACCCGCGGAGCTGTCACCGGTCTGCCGGTTGGTTCTAGGCCCTATGAAGACATTGAAAGAATGCGTGGCCATCACGTATTTTTGGCCATCTTCGATTCCGTCGGAATTCGCGACACCGCTAAACCCAACTACCAGGAACAGCAAAGCGGTGCAAATACCAGGGTAAAATCCATTACGACTAACAACGCTTGTTTGAATGTTAGTTGTTTCCATTTTTTGTGTCCTCCTACCCAAATAATTTCTAGGTATTGTTAACAAATAGTACGAGTCTAAAACTGTATACTGCCTAAGGTCGATTGATTTATAAGAGGGTTAGAAAAATTATTCAACGACACGCTTAAGCTTGAACCCGGGAAAGTTAAATTCTGTTACATCGGTTACGGTGGCTTTTTCCATGAGGGCATGTAATCCAACTTCCAGCTCCCAGAGCGGCTCGTGGACCAGCATGTAGTCTGGCTGGTAAACATCGGTCCACGCTGACAGCTCGCCACGAGCGATAAACTCGCTTACCTCCGGTGTTACTAGTCCTAAAATATCAATTATTTCCCGTTCTGAGTACCAAGCAACTGTACCAATTTCTACTAAAGCAATCGAAGCATTATCGGGCGTATTGGAAGCCAGCCACTGACCGATGGCTTGATAGTCCTGTCTTACAGTACCGCCAACAGTGTCCCGCAGCTTAGGTTCCTGCCAGAAAAACGTAAAGACTAGAATTACAAATAGCAGACTGTAGAGCCAATTAGCTGACTGGTCTGATTTATCCGATAAATATTTAACAATTCCAGCAACCCCGATAGCCGCGTAACTCCATAGTATCGAAAAGTAGATACCATAGTACCAACCCTGGGGCGGGATCTGCAGAATGACGTAAAATGCGGTGTAAAAAATGAGAAACAACCCAGTCAGAATCAGATACTCATTGGCTCTTGTTACTAACATCGAACAGGCAGCGGTCGCCAGTAGAACGACCGTGCTGGGCCAATAGCCCGTTGCGGTAAAGCCAAAGTGGAATTTCGTTAACAAACTGGATAGGAACTGTTCCTCGGCCCACAGCCCGGATTCACCTTGATAAATCTTAGCAATTCCAGAAGTCGGAAAAATTTCTCCATAATAAAGGCCATTGAATAACAGCTGCGAGAGAACCATAGCAGCAGGCATCAGGTAACAGCGCCAACTAGGCCATGACCGCCCACTTAGATAGGTATTGATTGCTAAGACCGGAACCAGAAGCACGCCCTCCGGCCGCGTTAGCACTAAAAAGCCCACAGCCGCACCTAACAAAAAGTGAGCATTTTGCAAATAACAATAAAGGCTGACTCCAAAAAGCAAAACAAAGAGACTGGTTTCCATACCCAAGTTGACGTAAGAGGCCGCTGCCATAGTAGCTAGTAAGGCCGAGATAACGGCTGCTTTTTCTTCAATGAAAAAGCGACTAAGCAACATGTAAAACACCAGCATTGAGCCGACCGTCGCCAGCGCTGATACCAGCATAATGGCGTCTTTCGTATCGCCAACGAAGGGCGCGACCAAAATAGAAAGATAAGCAAAGAGAGGGGAAGTGAGGCCGTTTACCTTGGTATCTGGGTTAAAAACTAGACCATTGCCCTCTATAAAGTTGTTGATGTAACGGGCATAGATCAAGGCATCGTCAAGCTCCCAATCCCACAGAAGAACAACGTTCACGGCAAAACCTGCCACTGCAATCAAGACAAGCGCATGAACGGGATTAAGATATTGAAGTTTCATTGTGCGCTTTGACAGCGTCCCTTTCCTATCAAAAGCGAGGTAGAAGTATAGGAAAAAGGAAGGAGATCAAAAGTATCTTCCGGTCGATGCTCCTAGTCACTTCCTCTGGTTTTTTGTATTTCCGAGAGTTGAAGGAATTCTACATTCAACAGGTAAATTAGGATTCTCTCCTCTAAAAATTGCTATGACATCGCCCCAATTGTCGGCTAGCAACGGCTGTTTTGCCAAAGCAGCACAGTGATCATATGATGAGCTACAACTTAAGAGAAACGCACAAAAAAGAAGGAGTGCTTTTTTCACCAAAAGGATTTTCCCAAAGTAATATTTCAGGCATATTGCCGGAAATTGATTTGTTTGTCAGTCGATACTTTGCGCCAGGCTAACGAGTCGAGATCGAAAAATTAGGAGCGCCTAATGAAACAATTAATCTATAGCCTGATTACTCTGATGGTGGTGACCTGTAGCGATGGGACCCAGATCGAGCGAGGCGCCCGCAGTCAACCAGACACACAAATGGGCATTTATACCCCGTTCCAGCATGAACTATATGATGGCGAATTTAAGATAAGCGGGCACAACATCTACCAAGCCGGCTCTCTGAATGACTCCTCTCCTTGGGATCATATGGATGACAATGCCAGCAGCCTGCGCCAGGTCGGTGGCGAAATTCTTATCGATGTCAATGAAATTACCAATACCGGTGATTTCAAGGCTGAACTACAACTTCCTGAAGGTACTTACCTTGTGGAATTGGAGCGGTTTAACGAATTTTCTCCCTGCCAGGACGGTGGCATTGCCGCGTTCCTATACGAACACGGAAATGCCGGCTGCGGTGATTCCAACTGGCCCAAGAGTCTCTTGTTTGTAGCCGGTTGGGGTTACGGGACAGCCTCGCTAAACGGCGAAACACTCTATGAAGACTATGAGATTCACTTTATGGTGACCCAAGGCATGCGCGATCGAGAAACTCTAGCGGTACAACTGTCCCCGGAAAGTAGCGAAGCCGGCTCTGTTAATCCAGCAGCCCAACAATTGGACTTCTTCATCAGAAGTCCGGAAAGGAATGAAGCCAATCATCCCGGACGTGAAGTGTTTGACCACTTTTTTGCGATGGCGGTTACCTGGCGTTAAAAAGAATAACCTGTCTAACTTTAGCCGAGAGCGTCTTCGGGAAGATTTTGAGGGTAATGAGGGAGTCCGTCATTTATCGGGTCCCACTGATGCGCCGTCGAACTCCAAATGGTAGTTTCAGCTTTGACCCATGAAGGGTCATCTAGACTGCCAGCTTTGATAAATCTTAAATCTGGTAGCTCAGCCATATAACTGATTATAGGTGAGCCGCATTCTGAGCAAAATCCTCTATGTATATGTCCTCCGTCAGTGCCAACTACAGAGAAAATCTTAACTTCGCCTTCCATAACTAATTTATCAGTCGGAATCATCGTAATCGTTGCTTTACCACTGCCCGTGGCTTTTTGACAGTCAGTGCAATGGCAATGTAAGGAACTGACTACATCTTCTCGTTCAAATTTATAACGTATCGATCCGCACAAACACCCTCCAGTTTCCATAATTAACCTCCGACTCAAAATAAATCAGATGACCTAGCGCGGCCTCTGAAAGCAATTACCTGCTCAATTTCAATCTAAACTACACCACAGCAAAAAGGCAAGTTCTGGTAAAAAGTAATCAAATTAATTTAAACGCCATTACAACTAATACGGTAACCGAAGCAACCCAAATAAGGGATCTGATTTTTTCAATCCCGCACGAATAACATAGAAGGTAAGAGACCCTCAGAGCTAGCCAAGTATAACCGAGGGCCACTAAATTCTCCCCAGCTATTATTCCTAGTATTACTAGGGTCAGAAATAGAGGCAAAGTCTCTTGTAAATTTGCAGCTGCCCGTGAAACGCGTTGCACAGGAAGGGGCATTTGTATGGGCTTGTCTCTATTTGACAAGAGATAACTCGCATTTGCCCTGTACTGCTCTTTGTCCAGTAAAATCAAATTAAGAAGTGCTGGTAACACTAATATTTGAAGTAGAGCCAAGGCCAATGCTAGTAACACTATATTCGTCATAACTTTTACAGTTGAGCTAACGCTAGCGGAACTAGTTAGTAAATTTCTGCCACCTCTAAAAATCTAAAAACAGGTTCCTTTGCAAGCCTTTCTGGCAATTCAGCCAAAACGCCAGTATCTTCGCGCCATTGTAGGTAAGTGTCGTAGCTCTCTTTAGAATCCCATTTCGATATCACCTCAATGTCGTCTTCTCCAGTATGATTAACACAAAGGTTAACCTCTCTGCATCCTTCATAATTCCGGGTATCAGGTAATATTGCAGTAAACCAATTCATGAATTCAGTCAAAGTCCCAGGATTTGGTTTAAGTTGTAAGTTAACAATAATCATTTTGTCTTATTCCTTTTTCCACTTTTTTATTAACCGGTAGAGTAATTATCTATTTGGGGAACCTAGCGATACCAAGACTTCCTCGTATTCCTCCAACCCAGATTTCATTATCAACTTCGATCGCAACTGTACCCAGCTTGAAAAAATCATTCCCCTTGTAATCGACAAGTTGCTGCACATTAAGATTAATCGGATTCACCTTTGCAACACGTGCGACGGCTAGTTCACAGGAAGTGGAACCATCGCAACGTGTGACATGACCGGCTACCACTATATTTCCGTCAGCTCCCCAGCGTACGTTATCTACGTTGAACCCTACTGGAGCAGTATCAATTTGTATTGGAACTTTTCCTCTTGATAGGCGCACCAGAGCTTGGTCACTCCAACCACCGATGTAAAACCATTGACCACCAGCTGAAGAAACAAGGCCATTGGGTCCAGGCATCTGGCTACCTGGGACTTCTTCCCAACCTGCAGCCGGATGCCATTCCCACAATTCACCCCCTGCTGTATCGAAATTTGTTGCTCCGATGGTACCGTTGGGTAAAGCAGTAATTGAGTTGATACGCCTAGTGCCTTCTGGCGCAACTATACAGCCGACCCATTTAAGAGAAGGAACATCGTCACGAACATCCAAATTGAACACCTCGATCGCTTCCCTTTCACCATGGCCTACAACGTAAAGAGTATGCATGTCCCCACTGATTTGTCGCAGGGTGAGGCCATGAGGTTGAAAGGTACTGGTATTTGGGCCTGGACAGTCTTTATAAGTGGTAGTGTCATGTTCAGGAACCGAGGCATTCTCGGGAAATATGACTCGAGAGCTGTAATCACGAATGTCCACGGCGTAAATCGGACCATCAACATCAGATACCCTGCCGGAAGCAATAACCCAGGGTGTGCCTGGTATCTGATACAAATCTTCAGGATTGATGAGACCGCAGATAAATTGAACTTCTCCATTCGCTTCACAGGTTTCGGCGGTAAAAGCGTTTACGCTAAACAGGCTTAGGAACAGGGAGCAAGAAAAAATATATCGTGACATGGAGTCTCCTCTGAAAATTCCGGAAATATTTTTCAATTGGCCGGAGTTATAACACAGAAGCTGACTAAAAGCGGCTAACCCTCTTCAATCCTGTTAATCCCATTGTACGTATCCAAAACCTTCCTTTTCAAAGTATAGGATCATGCAAGTCTCTAATATTGAGATGGAGCGTTTACAATCCTTAGCCTCTGAGAATGGGGTTTTACACCTCCAAGATTCACAGAATCTCTTGTTTAATCAATGCTAGTATTAAGCGTTAATTTCATGTATCTATGAGTGGCCTACTAATACCAAACCAAATATTTTTGTAGGGTTGCTATGAATCTCATTAAAACTAGCATTTTTGTTTTTAGCTTTTTACTGATCTTAACCTCACCCTTCGGCTTTACGCAGAATCCTTTTGATTTGACTGATCTTGACACGGGTCAGTTGTTATTAAATCTGAGCGTAACTGAGCAAATAAGTGTTGAGCAGGATACTCTAAATGCTTCCCTAGCATATTCCGTCCAAGGCAGGGACAAGGTTTCTTTACAAAATGACGTGAATGCAAAAATGGCAAGCACCCTGGAAATAATAGAAGCCATTTCAGAAATCGAGTATTCAACAGGTCAATATTATATCTATATTTTCCGGCCTGGCAGACCTTCACGTAACGACATAGAAAATCCAATATGGCGGGCACAGCAGGGCCTGCAACTCAGCAGTAAGAATAGTGAAGTACTATTGGAAGCTGTTGGAGAATTGCAGTCTATAGGCATGGAGATAAGTAGACTAGATTACAGCCTGTCCGGGGAGGCCTTTGAACAAACTTCAGATTCACTGTTGTCAATCGCACTAGAAAAACTGCAAAACAGGGCTAATGAAACAGCCGAATTATTAAATAAAAACTCCGCGAGTCTCGTGGAAGTGACAATTAACGGAAATAGAAATCCGGGCTTTTTTCAACCGAGGATGGCAATGATGGAAACATCTCAACCTGACAACCCCCAATTCGAAACGCCAACAGCGGCTCCTGGTAAAAGTGAGGTTTCATTAAATGTATCTGCTAAAGCTTTGTTATCTCCCTAACTGACACGCTAAATAATTGACTATCCAGCGACATGCTTCGCTCATTACTGAATACTAAAAAAACCCTTCTTATACCTGGCACGTTCGATGCGCTCTCAGCGCTCATAGCAAAACAAGCTGGATTTAACGCACTCTACCTTTCGGGGTTCGGTGTGGCAGGTTCTATGCTCGCGAAACCGGATATTGGATTGGTTACAGCGTCTGAAATGACAGAACGTGCTCGGCAAGTCGTAGCAGCTGTGGGTGATACACCCCTTATAGCGGACGGTGACAATGGCTATGGAGGTGAAAATGACGTAGCACGCCTGGTCAATGCGTACGAACAAGCCGGTGTTCAGAGTGTTCAACTTGAGGATCAGGTAAGCCCCAAACGCTGCGGGCATATGAATGAAAAGCAAGTGGTTACCCTGGAGGAAGCTGTTGGCAAAATAGCGATGGCAGTGCGCTCGCGCCAGTCTAAGGAATTCCTGATCATAGCCCGTACTGATGCCAGAGCTACACATGGCTTGGATGAAGCCCTTAAGCGGGGCGAAGCTTTTCTTAAAGCTGGCGCTGATATGCTCTTTATTGAGGCCCCAGAGAACATTAAAGAAATGGAGATTATCAAACGGGAATTTCCGGATACTGTGCTCGTAGCAAATATGGTAGAAGAAGGTAAAACGCCAGAACTTAGCCTAAAGCAATTAGAGGATCTGGGATATCAAGTGGTATTGCGTCCGATCAGCGCTCTGCTTACAGCGACTAAGGCTCTGCAAACGAGCTACGCTGCATTAAGTCAATCAGGGATACCTGACTCCCCTCCTGCTAGGCTCACCTTTCAAGCGTATAACGATCTGGTCCGCCTGTTGGATTGAATAAGAGTGTGATTGCCTCGTCGGTAGATCCAATCGCAATCTTCTGATAGTCAGTCGAGGAAAAACTTATGGTAACAACTCGAAGAGAGTTTTTAAAAATCACCAGTGTTGCATGCTTGGCAACCGCGGCTAGTACTCCCTTGTTAAGTTCAAAATTAGCCGCCCAAGTGAGCAGCCCGGTCCCGGTAAAAATGGTGCAGACGCCGGTGCTGGATATTGGCTATGAAGAACATGGGCCCGAAGATGGGTTTCCGATAATCCTGTTACATGGATTTCCCTATGATGTGCGATCTTTCGATGGCGTGCCGCCGCCGCTGGTAGCGGCAGGATACCGGGTGCTGCTGCCCTATCTTCGCGGCTTTGGGCCAACACGATTCCGTGATCCATCGGCGCCCCGCATGGCGGAACAAGCCGCCATTGCCCAGGACTTGATCGACTTTGCCGATGCGCTCGGCATCGATCAATTTGCCGTCGCGGGATTCGATTGGGGCAACAGGGCAGCTTGCATAGCCGCTATCCTGTACCCGAATCGAATCCGCGCCCAGGTAGCGATCGATGGCTACTCGGTGCAAAACACAATCACACCGAGTGGACCGGCATCGGCGATACTCGAATCACGCCTGTGGTATCAATGGTATTTCAATACGGACCGTGGTATCGCTGGATTGCAAGAAAATCGTCACGATATCATTCGCTTTTTGTGGGACACCTTTTCTCCAGGCTTTGAGTACACCGACGCGGCCTACGATCGTTCTGCTCCGTCATTCGACAATCCCGATTTCGTCGACGTGGTAATCCACTCCTACCGTCACCGCCATGNGAANACACCAGGTGAAGAACGATTCCTGGAAATAGAACGCCGCNTGGCCCAACGNCCNCCNATAGAAGTGCCNGCAATTGTGCTGCGAGGCGACGAGAANGGATTCNNNNCGCCGTCACGCAACCCNGCCNGAGACCAGGCCAGGTTCACCAGGCTGGTTGCGCGCCGAATTGTTGAGGGCGCCGGCCATAACCTGCCTGCGCACCGACCCGATGCAGTCGTCGACGCGCTACTGGAATTACTCCAGTAAACATAATCGCTTCCAGCAAGAAAAAATCAAAGGAGTCATAATACTTTGATCTCCCCTCAAAAAATGGAAACCTTTTATCAGTTTAAAGTCAATCCGACCAGGCCTTGCCAGCCCAATCAGCAACTTCACCGGCAGCTGGAACTGGGACCTCACGAATACGTTCCGGTACATCGTCATACTCCAACCGCAACGCCTTACAACAGACTGCATGTAAGTTATAACCCATAACATGATAAGTTAGTTCCAGTATATCTTCGTCAGATAGATGGGAATGCAACACCTCAAACAATTCATCAGAAGCTCGCCCGCCCTGCAAAATCAATGCATCCGTCCAAGCTAAGATNGCGCGTTCTTTTTCGTCAAAAATGGGTGAAACTTCCCAGTGCGGAATCGCAGCGATTTTTTCCTCAGCGATGCCAAAGCGGCGTGCTGCCTTACAATGTTGTGAAAAAACGAACTGACTACCCTGAGTATAACCAGCGCGCATTATGCCAAGCTCTCGAGTGGTTCCTTCAAGCTGACTGACACTTTTATCAGCAAACATTCCGAACATACCAAAGTGTTTGGTGGCATGCTCAAAAATGTAAGGAACCAATGCAAAAACTGTCCACCAATTACCAGGAGTCCCTGTTGCCGTTCCCGGCTCTTGCACCGGATCCCTATCGCCAAATAGTGCTTTGTAATATTTGTTGATGTATTTATTTGCGTTCTTCTTCGGTACTTCTCGGAGTCTTGGCATAATTTCTCCCGTTGGGCTTTAAGTAGCAGTTTTACTCAATTTCAATCTAACAGTGTAAAAAGAATTGGAATCTTTGACCAAATTATCTCATTAGGAAAGACCAATCCCACATTGTAGGATCCCGGGATTCCCGTTCAAGACAAAAGTTAAGGAGCTAGACGNCAAGAGCCNCGCNTTGGCNCTAACTAATCTGTCAGAAGTTAATTACGCAGAATCCCAAGGCATAGTGAACATTCCGTTAATTTAAGAGGCATAGAGCATTTGTTCGAATTTCTAGGCAAATATAAGTCATTTTTTAAGACATTTTGCTCTTTATTTGTCAACTAAATGTTAATAATCAATTAGTTAAACATAATTAATGATTAAGAGACTTGCTGGACTTGGCGGCTGAATCACCTTATTATTCGCACCCATAGGGATGTGACGGAAAATGTATCTTTTCGTCGCATTTTTTTGCTTTAAACATCTAAACTAAAAAACCGGGGTTTGCTAAAGCGGACTTCGTGAAGGGAGAGGTTATGAAACGTTATTTAAAGTACCTAATACTTGCGGTTGGAGCCTACCTTTTAAGTGGCGGCCCGCAAACTGCTATTGCTCAGGAGGANATTGAGGAAATTGCAGTGACTGGTACCCGTATCAGGGGAGCAAATCCTGATAGTTTTTCACCTGTAGCAATTATCGACCAAGAGGCTATAGATATTTCGGGAAAAATATCGATCGGTGAACTACTCCAAGAGATGCCTTCTCAGGGATCAGGTTTAAATAGAAACTACAACAATGGCGGAGAAGGTTCGGTTCGAATGGACTTCCGCAATTTAGGTAGTGGTAGAACACTTATCCTAGTAGACGGTAAGAGATGGATAAACAGTGGAACGGGTGCGAATGGTTCAGTCGACCTTAACACCATCCCGACAGCTTCTGTCGAAAGGATTGAAATATTGAAAGATGGCGCTTCCGCTGTCTACGGATCTGATGCTATTGGCGCAGTAATTAATATCATTACCAAAGATGATTATGAAGGTGTCGAGTTTCAAGCGCAGACNGGAGAATATTTTGATGGCGGCGGCCTAGCCAGCAGCTATCAGATGACAGCTGGCCAATCTTTTGAAAGAGGCTCATTCATGATAGGCGCCTCACTAGTAGAAATCGAGGACCTCCACAATTCCGCTAGAAAAGAGACAGCAGCAAGACCTTCATTCGGTGGATCTTCTGGTACCCCCCAAGGCCGTCTAGCATACGGTGGTGTGGTTCCTGGATGTAGCAACTTCACGGTTAACGAAGGGAAAAGTGGCGCATCAACTGGGGATTTCAGGTGCTGGACCAGCCCTGATGATCGCTTTAACTATAACCCTTACAACTATGTAGAAACACCTAACGATAGAGTGAATTTGTTTGCGAAAGGGCGTTTCAATATTGCTGAGAATACTGATGTCACTTTGTTTGGTGTTTACCAGAATAGAGAATCAGATCAACTTCTAGCCCCGATGCCTCTGTTCTATGGGTTTGGCGATTTCGGCGGTAGCGAAGGAATTTCAGCAAATAATCCTTATAATCCTTTTGGCTTAGAATTTTGTGATCTGTATGGTAATTCTGTTGAGGGTAAAGCCTGTAACTCGACTAACTACCCAGATGGATATGCTACAGGTTGGTTCGGTCGAAGATTGTTAGAGGCCGGTAACCGAAACTTCATTCAAGACATTCAAACCTATCGCCTCGAGGCTGGAATTGAGACAGAGTACAATGGCTGGGACATTTCTGCGTACGCCATAATTGGCCAGAACAAAAGCTCAGAATTAACGGAAGGCCTTCTTAATACAGCCAATATCAAGAAAGCGCTGGCAGGTGACTGTACTAGCCCTTGCGTGCCTATGAATGTATTTGGCGGACAAGGTCCTAATAGCGCCTATATGGGCGATGGTCTGTGGTCTGGTTCAGGTTCAATCACTCCTGAAATGGTCGACTACATAACGTTCCAAGCACATGATGTGGGCAGGAACGAAATGAAAAGCTATGGGTTCGACATTGTTGGAGAATTGGGATCGCTTCCGGCTGGACCTATTGGGGTAGCGTTCGGATATGAGTTCAGAGACGAACAAGGAATGTTCTCACCTGATGCCTTCATAGCTGCNGGTTTATCTTCAGGAAATGCAGCGAGTCCTACGTCCGGTACTTTTGATGTAGATGAATGGTACGCTGAGTTTGCGATTCCAGTTCTTGATAACTTGGATTTAAGCGCGGCTGTCAGGTCTTCAGATTACTCAACTTTTGGTAGCACAACGAACACCAAAGTTGGAGTGACTTTCTCACCGAACGAACTTATCTCTTTCAGGGCAACGTTTTCTGAAGGATTTAGAGCTCCTTCAATAGGCGCCCTTTATAGCGGTAATAATGACAGCTACCCGGACCTTGTAGATCCATGTGACGCAAGCCCATGGTCAGGAAATGCTTCCGATTTCATCGGCGGTGCAGGCGGCGTTCAGACAGGAGTGTGTAAATCGCAAGGAGTTCCTGATGGTTTCACGCAGCCTAATTCACAAATTAGGACAACTGTCGGAGGCAATCCTGATACTCAGCCCGAGGAATCGGAGGGTTACAACTTCGGCATTATCGTGAATCCTATTGAGAATCTGACTGTCTATTTAGATTACTACGATATTGAAATCGAAAACACTATCTCGACTATTGGGTCTCAATTAATTCTTAACGGTTGTTACAAAGGAACTAATCCGGCGTATTGTAACCTACTTACAAGACTACCAACTGGATACTTCAAGGACATCCGTAACACCTCCAACAACATTGGCAGTGTAGAAACTTCAGGCTACGAAATTACAGCGACGTATGATTGGGACTCCTCTTGGGGAGATTTCAGAGCTGTNGCTGATTTTGCCTTTCTTGATGAGTTCGATGTCACTAAAGCGAACGGTGCGGTTGAGCATTACCACGGTTACGTAATCGGAAATTCAAGAGACCAGTTCAAGGAAGTGAAAGGGAACCTGCAGCTCTTCTGGAACAGAAACGATATATCGGCGTCTTTGACAGCTCAATATCACGATGAGGTTAAAGGTGTAGCTTCAACCGTTCCTAAGACTCTCGCTACCGGGGGTAAAGAAGACAGCGGTACTGTAACGAAACTGGATCAGACATGGTATCTGGATGCTCAAGCGTCGTATAACGTTGACCGCTTTAACTCCGTTATAACCNTNGGTGTTGACAATATTCTTGATGAAGATCCTCCCTTCTTCCAAGATAGTTTTGCCAACGATTTCGATCCTTCTTATCGAACTTGGGGTTCTCAATTCTGGTATGCAAGAATAACTACCAGCTTCTAAAATGTATGCAGCCTGGGTAGCTTTTTAGCTGCCCAGGGACTGCATCGCAGTTCTCTCAACGCTTAGGATTTTGGTTAAACCAATAGTTTGGTTTTCTCGGAGTCCGTGTGTAATGCGTTTACCGGCTAGAAGTGACTTCTAAATTTACAGAAAGTTCAGTTCCGGAAATGAATTTCTTAAGTCTTTATAGACTAGCTATATACTCTAATCACTATAGCTAAGAGAAAATTCAACGCTCATAACTCCTGGCACAGCACGCACAACAGCCCCAAGGCTCTGCTGGATAGTGCCGACATTACCGGGCGTTCGCAACCCACCGCAACCCTCACAGACTACCGATCCGTTAATTAGAACCATTCCTTCGTTAACCTCAACAGTGAATCCTGGAGGAAGATCAGCAGCATTGGCTATCGCTGATTCAACTTGGGATTTAATTNGTGCATCAATGGTTGCTGATGAAGATGAAATCTCCGATGAAGCCCCTCCTNCCATGGCACTTTCTTCAGGTACTGTGCTATCGCAACTAGTCAGGAATATAAGGCTAGAGAAAATCAGCGTAATAGCTCGCAAGGTGGCCGGATGATTCATTATTAAATAACACTCTCAGTGATAGACTTATTTCTCGAAATCTTAGAGATCTTTGTAGACAACCTCGCCCCCTTTCGCTTTAAACGCTGTTAACATTGTCTCAACTCGAACTCGAAATTCTCCCTGGTCTAACCATTCCATATCTTTGACTTTAATAGAGTCGATATCTGCAAGATCATCCAGTACGCTTGCAAAAAAACGTTCTGGATCTGCCTTACTAGTGAGCAGAGCAGGCTCTCCAGCCCACCACTCTGCGTCGTCTATAGTGCCTTCTTCAGAAGGGCTATTTTGGAATCCCGCATTGATGTCCTGAAAATACATAAAAAGCTTCTCGCAGGACAAATCTGCTACGTTTTTACTGTCAACAGTTCGAAATAACAGAAAGTCGCGTCGATTCATACGAGNCCAGTCAATTAGCCTGCCGCCAAACTCAATACCGCCCTTTCGATGGCTGCAGCAGTCATAGGCAACTTATGAGCATTATTAGCCAACGGTTGAGCATCTTCGACGGCTAACTGTCCAGCTTCACGAGCCACTGCTTCACCAATTTGTTTTCCAACCAGAAAATCTTCAACCGCCTGCACACGCCATGGAATTGGAGCAACACCAGCCAAAACAATGCTGGCATTTTGAACCTGATTTCCATTCCTCTGAATAACAGTGGCCACTCCGACTTCTGCATGAGTCCATGCCTGACGGTCCATCACTTTGTAGTACGTGCTGACAGTATTTGCCGAAACTGCTGGAATTCTGACTCCTGTCAACAGTTCGCCCTCCTCTAGTGAATTCTCACGCTCAGGATTGGTGATTGGCAATACAAAGAAGTCTTCCGACGTCAATTCACGATTCCCGTTTGGGCCTGATACCGTGAACACTGCATTAAAAGCAACCAGCGCTGGAGCGACATCGGAGGGATGAACGATATAACTAGGTCCGCCACCAAAAATAGCATGCTGACCATTCTCTCCATTTACGGAAAAACACTGATCACCCCCGGCCTTGAAACAGTTGAAACCATTGCGATAGTACCAGCACCAGGGGCGCTGGGTAATGTTCCCCGCTAAAGTACCCACGTTACGAATCTGCGGTGTACCTACACTAGCAGCCGCCTGCGCTACTGCCGTTAGACCGGAGATGATTAATGGATTTTCAGCCAACTCATTCAGTGTGATCAAACCACCAACCGATATATCGGCACCACTTGAAACAATGGTGCGTGTATCTTCGACGTTACGGAGACTAATGATTACATTCGCAAGATCAGTGCCATCTTTTAGTTGCTGCAAAAGGTCAGTACCACCACCAGAAAAAGCTACCTGGTTGCCGTCCGCGATGGCTTGCTGTGCTGCCTGAATGGCATCGGGAATAGAACGAGCATTAATGTTAATTAGTGATTTCATGCCATTGCCCCCAGAATCTTGTCTCTAGTTATAGGCAACGAAGTCATACGTTTGCCTGTAGCATTGGCGATGGCGTTGGCAACCGCTGCTGGNGCCAAAATGATGCCAGCTTCTCCAGCAGTTTTGGCCCCAAAAGGACCGTACCCATCATCCACTTCGATGAAATGAACCTCGATGTCAGGTATATCCAGATGAGTCAAATGTCGCGCCCGATAGTAGCCCGGCGTTAGCGGCTGACCAGTAGCATCATCATAGAGCAGGTCTTCGTGGAGNGCTTGGCCGATACCTTGGAGGGTGGCTCCTCGAATTTGATCCCTTGCTGTAGTCGGGTTGATGATACGTCCAGATTCATGCACCGTCGTGTACTTAAGAATTCGAGTTGCACCAACACGTGTGTCCACTTCTACCTCGACAAAGTGGGCACCGAAACATTGACGGGTTTTCCCGTCCGTACTCGGGATCGGAGTGGCAGAGCCAATAAGCACATCACCACCAGTTGGCATCCCACGGGAAACAATTTGCTGTTTGAGATTCTCCGCTGCCTGCACAACAGCACCCCCCGTCATGATCGTAGTTCGGCTGCCTGACTCACCAACAGAATAGGGGCAACGATCGGTGTCACCGGATACGACTTCAACCTGGGATAAAGGAACCCCGAGCGCNTCAGCCGCAATCATACCCATTGTCGTCTTAGCGCCAGGCCCGATATCAGTAACGCCTACAAAGAGTGTGTATTCTTCATTTGCATTCACTCGCACGATGGCACTGCTGGTTCCGAGTCCTGACCGGAACATCATGAANGAGAATCCGGCGCCTCGCTTGATCGGTCCCTCATCGGAACCCGGTGTCAAGCGTCGGCGTGCCTGCCAATTAAACTGTTGAGCACCGGTTTCTATGACCTCATCCAATGAATAATTAGTAAACGGTCTATCTTCCGTAGGCCGGCGCATGTTCTTGAGGGTGAACTCGACAGGATCTATACCGAGTTTGTAAGCAACCTCATCCATCATACTTTCTACACCATAAAAGCCGTGGGGCTCAGAAGGCGCTCGAAAATTTCCGGACGTCGTGCGATTGGTATAGACCGGGTTAATTTCTCTGTAACGATTGGGGCAGGCGTAGGCATCCATTCCACTGATACCACCCGAGTTCTTGCGGTAAGGTCCCATTCCACTATAGGCGCGCATCTGCATCGCTGTGAGGGTTCCATCCTCCTTCACACCAACCTTGTAATACTGCACGGTGGGCCAGCGTCCATGAACACCCAACCAGTCTTCACGCCGCGAATACTCCAACATAACAGGAGTGCCTGATCTTCGGGAAAGTGTTGCTGCGACAAGATCAGCGTCCTGGTTTTGATTTTTGTTTCCAAACCCACCACCCATGTATTTAGCAATCACACGGACCTGGTGATCTTCTAGAC
The DNA here is from genome assembly GCA_002712055.1 of Gammaproteobacteria bacterium. Classification (GTDB taxonomy): domain Bacteria; phylum Pseudomonadota; class Gammaproteobacteria; order Pseudomonadales; family Pseudohongiellaceae; genus UBA9145. The sequence continues at coordinate 12,279 of PARV01000007.1, read as the reverse complement.
CAAGATCACGTGCTGTGTCATGACGACAGTTAGAGATCCCCTGTGAGGGAGTGTAGAGGGTAAGCTTATCGCCTTCCCAGCTCGCTAATGAACAGCGAGGTTCCATCTGCGCGTTGTGAATAAATCCTGTCTCGTACCTTTCCTCAAATATCTGATCAGCCTCGGTAAAACCTGTCTCAACATCTCCTATATTGGAAATCATAGGCGCTATATTTCCACCGAAATCCGGGCATAAATTACCCTCTGGCCAGATTTGAGGAGCATCATCTTCCAGAGCCGCTTCGGGTTCCAACACAAAAGGTAACTCTTCATACTCAACTTCGATAAGAGTCAAGGCTTCTTCAGCAATATGGCGATTCGTTGCAGCAACGGCGGCTACTGAATCGCCTACAAATCGAACCGGATTATTAAAGATATAACGGCGGTGCAACGTGGCGTCCTTGGTGGGGTCATTGTATTGCCTGCCGCCGTTAACGGAACCTGCTCCCCAAACCACCTGGGCATCTTCATTAGTAATAATGGCCCGCACACCAGGGAGGCTAGCTGCCGCNCTGGTATCGATACTTACTATGCGAGCATGTGGATGAGGACTACGAAGAACACGTCCATATAACATACCGGGCAATTTCCAATCCCGGGTGAACTTGGCCTCGCCCGTGACCCTTTCAACAGCATCTATACGGTTTGTGTTGTTGCCTATGGTCGCCAGTGGCTCGAGACCTTCGCGCGTAGCGTCTGTCATGCGACACCTCCCTGGCTATCACCTTCACCTGCCGCTACCACTGCCTCTACGATAGCATTGTAGTTAGAACATCGGCACAGATTTCCCACCAGTGCCTCTCTTACCTCTTCGGGATTCGGACTGGCATTGTTGTTGAGGAGAGCCGTAGCGGTCATCAGTTGGCCTGGTGTGCAAAACCCGCATTGAGGTCCATTATTTTCAACAAAAGCCAGCTGGACCGGGGACAACTGCCCGTTCTGGGCGAGACCTTCCACCGTCTGAACANTCGCTCCATCCGCCCAAACTGCCAATTGACTGCAGGAGTACACTGGCTGACCGTTCATCAGGACAGTACACGCTCCACACTCGCTGCGATTACAACCAATCTTAGTNCCTGTCAGGTCCAGNTCATCACGNAGTAANTCAGCAAGGGTCCAGCGATCCTCCACCTCAACACTCTGNCGGGTACCATTTACTATCAGGCTAATANCNGTTCTGGCCTCAGGNGNGCCTGTTTGCTGGGCAGTGGCTGCCGGAATACCAAGTGCCGTCACCGCTGCACCGGCTACCACTGTAGCGCCTGTGCCTTCCAGAAAGTCGCGCCTGGATTGTGATTCAGGGGTAAAATATTTCACGTCAGAGCATTGTTCCGAACTCACTCCTGGATTTTTGCCCTGTTTTGTCTTGTCGCGCATGGGGTAGCTCCTCATTCGCTGCAAATATTAATTAGTTCATACCAAGTCCCACTATATCTGCCTCTGGATGTCAGGTGCAAGCCTATTTGGATCGGGTTGAGGGGAATTGAGAAAAGCTCAAAACCAGAGGCCTGGCGGCGGAAATATTATAATTTCACGCTGTCTATTCGCCAGCGAAAAACTAACAGCTTATACTGGCCAACCAATCCTTATAAAACCCGATAGGCGGGGGAATCATATGTACTCTTCTCTAAATACTATTAACGCTGCTTTCAGAACTATTTCCCGAGCCTTACTCGCCAGTTTCACCGTTTACTGGTCCTTGGTAACACCGGCTATTGCCGATACCTTTGCAGCCGAACAAGGAGAAATTTTAATTACGCCACTGGTTCATTCGAGCGTGCAGATAGAATACCTGGACACCATTGTACAGATAGATCCCTGGGATATTGTCGGTTTGAGTAATGCTAAGCCTGCCCATTTAATTTTGGTCACAGATAATCCAGGCCATCATCTGGACTTGGGAGCTATCGAGAAACTTAGCCGAAGCAATACGAGTGTCGTCATTGCAACAAATGGCTTACCACAAATCCCTGACGGTATCGTTATGGCTAACGGTGACACTATAAATGCATCAGGTGTCACAATTGAAGCTGTAGCAGCATACGATATCATTCCTGGCGCACCCGAACACCCAAAAGGAGACGCTAATGGTTACGTTGTGACTCTTGGAGGAAAGCGNCTATTTTTTGCGGGAGTAACGGAATGTGTTGACGAAGTGAAGGCCCTTGGTGGAATAGACGTTGCTTTCATGCCTATGAATATCCCTCGCGGTCGAATGACTCCATCAGCTGCGGCCGAGTGTACGAAGATACTTGATCCTGATGTTGTCTATACCTACCACTACGATCAGGGCTGGGCACGGCGCCTGGACAATCCGAATTTTACAGGACCGGAACTACCAGGAGGGATAAATGTTTCCCAGAGCCTTGATCTGTTCGAAAAGGAACTCGAGGGAAGTGGAATCGCGTATCGTAGAAGTAATTGGTATCCATCTAAGCAATAGCCAAAAATCATAGACCAAAANAACACTGCGCAGGCCAAGTAATAACGAATTGNGAATAATCGCTATTTTTATCCNTAATTGGTGTTTAACTCTATCGGCTTGCCATGCGGCGTATTAAGGTAAGTCCAGCGCCATTTGGCCGTTCTTTCCTCAATCTCTTGGNAATCAGATAATCCTTTTAGCGTAACCAACTTTTCGAGAGCCTGTAACCAGTGCCGATAATAAGTGCTTCCTAGATCANCNTCGCCGGACATCTGAGCCTCGCGAATCGCCCCACTGAGCTGACTGGCCCATTCTTCCCACGTAAATAAGCCTTGCTCATGAAGGGCTAAAACCAAACTAAAAGCCTGGGCTTCCCAAGGCGCATTGAATACAGGCCCCCCAGGATCACTTGGCTGCTGCAGAAACCGCTGCTTCATCAGTTTGCTGCCTCGAGATAGGGTTCCCAGAGATCGATCAGTACTTCTGAATTGCTGGCCGGTCTACCCCATAAAGATTCGGCGGTGAAACATACGGTATAAAGATATTGTCCCTCTTTTTTCCCCTTTGCATTTGAATCGGGAAAAATGTGACAACCAGAGCATCTATAGATCGTACCAGCGGATCCCTGGACGTAGCCCGGAGCGCGGCTGTGACCAACAGTATGNTTTTTNCGAACCCTTATGCGATCACCAANTGAGAAGACCGGAGGCTNTGNAGACTCCAACAAAGTGGGACCTCCTGATGATAATATTTTTTCTGCATCCTGTGGTGTAGGTACTCTGAATTTATGTCCTGTACTGGCNGATAGGCCTACACAAAAAGTATGCAGTTCTTCTTCACTAATCAGATCTTTCTCAACCAACAACTTCATTAACCCTACCANCCAGTTTTCGTAATAGGAATGAGTGAGGTAATCAACAGGATGCTGTCGTTCCCTAGCATAACGGGATTCATCAATATTCCATCTTCCCAACATGCCAGCCGCTATAGTCAGTCCGAAGATTCTCCGTTCCCAATCCGCGTGGAAAACCGGTTCTTCGTTTTCCGGCTCTGGATCAATAAAGCCTAACCCGTCTTTACCACCAAGATCGTGTGCTCCGTACATCAATTATCTCCATCTGGAATTTTCACTTGCTCGACACCNATCATTGAATTACGAGTTACAAGTCCCTGGAGTTGTTCTACCGTCCAATTTTTCGTTTCTGGAGGTCGCATTGGCAATACCAAGTAGCGTATTTCAGAAGTGGAATCCCAAACACGTATCTTCACAGTATCATCGAGCTCAGTTCCAAACTCNCTCAGTACAGAACGGGGNTCGCTAACTGCCCGAGAGCGATAGGGAGCTGACTTGTACCACACAGGTGGTAACCCGAGAAGAGTCCACGGATAGCAGGAGCACAGTGTGCAGACGACTAGATTATGCTCGTCAAGCGTATTNTCCACTACCTGTAAATGTTCGCCTTGGCGCCCCACATACCCAAGCTCTGCGGNCGCCGCAGTAGGATCGTNCAAGAGNGTTTTCTTAAATTCAAGATCAGTCCAGGCCATAGCTATAACATGCGCACCGTTTCGAGGACCGATTCTATGCTCATAGGTATCAATTATTTTATTAAGGGTGTCCGGAATGACTAAACCCTTATCCACCAGCAAACTCTCGAGGGCTTTTACCCTGAGTTCGATATCAGGAGGCGGCTCAGTGTGATCATGATCATTTGGCATGCCAGATAGCCTAGCATTAATTATATGAGGAAGCAGCAGCAGAAACCCAAGAAGGTTTGGCGCATCTTACGGACCAACACAAATGTGACCCAGAACCAAAAAAGAGTTTTATAAGATCCTACAAGATTGGGCACAGGTAGGNCTGTATTAAAGCCGCATCAGTTTCTTAGGAGAATCTAAACCGATAATTTATTCAGCTTTTTTCGCAGTTGCTTTTCGAAATTTGTAACGATTGATTGGATTAAGCAACCGAGCCATACCACGAGTGAACGTTACGGGACTATCCAGCACTGCAAAACAGAGACAACCTTCTTCGCTAGCAGGCTCATGTATTTGGTCTTTGTTACGGACAACGAAATCCGAAGACTTGTAGCAACCAAGTTCATCAAAGAAACTACCATCAATTACTAACGTAAACTCATTCCCTTGATGCTTGTGCATAGGTACNTGGCTACCCGGCTTCATATACACGAACTCACATTGCGTTTCATCATCTAGCAACAATTCCGCACGATTGATTCCCCCGGTAAGCTTCTTCCAAACAAGACCTTCAGAAGCAACTTTGGCTAGCGCCTTAGGCAACTTTACACTGTGATCAAGCATGTGTATCTCGTTAACAGAAGAGGGTTCGACCACAATATTTTTTTGCTGTGGCTGTTTCACTATGTCTGCAACCAAGTGGTCAAATTCACTACTAGATTTACTCTCAGGAGTCTCAAGCCAAGCAACGCCGGCTTTGACTTCTGCAACACTGGTATTCTCCTTGCAGCTATTNCATAACTCGACATGTGCCGAAATAGCTATGCTCATTCCAGCTGGGAGCCTCCCCTGAGCAAAGCTATCCAAAAGCTTTTCATTTGGATGGAAATTTATTTCAGTATTCATTGTTCAACTCCGATAAGTTGTCGCAATTTTCCCANACCCAATCGCAATCTCGATTTCAGCGTTCCCAACGGAATCTTCAGAGCTTCCGCTGCTTCTTCATGAGTTCTATCAAAAATATAAATCTGTTTTATAACGGCCTGCTGCTCTTCTGGTAGTTGCACGCAGTATTTTTCAATTTGTGCAATTTGTGTTACCAATGAAGCAGTTTCTTCCCTGTCTAGAGCTGTATTCTCTTCGTGTTGTGGCCAAATATCATCTGCACTGACGCAACTAGGCTGTCGCTTCAACTTTCTTAAGAGATCAAAGCACCGGTTCCTAGAAAGAGTAAAAATCCAACTTTTGGCTGAGCCACGATCTAAATCAAAGAGAGGTGCTTTCTGCCATACGGACAGCATAGCTTCCTGCACTAGGTCATTTGCAAGTTGTTCGTTACCCGTCAGCTTGATTCCCATTGCAAATATTTTACTCGCAAATCGACTAAACAATTTGTTGTATGCTGCTATGTCTTGCCAATTACCCACTGCCATTAATAAAGATTCGCTGCTATCAGAATCAACGCCATTGGCGTGGTTTGTCTCTCGAGCACTAGCACCTAGAGACTTACTAAGAGCAACAGAAACCATGCTAGGGCCATTCTCTGTGNNGCATAAATTGTGCATNTATNNANGNTACGTCAGCATTCANCATTTNGTTCACNNCTNNTTNCTGGGAGAGTGATCCAGACGCTATCAGAAGACGTAATACATTGGAAGTGAGTAATTTCAGGCTTCTGTGCTATGACACCAACCCCGGGATTTAATTCTGCGTCAAACTTTATCAGCGTGGAACACCTCGCAAAACGTGTGATGAACGCTTATCAGACATGCGGTCGTGACAATCTGGATAATGTAGACTCACTTTATACTGCTGATGTGTACTTCGAAGACCCTACCCATGCTATGCAAGGAAAGGAGGCCCTGCTCGATTATTTTGCTAAAGTGTTTGCTAATCTTGAAGACTGCAGCTTCAAATTCCACCAGACGATTTCGAACAGCACCGATATATTTATGTCTTGGACCATGTTTGTTAACCATCCGAAACTGAAATCGGGTGAGACGATTCGGGTTGAGGGAGCAAGCTACCTGAAAACTCGCAACGGGAAAATTTATTACCAAAGAGACTACTTCGATATGGGAGCTATGGTTTACGAGCACCTTCCTTTGATTGGCCGAATTTTAAACAACGTCAAGCAAAGATTAGGGCAATGAATACACTCATTACCGCGAGAGGTTCCACGAGTAATCACCTAGCTTATAAATCGATTTTCCCTAGCTTCGAAATACAAAAAGAGAAAATGCTTTTCCCAAGGATATTTACCTCTATTTCAAAAACCGCTGGCAAGCTTCCTATAGGCCTGCAGCAAAAGTTACTTCCCCGAACCGTCGCATAAAAATTCGACGAAAGAAATTTGAAATCGGAATAAATTCAAGATTATGCAAGCACAACGTATTGCCATCATCGGAACCGGTATCTCGGGTCTCACCTCAGCGTATCTGTTAAGCAAACAACATGAGATCACGGTATTCGAAGCTAACGATTATGTTGGTGGCCATACCCGTACCGTACCGGTGACTTGTGCTAGTCAAACCAACTATATCGATACCGGATTTATCGTTTGTAACGATAGAAATTATCCCAATTTTATTAAGTTTATGGACAAACTAGGAATTAAGCTTAAAACCTCAGAAATGAGCTTCAGCGTGCGAAACGATACACGCAACCTTGAATACAACGGCCATAATCTGAACACGCTTTTTGCCCAAAGGATGAACGTAATTCGCCCACAGTTCATCAACTTTGTAAGAGATATCTTACGTTTCAACAAAGCCAGCAAGGCTGCCATAGAAAGTGAAGCCGTTGGGGAGATAACACTAGATGAATTCGTGGCTGAACAAGATCTAGGGATAATGTTCCGAAACAACTATTTGTTGCCTATGGTGGCAGCGATCTGGACCTGCAGTTTAAAACAGGCGGGCGAGTTCCCCTTGCGCTTCTTCCTAAAATTTTTCCTTAATCATGGCTTATTGGATATAAAAAACCGTCCCCAGTGGTATGTGTTGGCCGGCGGCTCACAAGCCTATATTAAGCCGATGACAGAGCCATTTCACGATAAAATACTGCTAAACACACCCGTCGAAAAAATAAATCGAAAAGGTAGTTCGATTGACATTACGTACCAGGGAAATAACGAACGTTTTGACCAAGTTGTAGTAGCTTGTCATAGCAACCAGGCGCTAGCCCTTATTGAAAACCCGACGCCGGAAGAACGAAGCATTCTAGGAGGAATACAGTACCAAGATAATGAAGTAATCCTGCACTCCGATTGCTCTTTTATGCCTCGAAAACCTTTAGCATGGGCAAGCTGGAACTACCTTGTCAATGATGGTAATACCTCGGACCCACCGCTAGTCACTTACTGCATGAACATCCTGCAAGGTATCAAGAGCACTTCTCCTTTTCTAGTGTCATTGAACGCTAGCCACAAGATTGCCAAAAAGAAAATACTACGGGAATTTAGTTATGCTCATCCCGTTTATTCAATGAATTCAATGACCGCTCAGTCGAGGCGTCACGAAATATGTGGAAAGGATCGCATACATTTTTGTGGAGCATACTGGTACAACGGATTTCATGAAGACGGAGTACGGAGTGCGCTCGACGTATGCAATCGATTTGGTTTATCACTATGAGCAAACAACCTACTCGCCCTGATTCTTTCAATAGTGCTATTTACAAAGGAAATGTAACTCACCGCCGATTTTCGCCAACTACTCATGAATTCAACAACCCCCTTTTTATGTTTTTACTCAAAATCGACGAAATCCCTAGAGTTCTTAATGCTTTCTGGCAACTTGGTTCGAGTATTTTCAGCTGGGGGAGGTTCAGGAGAGCCGACTATATAGGGGATCAGAGGTCAAATCTAAAAACAGCAATAAAAGAAAAAATCGCGGATTTATTGAATGAGGACACCAAAGGTATAAATGGCGAAATCTATATGCTGGTACAGCTAAGATATTTCGGCATCTATTTTAGCCCTCTCAATCTTTATTTTCTAAAACAAGCAAGGGACTTTAGATACATGCTCGCTGAGGTGAGCAATACCCCTTGGAATGAACGCCACTACTATCTTCTAGACCTGCANAATATTCAGCCTCATGCCAAGCAGTTTCATGTGTCTCCCTTNAACCCAATGGGTCAAGAATATCACTGGCGAGTAGTACCNCCTGTGGAAGGCCAGAAACATTGTGTGGTACACGTAGAAAGCTATGATAAAAAGGTTCCCACCAAAAAAGTGTTCGAAGCCTCATTGAATTTAAGCAGGCTTCAACTAAACCAAAAAGAATTAATGCGCGTATTGTTAAAAACTCCAATACAAACAGCGAGTATCTTATTTGGTATTTACTGGCAAGCGGTCAAGCTGTTTCTAAAACAAACGCCGTTTTTCAAGCATCCGCATAAAAANAGAATTAAGNTAAAAAAAGGCAACATATGAANNACAAGCAATTAGCTATAAATGGGGANGCGACAACCTCTGTCCCAAAATCTGTGTTGATATCCCGGCACATTCTNGTTCAAATNCTAAAAANTGCTAAAGAGGGACATTTTTTATTNAAAGAAAAAGGTCGCATCATTGCAGAAGTAGGTAGCAAAAGGGATTCTCTTCATGCTGAAGTAAATGTGTTGGACACGAGATGTTATGGTCGCGCGTTGCTCGGGGGAAGTGACGCCGCCGGCGAAGCCTTCGTAGATGGCTGGTGGACATCTCCGAATCTTATCCAAGTAACCCGGTTTTTTTGCCGCAATCTCGACATGATGGATCATTGGGACAGTCGCTTTGGCTGGATGCTAAAACCATTTCGTTTGTTGCGGCAAGCAACTAGGATGAACACCAGGAAGCAAGCCAAACGCAACATACTGGCTCACTACGATCTAGGTAATGATTTGTACCAGGCTTTTCTCGATGAGCGCATGCAATACTCGTCAGCAGTNTTCAAAACCTCCACAGAAACTTTAGCAGAAGCCCAAACAACCAANCTGACTCGGATATGTGAGAAATTACAGCTCTCTGAGAAGGACCATCTGCTGGAAGTAGGAAGCGGCTGGGGCGGTCTAGCTGTATTTGCAGCCCAGCACTACGGCTGCAGAGTAACCACCACCACAATCTCCGACGAGCAATTCAATTACGCAGAGAAAACGATTACCGATTTAGGCTTAGATGAACGCATTACNCTACTCAATAAGGACTATCGATTATTGGATGGACACTACGACAAAATAGTTTCTGTGGAAATGATTGAAGCGGTCGGCCGTCAATTTTTGAGTAGCTACTTTAAGAAATTAAACAGCCTATTAAAACCAAACGGCCTGTTTATGCTGCAAACAATTACCATTGCAGACCAACGATTAGGCGTATATAACAGAAACGAGGATTTTATTCAAAAACACATCTTCCCAGGTGGTTATCTTCCCTCGTTGGCACTGATAAGCAAAATCTTGTCGAAGAAAACCGAGTTGGTGATTCGCGACATGCTTGATATCGGATTAGACTATGCCCAAACTCTAGCCCATTGGAGTCAAACATTTCAATCCAATGAAAATTACGTCAAAGCTCTCGGATACGATGATAGATTTTGCAATCTCTGGTCTTATTATCTGGGATATTGTGAAGGCGGATTCCGAGAAAAAAGAATAAGTGCAGCTCAATTACTGACCAGCAAAGCGCCCCACAGGTCTCCGTAGAGCTCAGTAATTCATTAGAACGATTTTCATGAAGTTATTAATATCCAAGCCGTTCAATCTGATCGCCTTTAACATAGTCTGGTTCGGGTGCGTAATTGGTCGAAACGATCTCATCTGGTTATGCGCCCCTCTGATTCTCGGCTACGCTACGTTACTTGTCTGCCAAAAAGAAGTGAAATTCAATCAAATAGCATTTCCTGTTTGCATCGGTATTAGCATTGACTCAATACTCACTGCATTGGGTATATTCCAATTCGAAGAAACTATGCTGCTGGTGCCTTTGTGGCTGGTTTTTCTGTGGATCGCTTTTTCCACAACTCTCTGCCATTCACTGCTATTTATTGGTCGTAATAAACTAGCAGTGGTAACAACTGGTGCCATAGCCTTACCACTGAACTATACAATAGGAGAAAGGTTAGGAGCCGTTGTATTTGATGGATCGTATGTAATGACAATTATAGCAATGAGTGTTACTTGGGCAATTTGTTTACCTTTGTTGTTTTATTTTGCTGAGAGCCCAATGGTAAAAGAAAATGAAACGATTTAGCGGAGTAATATTCGGTATTTGCCTTGCCGGGTTAGTAACTGCTGATCCAGTAAAAGAACTTGATCAGGTCGGTACCGCTACACTGAGGGTGTTATTCTGGACTATTTACGATAGTACTCTTTACTCGATCGATGGCGAATTTCGTGGCATAGAACCGGGAATAGCNCTCGAACTCACTTATCGGCGGCGTATTACGACGNCGACCCTCATCGATTGGACTCGTCGAGAGTGGCAGAAACAATCTCTTTTTGGTGAGCAAAGTGAACAATGGCTAGAAATCTTGAGCTCTATTTGGTCAGATGTGAAGCGGGGAGATGTCCTAGTCCTAAAAGTGAGTTCTGACCTTTCCAGCGAATTCTACAAAAATGATGAACTCATTGGTTCGCTCACCGACCCTGTATTCACTACCAATTTCCTATCAATCTTTATATCCGAAAAAAGTAGCTACCCAAAACTCCGGGCTAGGTTGGTTGGAATTNGAGCGGACTAGTGATTCAAGTAATCAAGTAAGGTTTCAGCGCTTCAAAGCGATATTCGATTTCCTCGATNTGTTCCGAAGAGAAACTATAGTTTCCCCGACGTGAAGCCGTCGTTTTAAATACTCCTCGCTTCTTCATTACATAAAGNCTTACACCCGGTATCAGATTATCTAGATTTTGAATTAGTAAGAGTCGGCTATAGCAATCTCGTANCTCCTCTTCCCTGCCCAATTGATTTAATTCCCACAGCTTCGCGTAAACATCAGCATACATTGCTCCACCAGTCATTACCCCGTCAGTACCTATCCTCATCTCATAAAGCCAACCCCTACCCAAAGTAGCCCCAAACACACTTCTGATAGGATCCGGTTGGTATTTCTGNAGAGCTAACATGCGTTCATGCACCCTGCCATATTCTTCCTTGATATAACCACACTGAGGCATATCACTGGCTAACTTGACCAAGAAGTCTATAGTCAGCTCGATATTNGGCCCACCGCTGGTCTGCACAAATATTGGCCGATCAGTAATTTCNCATAAAGCTGCATAGTAAGCATAAATGTCATCTAAAGAATTAGCTGAAGTGGGCGGTATCGCGATCATGCCATCAGGTTCCAGTGATTCGGCAATACGNGCATATTCCAGCATGCCGGCTGTGTCATCTGCTTGNACTCCTAGCACTAATGCCATGCCCGTNCCTTTATTGCTTTCCGCAAGAATCTCGAAACCCCGNATACGCTCCTCCNTGCTAAGATAGCGTTGCTCGCTCGAGTTTTGCGGCCAAACCAGTCCTTGCACACCGCAACGCCCACAAAAATCGACTTCTCTGGCCAGGTCTTGGTAATCCACCTCGTTCGCGAGAGAGTAAGGGGTACTGAGGATCATTAAAGCCCCCCGCATCTTATTTTCAGCTGCCCCAAAAAGATTTGGATAAGGAAGAGCAGCCATGGTTGCAAGTGCTGTCAAACATTTTCTGCGCGTAAGATAAGGATTAAGGGGCATGTCTTTTTACCTCTTTAGACGGAAACAACCTACCTACAAAAGCGGTGTCAAGTATTTGGATCAATCTCATAAGAAAACCTATTTTATCAACGGCACCAATCGGTTATCGTAGTCTTTTGCCCAGAAAGGGCCAAACTCTTGGTCAGAGACTATGCCGATCCGCCCAAATTTTCAATATGTTAGGGCTTCTGCGAGCATAAGCACTTTTTTAAGAGGGTAAATATTGGTTAGAATCGGGTTCTCAGCGAATTACGGAGTTCTAGGTATGTCAAGGCGAAAAAGAACAACAGCCCACCAAAGACTGGTGACACTCTTCACTGCAAGCAGCATTATTTTCCTCGCTGGATGCGAACGCCAGCAGGAAGCCAATCGATCTGGTAGTGAACCAGCTATCGAAACTACAG
>PARV01000012.1 GCA_002712055.1 Gammaproteobacteria bacterium | reverse complement strand
CAAACTACGCAGTTCTCGTTGATGAGTCTGGCGACTTCACCGTTATAGGTGACTTCATGGTCCTGGGCTTGTGTACCTAGGCTCAGGGCCAGTGCTGATGCGCCACACATCAACGTAACTAGGTTACGCACTGTTTTCATGGTCTTCTCCTTTTCAAGTAGAGACTTCCTAGTATTTCACTGGGTGAAAATAATAATTCTGTACGCTCTAAATGTCCATGTATAAGTTTGATTTTTGGCTCCGGTTTGCAACAAATTGCAACAACCCAAGGTCTGAGAAAGCCCAGTTTTCGGCACTTTTGTCTAGAATGTCAAAAATTTCTACAAAATCTCTCAAAAGGGCCTCGATTGGACATGCCAGACCAGCCGAAAGAATTATTTTTCTGGTTACTGGACTCTTACCCGCTGATAGACGTTTGTCCAGCAGCACTGGTCGCCATTTGAGCTGTCAGGGGCTTTATGAATGTCGACCTTGGTCCATATGATGTATTCACCAGGTTCGGAGAAACTCGCATAAACCTGACCTATTCCAGAGGGCCCGGTAATCTCTAGCTCATTCGGGCCCGGTGGTCGGAAAAAGCGAGAGCGCGGATCGTCCTCTGCATAGGGATTCTCCTGGTCAGATTCGTTGTCTGGATGCATGGTGAATTCGACTTCACCGGGACCTTGGTATTTAGCGAAGGCAACACCCATAGCGAGTGCTTCGGTGAAACGGGGATCTTCAGGATCACGCAATGCGGGGTCAGTAGCGTTGATGGTGAGAAGCACTTGTTGGCCGACTCCAACAGGATTACGAGGATACTCTTCTAGAACGGCGTATAAACCGGCTGCCTGTGAGCCATCTTCTCCAATGCCCACCAAAGGTTGCAGAGCGCCTTGGGGCCTCGGTAGGATGAAATCCAGCTCATAAGCGGAAGCTCCGCGACGACCGGGGACTGTCAATGGGTCGCTATCACCGGTTTTGATGGACCAAACCACGTCAATATCAGTTTCCGATGCAGGAATAGTTACAGCGAAGGCACCGACGGTTCGTCCTGCGGCGAAGTGTGTGAGTTGTATACCGTCGTACCTAGCAGGCTCGATAAAATTATTCTCACCTACCGGAATGTCCATCGCTTCGTCGTTTCGGTTTATGATCCCGAAGGAAATGCTGGTGGTGCCATCAGGGTTGGCTATCCATCCCTCCATTACAGGGATAATTGGCAGCCCCTCAGGGGGAGAAAGGCTGAGGAAGCGATTGTTTTCGCTGGACTGCGCCTGAACTAGTGAAGTAGCGAAAGGGACTAGTCCTATAAGGACCACAGCGAGAAGTTTGGTTTGGATTCTCATTAGGTATTTCTCCAATTTAACAGGCCTAATTAACCATTTTTTTACACGGCAAACCAGATATCCTTTTGGGTCTGCCCAGGAACAGATTTTTAGCGTAGTTGGATATTATCTATCAGTGACGTTAGCATAAACGCCAATTTCGCCCGCGTCTAGTCGCGAAGCAAGTGGAAACGTGTCCATAGGTCTTTGTTTTTTTACAAATTGTTACAAATCTCTTCTTTTAGCTCTTTAACGAAAGAAGCCATTCTTTAATTAGCATATGTGTTTTGAACACGAGTTGTGCTAGGTCAACAATTATAGCTCCTGATTAGGGGATTGATTTCGGGGCTGCTTAGTTTTTACGAAGTATTAACACCTGGTTGGGTCATGGAGAAAATGAACGATTCTAATGCTAAGCAAATGTACTATGGATGGAAGATTGTTGCTGCAATTTTGACGGTGCTTACTTTCACCAGTGGCTTAAGTTTCTATAATCATGCAATTTACCTCAACGCGCTGGCTACTCAACCGGCCTTTAATGTTAGTACCGCCTCGACAGCTGTTTCTATTTTCTTTTTTAGCAGCGGAATTACCGGGTTGTGGGTAGCAAAATGGATAGAGGAGTACGATCCGCGAATCTGTATAAGTGTTGGAGCGATTATTTGTTTTATCTCATTGTTGTTGTTGGCCTACGTGAGCACCATCTGGCAACTCTTCCTAGTCTATGCGTTTTTTGGCACCGGATTTTCTTCAAGTTCCTTGATACCTGCAACGACTTTGGTTACTAGGTGGTTCCACCGCAAAAGAGCGATGGCGCTAGCGATAGCCTCCACGGGCCTATCTTTAGGAGGGGTAATTCTAACTCCTGTAACTGCGTTTTTAGTGGGTTCGCTCGGATTTACCCTTGCTGCTCCTATAATAGGAGCCTTCTATATCATAGGTATTGTACCGGTAACCTGGATATGGTTGCGCTCAGACCCTGAATCAATGGGATTAAATATCGATGGGGACATTGACGAACCAAATTTAAAAGAAATAGCTCCTCAAGGAGAAGGGGCAATAATGCAAACAGTGACACCTGGCACAGATTATGAAGCAAACCTAGAGGAAAATATAACCCTCAAACAGGCTAGCGCCAGCAGATTTTTTTGGGGGGTCAGTCTTGCATACATTTTCCTAATGATGGCTCAGGTGGGCGGTATCGCTCACCAGTATGGGCTTGCTCGCGAAGTCTTAACTGAAGCGCAAACAGTTTTGGCAATTGCAATTTTACCAATTGCCAGCATAGTCGGCAGATTAATAGGTGGCTGGCTGGTTGATCGGGTTTCCATCCGTCTCTTTTCTATTATCATGATGGTATTACAGGCGAGTTCACTTAGTTTGCTTTCGGGAGGGTTTAATGTCATCAGTCTGTATGTCGGACTCGCTCTTTTTGGCACCTCAGTAGGAAATTTACTAATGCTTCAGCCGCTTTTAATAGCAGAGGCTTTTGGTGTGAGGGATTATGCCCGTATTTTTTCCTTCAGTAATTTAATGTCTTCATGCGGCACAGCCGTCGGACCAGCGCTTCTGGGATTCGTATATGCTTCTAGCAATAATTTGTACGCGAGACCTTATGCTGTGGCCGCCGCCGCCGGAGCACTGGGCCTGGTATTGTTCTTGTTAGGCGGCAAGATTAAAAAGGCCGTTGTCATAAGTTAAGTGCCACAATTTGCGTTTGAATCTTAAACTTCGCGTGATACATTGACTAGGTTGGCCACCAAATTTCGAGTTAAGAACATTTGTGCTTTATCGAAATGCCGGGAGTAATGCCAGGAGCCACGGAGCAGTCGTTTTCTACAATTAAAGTAATTTGCCGATGAGCCTGCCTGAGCTAGATCCACAGTTTTTTGCTTACCTGCGCGAACCGCCGCGAATTTCTTACTCAAATCCGGAAGATCCCTGGCTTATCCGACAATTGATCTCTTCATTGGAAGTGCTTCTGGGCCGGAACAAGATCGAAAAGATCTACTATCGATTAAAAGAAAAGGAATTTAATATTTTTTCCTTTTTCGAAGAAGCATTGAAAGAAGCCAGCATAAAAATCGAGTTCGATAGAAGAAAGCTTGATGCAATCCCAAAGGAAGGCCCATTAATGTTCGTGGCAAATCATCCTTTCGGTGTGGTGGATGGTGTTGTGTTGTGTGATCTTGCAATAAAGGCCAGGGGGGATCTGCGTATCATGTTGCATGCCTTACTTTGTCAGGATAAGCAGCTCGCTCCGTATTTTCTACCAATCGACTTCCAGGAAACTAGAGAGGCACTCAAGACCAATATTCGTTCTAAACAATTGGCTCTGGAATTTCTTTCGAAGGATATACCGGTGCTCATATTTCCTTCGGGAATGGTATCCACTGCGAACAAGTTTGGCTTTGGTAAAGTCCAGGACGCTTCTTGGACAACTTTTGCAGCTAAGATTATCCGGGACGCTGAAGCAACGGTAGTGCCGTTTTATTTTCACGGCAGGAATAGTCGGAGGTTCCATGTCGCATCGCACATAGCAGAGCCATTGCGATCGGCGCTACTGGTTAATGAAGCACTCAATAAGTTTGGTCGGACCGTGCGCGTCGAGATTGGTCAACCTCTAAGTTGGGAAGTGTTAAGAGAGCAGGGTGGACGAAACCAATTGACGCTTTATCTATACGATAAAGTGCAGGAGTTGAAATCATAGGGCCTTTGAATTCGACGGATGAAGAATGAGCCGTATAATATACGTTAGGTGATTTTGTTGAAAAGGCTGCTCCAAAATTCAGGGACTCGAGTCACATTCCCTTTCTTGTCAGTCCACACGTGACTGGTAAATCCGGAAACGAGAATGGCCTCGGTCTCGGGGTGAATAACCTCGTAAGCAAAGGTTAATCGGCGACTCCGGTTTTCTTCCATCCAGGTACGTATTTTGACTCGATCTCCAAAGCATAGACTTCCGACAAAGCGGACTTTCAGCTCAGTAACAGGTAGCTGGTAACCATCTCCTTCAATGTGGGCATAATCGCTTCCCATATCTCGCATTAATTGACATCGACCCACTTCAAAGTAGACCAGATAGTTAGCATGGTGAACCACTCCCATCGCATCTGTTTCCGCATAGCGCACGGGAAACTCAGTTTCCACCACCAGCGGTTTGTTGTCTTGTGACATACCTTTAATTCCTTCCTTCGAAAATCAATTTCTATTATATACATGAAGCGGGTCAAGTAGCGCAGGCAGTTATTCATCAGGACCAGAAACAGGTTTTTTGATCCGATGGATTATGCTAAAACTAGATATTCTGATAGGTTACAAACTTCGTATCGGTGTGACATGTCAGCTGTTCTAACTACCTTTGCGTTATTCAAAGGTGCTCATAATAGGTCCCGTAGGGCCGATTGGATAAGTATGCGAATCTTCCTGTCAATAATCAGAGTGGTGTGTCTGGTAACGCTGCCGATTAGCCTAGCGGTTGCGCAGCGACTCACCAGCGATGAGGTTAGACCGCCGTTAGAAGAAATTCGATCCGAAGTACTTAATCTCCAGCTAGACTATGGCCGGCTCGATCCTCGTATGCTTGAGCCACTAGAGCAGTTCAGCCAGCAATTAATAGATGCTCAATTTTTTAATGAGGCCCTTGAAGTTCTCGATCAGGCCATACAAATTGTTCGGTTTAGTGAAGGTTTGTATTCGCCAAGTCAGTTTCCATTCTTGATAAGGCGCATTGAAACTTTCGGCAACCAAGGCAATTGGGTTGAAGCACGTGAATTAATTGAACATGCAACGTGGCTACTCAATCGCCAGGAAAATGAGATAAATACTTCATGGCTAGACTCTATGTTACAACTAACGGACATCCACCTTTGGGGCGTGGCCAGCGACTTGTTACCACTTCAGAGTTACCACTTTCGCCAAGCCGAACGATTGAATTCTACAGCAGTGAGAGCGTCCAAATTTGCTCTGGATCCTAAAGATACCCGCTTGCCGGAATTCATCTACAAACAGGTATTGCAGGAATACCTCCAATCGGTAGCTGTAGAGGCTGGAGGGAAAACAAGTATTTCGTTACGAAGATATTCCAGCAGAGGTCTTGCGCATACTCGCAGGGATTCGCGAGCCTCTTCATACTTTTCAGGGCTCTATAAGCTAGCTGAAATTTACGCTTTATTTGAAAGCCAGGACCAGCCAGACCTCGAAGGCATGGCCATGGTCGAAATATATCTTGGCGATTGGCAGGTATTATTCGGAAATTCCGAGGCAGCTGCTCGCGCGTATGCCCGCGCCAATCAACTGCTTTTGGATGCAGGAATAGATCAGTTAACAATAAATCGGGTTTTTGCCGAACCAAAGCTTCTGCCTGCTTTTAACTTTATTTCAAGTTTGGAACAAGCACTGGCTGGTTTGGACGCACGCGACCAACCCTCACCTTCTGTCGAAGACGTTTCCAATTTCAGTTTCAGGCAATGGTCTCCGCAGTTTCCGTATTCTAAAGCTCCGGTTGACTATGGTGCAGATGATTCTCTTGAAATGGATGACGAATACGCCATATTCTCTTTTAATCTCGCCGGTTTGGAAGAAGGGGGACGTTGGCACCGGGGACGATTTAGGAAGGGTGTCAGTTCACCCAGAGATCTTGAATTACTAACGATTAATTTCAGGGAACCAGTTGACCGGATGGAATTGGAAAACTCTATCCTAAATTTGAACTTCAGGCCGAAACTGGAGGACGGAGCACCACAATCGGTTAACGCTACCCTGTCCTATCAATTCGCAGGGGAATAAATGTAAGCCAAGGTGCCGAGAGTTAACCCACCTGACTATTTAAGATCGGACTGGGGACAAATGCTATTTTTTCTAAAAGTTGAACTTCATCCTGAATCATGCTCAGTTGTATTTCTTACTAAGAATAAAACAAGGGAAAACGATGGCTGAAAACAAAGTAATGTTGGCGGTAATAGTGGGAGCCGTTTTGGGGGCCTGTTCACCGGCGGAGCAAAATCTAGCCGAATTCGCCGATCTAATTTTCATTGGTGACAACATTATCACGATGGACAATACCAATGTTTCCGCGGTGGCGATTCGTGGTGATAGGATAATCGCTACCGGCAACGAGATGGAAATTTTGCCATTGCAAAGCAGTACTACTCGTTTGATAGAACTAGGAGACCGGGCACTTTTGCCTGGATTCATAGATGCCCACGGTCATTTCGGTGCTGTAGCTACCTACTCTGCTCTGTTGGATCTATCATCCCCGCCGGTCGGCACGATAATGTCTATTGACGATATCGTAGTAGCCATTCAGAACTGGATTAGTGATAACAATATTCCAGATGGGCAACTTATTTATGGCTTTGGCTATGACGATTCCCTGTTGTTGGAACAGCGACACCCAAACCGCGATGACTTAGACCGAGCATCGACAAGTCACCCCATCGTCATTCGCCATGTTTCCGGCCATCTAAATGCAGCTAATTCAATGGCATTGTCACAGAGCCAGATAACGGCTGAGACCCAGGTTCCTCAAGGGGGTGTTATGCGTCGCCGGCCTGGTTCGGAAGAACCGATCGGTGTGATGGAAGAGACAGCCATGGCATTGTTGCCCGGAAGTGGCGGTGTGATCAGCGAAGAGCAAGGCTGGCAGTTACGAAGAGAAGCAGCCGACATTTATGCCAGTTACGGTATTACCACTATTCAGGAGAGTAATGTCAGCCCTGGCTATGTGAGCGCTTTGAAATCCCATGCACAAGATGAAAGTTTTCCGGTAGATATTGTTACTTTCATAATGGGGAACCCGCTTAGCGATATCGAACTAGCCCAGGTTTCTCAAGATGTTGAATATACGGGGGGCGTTCGTATCGGTGGAGTTAAGTTTATCCTGGATGGGTCGCCTCAGGGCCGAACGGCATGGATGTCGCAACCTTATGATGAAGGACCACCTGGTGTTGATGCTGATTACGTCGCTTATCCTAGTTACGACCCTGATGTTTATCGCACGAGAGTTAGTGCTTTATTGGAGCGCCGCGTTCCGGTATTGGCGCATGCCAACGGTGACGAAGCTATTGAGCACATGATTGATGGTATCGCGGATGCTGTGGAGGGGGAGTCGATTCCTGATCACCGCTCAGTCATAATCCATGCTCAGCTTATTAGGTCTGATCAACTGGACCGGGTTAAAGAGCTTGGGATTATTCCATCTTATTATTCAGTACACCCCTTCTTCTGGGGCGACTGGCACCGACGCAGTTTTGGGGATGAGCGAGCAAGTTTTATCAGTCCAGTAAGGGCAACCATAAACCGCAATATACCGTTCACTATCCATAACGATTCGCCGATTGTACCGCCGGATATGATGCGGTTAATTTCTATAACTGTGAATCGACAGACCCGCAGTGGTTATATCCTAGGGCCTGGACAGCGAGCGACAGTAATGGAAGCGCTTTATGCTGTTACACAGGGCGCGGCTTTCCAGTATTTCGAAGAAGATGAAAAGGGAAGCATCACCCCGGGTAAGCGTGCGGACCTCGTAATATTAGAAACCAATCCGCTTACTGTAGATCCAGCGAGATTAGCTGATGTCGAGATAAAAGAAACGTTTGCGCGTGGCGTATCTGTGTACCAAGGAAATATCAATTAGCAATAGATGGAGTAGATCATGAAGATCGCGTTTATAGGATTAGGAGTCATGGGTTATCCAATGGCTGGCCACGTAAAGAATGCAGGGATGGATATCTGTGTGTACAACCGCACTACTGAAAAGGCAAAGAAGTGGTGTGATGAATATAAAGGAGACATGGCACCTACGCCTGCTGAGGCGGCTAAGGATCGTGATGTTGTTCTAATGTGTGTTGGCAACGACAATGATGTCAGTGAAGTGATTCTTGGAGATAACGGTTGTCTCGGGGCGATGAAAGATGGGGCAATACTGATCGATCACACAACGGCATCTGCTAAGTTGGCACGTCACCTGTTTCAGGCTGCTGAGGATCAGGGAAAACATTTTCTCGATGCTCCCGTATCTGGAGGCCAAGCTGGAGCAGAAAATGGTGCTCTCACGGTAATGATAGGAGGTGAACATGATGCCTACGAGGTTGCGAAACCGGTTATCGATACCTACTCTAAATTCAATAAGTTGTTAGGTCCTGCTGGTAACGGGCAATTAGCCAAGATGTGCAACCAAATCTGTATTGCTGGAGTGGTGCAAGGATTGGCGGAAGCTTTGAATTTCGCTATGAAAACGGGACTTAATGGCGGGGATCTGATTGAAACAATTTCAAAGGGTGCCGCCGGTTCTTGGCAGATGGATAATCGCTATAAGACCATGTTAGCGGATCAATACGAATTCGGTTTTGCAGTTGACTGGATGCGAAAAGATCTTGGGATAGCGTTGGAAGAAGCCAAAAATCATGGCGTTGAACTACCTGTGGCGGAACTCGTGGATACATTTTATGCCGAGGTGCAGGAAATGGGTGGAAGCCGTTGGGATACCTCAAGCTTGTTGACTCGCTTTACGAGACGCTAATCGACAGAACATCTTTGGAGAAAAGCTGCAATTCAGGCGAGCTTTGGGTCGCTTAGGACTAGCATTTGGTCCCGTTTCTATTGATTATTAGTCCCTAAACCTCTAAGTTACGTGGACGGCGAAATCATACCACGGAGATGTACAATGAAATCCAAAATTCTGCTTATAATCTCAATACTTACTGCTTTCAGTAGTGTCGCTGGAGCGCAAACGGATGATGATTATGCAGTACCGCGTACTCAATGGGATCAACCTGACCTTCAGGGGGTATGGAATTTTTCCTCTGACGTGCCTATGCAACGGCCTCAGCGTTATGGGACACAACAATTTTTGAGTGCGGAGGAGATTGAAGAACGCAGGGCGGCTATCATGGCCGGGCGGCAAGCCGCTGATGAGGCTGCTGCAAGGGTTGCTCTTCCTACGACCCCTGAGGCGACAGATAATCCAGGGGGCTACAACGATTTTTGGTTTGAAACAGCTGGCCTGGGTGATGTGGTAAGAACTTCGCACATCGTTTACCCAGAAAATGGTCGCAGTCCTGCCGCTGTCGAAGGCGCCAATCGTCAATTCGGCGGCTTGGGTCCGGATATTCCTGGTGATCGACCAGTTCGTTATGTTGTAGGAGGTATCGCGAAGGATGGTCCGGAAGACAGGGGCCTATCAGAACGGTGCATCGTTGGATTTAACTCAGGCCCTCCTTTTACACCCAGTCTTTACAACAACAATTTGCAAATTATTCAAAGCAAAGACACTGCTGTCATCATGACCGAGATGATCCATGATGCACGTATTGTTCCACTGGTAGATAAATCCTCACTAAACGGCGACATACGTCTTTGGTCCGGGGATTCTAGGGGTTGGTGGGAAGGCGATACCCTGGTAGTGGAAACTAAGAACTTTAACGGTATGCGCCAGAGTTTTGGAGCCGTGGGCAATAACTATGATGCTGTGCTTACGGAGAAGTTCACCCGCGTTGCCTATGACACGGTGGATTACGAATTCACGATTGATGATCCTTCGACATTCACCGATAAAATTACAGCTATCGTGCCAATGATTAAGATGGCAGGACAAATATACGAATACGCTTGTCATGAAGGAAATTATGGCATGCTGAATACGTTAAGAGGAGCAAGAGTCAGTGAGCGAGAAGGCTTCGATTTAGAGGGAGTTCACTGAAAAAAGAGAGCAATAAACAACGGCCCGAATGGGCCGTTGTTGTCTAACTTTGTAACTCTAAGAGTTTGTACATTTAGACCAAGATGTTAATAAAGGGTTGTCAATGAAAAATACAGCAAAAAAAATAGCTTCACTCCTATGTTTGATTTTAGTTTCGGGGCCAGCGTTCACTCAGCTTGAGGAGTTTCCTCGTACGCCGGACGGCAAGCCCGACTTAAGCGGCGTCTGGCAGGCGATGACGAATGCCCACTACGATATTGAGCCCCATGCGGCAGCTTATGGCCCCTATCCGAGAGAGTTTGGTGCGTTTTCAGCTATACCAGCTGATCTTGGAATCATAGAAGATGGCCGTATCCCATACAACGAGCAAAGTTTGCGTCAGCGTGATGCGAATAGAGTAGATGCAATTACCAAAGATCCACTGGCCGATTGCTATATGCCTGGAGTACCTCGTGCCAACTATCTGCCTTTTCCATTCCAGATTGTTCAATCACAGGATGTCGTACTGATTGCTTATGAATTTGCTGAAGCAAATCGGATACTTTATGTTGATCAGCCCGACCTGGCATCTCAGGTAGATGCTTGGATGGGTCATTCCAATGCGCACTGGGAGGGAGATACCTTGGTAGTTCGGGTCTCTGGTCAGATGCCCGATACATGGTTTGATCGTGCTGGCAATCACCACAGCTTTCAAATGGTAGTGGAGGAGCGTTGGACGCCTGCAAGTCCTAACCATATAAACTACACAGCTACGATTACCGATCCAAACACCTTTACACGGCCCTGGAGTATAAGCTTCCCGTTATATCGCCACATTCGCGAAGATATGCAGTTACTGGAATTCAAGTGTGCTGAATTTGCTGAAGAATATACGTACGGTGAATGGCGTAAGCCGGGAACACCGGTTGGTAATCCTCAACAGTAACTAGTCAAGTTTGTTCAAGAAGGCCTGCTTCGAAAGAAGCGGGCCTTTTTTTGCACTAATTCGAATTATCGGAAGCTCGCTATCTCTTTAAGGGGTTTTCTTGAGATGGCCGGCACTTGGACATTCTTTATTGGATAACCGGCCACGAGGATCATCAGGGGTTTCTCGGAGATGGGACGACCCAGAATTGTATTGAGAAATTTCATTGGACTTGGCGTATGCGTCAGTGAAGCAAGTCCGGCATTGTGGAGCGCAGCAATGAGTAGTCCGGCGGCTATACTCGTAGATTCTGTCACGAAGTAATTTTTTAACTTCTTGCCCTTTTCATCGAGGAGATATTTTTGAGCAAATATCACAATTAGATAAGGGGCTGTTTCGAGAAACGGCTTGTTCGCATCGGTACCTAAGGGAGCTAAAGCTTCGAGCCAGTCTTTAGGCGCGCGGTCGGCATAGAACTCATGTTCTTCCTCTTCTGCTCCTTTCCGGATCTGTTTTTTTAGTGCCGGATCGCTAACTACAACAAAATGCCATGGTTGTCGGTTTGCGCCGCTGGGTGCGCTATTTGCTGTTAGCAGACAACTTTCTATGACCTCTTTAGGCACCGGTCGATCGGAGAAATCTCTCACAGTTCGTCGAGAAAGCATAAATTGCTCAAATGATTCAGCCCGTGACTGCATTTCCGCTTCATCTCGATCTTGAAACTTAAGCGTTATTGTTTTCACGTACACCTACCTCGTAATAAGTGAGCCTGCAAAGTAAAACCTGTATGCAAACAGTTATATCCAGCTGTGAGAATATATACTATTTAGAAGAGTTGGTAGGAGCGGGCTTCATTGCTGGTAAACCAGCCATCGTTAGCAAGCCAATGGGCGATGGTCTTATTGTGCTAACCAGCAGAAACCCCATGCATAGGCACGTTAATCATCATGCCTTGTTTACAATGCTTTACTCAATTGGAACGACCTATAGCGAAAGAAAGGAGGTGGACCAGCATGACTCCTTTTTTCAAGCGATGAAGTTTCTACCATTTAATTCAACTTAATATCCATCACCTTGTTGGGATCGCCCCTGAAAATGATGTAACTGATATTATCAGTTTCTATTTCATGCCAACCATGGGGCATACCTTTTGGAATAATCGCGATATCGCCTGGCTTCACTCTCTGGAGAACACCTCCACGGATTTCTCCGCGTTCCATTGGCCCCAATAAGGAGCTGTTGCTAGTTTGTTTATCCACGAATTCACCGCCAGTTACCATTATTCCTTCGCCAGCGACAATGTAATAAATTTCGTCTAGATCAACATGTGCAATGCCCGACTCAGCATCTCGGGGTTCGACCTTGCTTCTCTGAACGACTGAGACTCCGATGTTCTCTTCACCAACATTGATATGTCGCATCACTATATCGCTTACTGAGCGGCCGTTGGCAAGGTTGTTTAACCCTTGTTCAAGCGTTGACTCCACTTCTTCTTTGGTCATTATCGTAGAACCATTGTTTCCATGATTATCAGCATTTGCTTGTAAAAATAATCCCAAAGCTATTAAAACCGTTAGCAACCTATTGAACATATTTTCTTGCCTCCTGAATTATTTTGTTATCGNNTTTATGCTTGAATTTCTTCCGAAACTCTTTGCACAGCGTCTAGTACTCTTAATAGGTTGCCACTCCACAGCATTTCTATTTCGACTTCAGTATAACCGCGTCTTACTAGTTCCAAGGTAACGTTTAAAGATTCTGAAGCATCATTCCAGCCCTCGATTCCGCCTCCGCCATCGAAATCGGAGCTAATNCCAACGTGTTCTAGACCAATGAGATTTACCAAATAGTCAATATGGTCGACAAGATCGGAAACCGTAGCGGGTGGAGCTAATGCTGTTACCTCGGTTCTTACTCGCGGAGCAATGCGAGCATCAATGTCAGACATGAGGATGTCATACTCTTCACGTTCTGCTTCGCTGAGTTGATTAACAGCTGAAGGATCAAGCATTTCATAACCTAGCTGCTCGGCAACACCTCTGCGCAATCTTGTACGACCTTGTTCGATAAATGACCGCCGTGCTTCGCTCACGTAACTGCTAAAAGCGACAGTCTGTACTACCCCTCCATTTTCTTTCAAGGCAAACAGCATTTCATCGTCTAGGTTGCGGGTATGGTTAGTTAAGGTACGAGCAGACGAATGAGAAGCAATAACGGGGGCANGACTGACTTCAATTGTTTGCATAATTGAGTCTCGAGACGGGTGAGAAATGTCGATCATTATGCCCAAGCGATTCATTTCCGCTATTGCCTGGTAACCCATTTCACTCAATCCGCCGTGAAGGTAGTCCATGCCGGATTCACCGGTGTTGGAATCAGAGAACTGGCTATGGCCGTTGTGAGCCAGAGACATGTAACGACCACCTCTAGCGTGAAAATCTTCTATTCGGCCCATGCTTAGTCCAATCGGGTAGGCATTCTCAATACCAATCATCGCTACTTTTTTGCCCTCGGCNACAATGCGACGAACATCATCCGAGGTATAGGCTATTTCAATCTGGTCGGGGGCTATTTCTTCAGCTAGACGATGAATAGCATCGAACTTGTCTATAGCATTGGCATAGGCTGCTTCGTAACCTTCCGAATTCAGAGGACCTTGTCCGGTGTAGACAATGAACCAGGCAACGTCCAGCCCACCGGCTTCCATTTTAGGAAGAGTCACTTGGGTATCCAGATCCTCAGTGTAGTTTCGTGTCGCTGTAAAATTCTCTGTGTTTATATCTGCATGGGTATCGAGGGTGATTACACGACGATGAATAGCCACAGCTCGTTCAATGAGTTGTTCTTCCGTTTCAGCTGTGTCGGACTCGGAAGATTCAATAGGACCAGACGGATCAGGTTCGCCGCAGGCAACGAGCAGACCGAACAGCCAGAGCGACACGATTAGTTTGATAAGGACGGATTTGTTCATAGATTTGACTCGATAATTTTGGATCTTCATATAAATTGAGTGATCTAGCCCAATTAACAAAAGCTAAGGTATCAAGCACACTCCCCTCGCTCGACGAAACTTAGCACTTCAAAACATTTAAAGACAAGGCAGGTGTCAGAATTTGTTCTTTAGGTAACGTATTATGACTACTTGGTCGAAATTAAGTAAAGCTGGTATTGATTTTCCTAAGTTGAGGATTTGAAGTCGCTATATGCGAAGTTCGCGGAGCTAAGNGACCGTTGCTAACGATAGTCCCACTGACATACACTGGAAGCTGATGTTCGTCCAGTAGTAGCTGGGTAACNGGTACAAAACAGAATTTCATACAGAGTNATATAGAGATTATAGAGATGAGTCGTCCAGGAAAGCTTAAAGGTTTCGTTTTATTCCTATGTTTGGTGATGGTTTCCCCATCTTTTTCAGAAGGAGGCCGAACTCCNTTACGGGTAAAAAATGGGATAGTAGCGAGTGCCGCTCGTTTAGCTTCAGAAGTTGGGGTTGAAGCCCTCAAACAGGGCGGCAATGCAGTGGATGCAGCTGTTGCAACAGCTTTTGCACTGGCGGTTGTGTTGCCTGGGGCTGGCAATATAGGTGGTGGTGGGTTCTTGGTTTACCATGGAGAGGATGGTCATGCCACAACCTTCGATTTCCGAGAGAAGGCTCCGCTTGCTGCTACCGAAAGAATGTATTTGGGGCCGGATGGAAACGTTATCAATAATTCGAATCANTTCGGTCCACTGGCCATCGGAGTACCAGGAACTGTAGCGGGCCTCTATAAGGCGCACCAGGAATTGGGANCCCTGCCNTGGCAAGACCTGGTTGCTCCAGCNGTAGGNCTAGCGAGACAGGGAATTCCAATTACGTATGCTCTCCAATCGGGTTTTGCTAGAAATGCCAGACGGTTTTCCCAGTACCCTTCATCGGCCAGGAAATTTTTTAAAGAGGATGGATCACTCTATGGATTGGGTGATACCTGGGCTCAACCGGATCTTGCTCACACCTTGGAATTGATTCAAGAAAATGGCCATGANGGTTTTTACCGAGGTGAAAACGCACAACGCCTAGCGGAGTATATGTTAGCGAATGGTGGGCTGATTACAGAAGAAGACCTTGCCCGATACGAAGCAGTGGAGCGAGAACCGATTCGCAGTACCTATCGCGACTACGAAATAGTCAGCATGCCGCCCCCTAGTTCTGGTGGAATAGCTCTGGCTGAAATGCTCAACATTTTGGAAGGATACGATCTGTCGGCAATGGGGCACAACTCAGCCCAATATCTGCATGTGCTAACCGAAGCCATGCGCAGAGCATATGCAGATCGAGCTGAACATCTAGGGGATCCTGACTTCAATCAAGACATGCCTTTTGATCGGCTAACGGACAAAACCTATGCTGCTACCCTGAGAGGCTCCATCGACCTACAGAAAAAATCCGAAAGCAACCCGTCGGAGTTTGCGCAGGCTTATGAAAGTGAAGAAACCACACACTTTTCGGTCGTGGATGGTGAAGGAAATATGGTAAGCCTGACTTACACTCTGGAGTTTAGTTACGGTTCTGCGATGGTGGTGGAAGGAGGAGGCTATCTGCTTAACAATGAACTAGGAGATTTTAACGCCGTGCCAGGTGTCACTAATGAACAGGGGCTTATAGGCACTGCTCCCAACTTGGTAGCGCCCGAGAAGCGCCCGCTGTCTAGTATGACTCCCACTATTGTTGCCCAAAATGGTAGGCCTTTGTTAGCCGCTGGTAGCCCAGGCGGTAAGACCATTATTAATACCACAATGCAGGTGATACTCAATGTGATCGATCATGGATTTAATATAGCCGAGGCGATTGAAGCTGGTCGTATTCATCATCAATGGTTGCCTGACTCCACCAGTGTAGAAACCAATACGCTATCTCCCGATACCATCCGGCTGTATAAAGAACGCGGCCATAGATTGACAGAGCGAAGCTCACAGGGTGCGGCCATGGGCGTATACCATGATCGCGAAGCCGGTCTATTCTTGGGGGCCTCTGACTCAAGGCGTGAAGACGGGGCTGCTGTCGGTTATTAATTGATTTGAATCTCAATAGGAACACAACAATGAAAAAAAATTTGCTCTGGATGTCACTGGGTTTATTAATAAACTCGGCGGTGAGTGCAGCTGACGATATTGATACCATTCGACAGAAATTTATTGGTGATTGGGAATTGGCTAGTTATTACACTTTCCCTGTGGACGGCAGTGACCGGGAAATGGGTTATATCGGCCGCCTCAGCTATGACCGCTTTGGTAACATGGCTGGTCTTGGTATGCCAAAGGACTTGCCGAAGCTTCAACGAGAATCGAATGAACGGCTAATGCAAGGTTTCGCTTACTGGGGTCCGGTTAGCTGGGATCTTGAGCGAGGCACGGTCATTCACCATGTGCAGGGGTCACCCATGGTGCCGCAGTGGGTTGGCGGTGACAATGTGCGCTATTTCGAGTTTGAAGGTAATGATATTCTCAAGCTTTCATTACGCGATAATAATGGCCGTACAACAGCTACTCTTACTTGGCATCGACTAAAATAAATTCTGGATCTTGCAACTAGCTGATAGATGTCAAAGGTACACTAAAACCCGCCTTCCTGGGCTCGTGCGCCTTTTAGAATATTGCCGGTAGCATAATTTCCTGCACGACGAGTGTATTCGTATAAGTTCGAATCTATTTTTATCATTGGCATTAACTTAGTTAAACAGTTCAGCAAAATCTTCCCAGGTTGTTGGTTGGCCGTGAATAGGAATGATTGTTTCAACATCCAATCCTAAGCGCTGCACATGATTGTATAGGCTGCGGTTAGCAGCAGATGGTTCTGAAGGCAGCACCGATGTGGTCGCATCGAATAAATCTGCTTCGATCAAGATTTTCTCTTGTGGCAGATAAGCAACAAGCATGCCCTCCACATGACTCAAAGGATGCACATAGGATATTTGCATTATTCTCTCGCCATCGGTAAGAGCATAGTTTTCCCGGACCACTTCGTACTGATAACCCTCTGCAAGTTCTGTAGGTGGCCATAGACTGACCATATCAGGGTCCAAGGTGCGTTGAGAATAATTTAAGACATCATTGGTATAGAAATCATGATTCTTCCAATGAGTAACAATGGTTGCACCTATATGCATGTAAGTTCGAAGCCCACCTATGTGGTCATGATGCTGATGAGTATTGACTAAAAACCTGATTGGTTTATTTGGTATCCGTGCAACGATTTCGTCGATCACTGCGAGGTTGTGGGATTCGTTGAGCGGAGCTTCGACTACGGTAATGTAATTATCGAATTCGACGACGACGCTGTTATGAGAACTTCCTCCATAAAGAAAAACGCCATCTGCTAATGCTTCAACTTCTACATTTTCGGAAAAATCTGCATTTCGAATATTGGCCGGTACCGNAACTTCACCGGGACATTCATTGGCAACGATATCGGCNTGCCTGCCACCAAACGCGTTGTGGCCAGCATTAATGCTTTGTGCCTGGTAGTTATCATCCCACCCAGTGTGATGATGCCAGTTGGTGGGGAAGCGGATGCCTTCTCCGATATCGATGTAATCGGCATTGGCAAACTCGTGTTCGTAGTTAGTGTCTCCAATTACAGAATCGGGAACCCAGGTATGAATNCGTTGCAATAGATTCTCTGANTTGATGGTAGCATCTACTNGGTATTTGCCCATTACCGTAATAGAAACTATGGNGACTCTTTCCGGGCTTACCGTTGCCCCATCGCGACCCATTTCACCTAGTTCCCAACGCCAGGTAGCAACAGGATTTGCGCCGGGTAGNCGCGCCGCTTTCAANAANCCATGNGGNGTTAACCACATATCCAGTTGCCAGCGTTCGGCATCTAATGGTCGAGCAGGAAGGGGAGCCCCATCCTCTCCGTCCTGATGCCAGGCATACTGACCATTTAGACTAAAAATCTGGCGTTCTTCCTCTTGAATAGGAGTACCACCATACCAGCCTAGTCCATATTTCCAGGANGCAGGATTGTTGCCGGGATCACGATCGAAAGTTTCTATCATTCTAACGTTTTGCCAGTCGATTAAACGTGAGTAGTTGTTTAGCGGTTCCCCTCGAGGCCAGTCAACCTCGTACCCATTGAGATGCTGTTGACCTACCATNCCTGTATAAGCNGTNCCAGAAATCGACACGCATTCTAGTTTGTTTTCNCCGATAGCGNCCGATGCNGCGCGTAATATTGGATAAGGGTCAATAAACCCNGCTTCAAACTCTTGGGCGGTTAAGGGGTTGGTGGCCACCATCGCCGGTGCGAGCAAAAAAACTAGTTTTTTCATGATTNAATCCGCTTTATTTTCAGTATGTGCAGTGCATAGCAGAGTAATGGAGCTCAAACACGTTTTCAATGATCAAGATAGAAATCTAAAATTTGGTGTAAGCAAGCATTTACAAATTAATAGCCTGGATATGATATAAATCTTTTTTCGTTCGGATATTTTGGGTTTCGATGGCGAATACTACTAACAGCAAACTTGCACTGCGCTTAAAGCAGGAGATGCAAGGAGATATTCTCTTCGATGATTTTAGCCGAGGTCGCTATAGTACCGATGCTTCTATATATCAGTTAATGCCAGTTGGAGTTGTAATACCGGTCACCGAACATGATGTACAAGTTGCCGTACAGATAGCGGCAGAAGAGGGTGTGCCGGTGCTCCCGCGAGGTAGTGGTACCTCGCAGAATGGTCAGGCTATTGGCGAAGCCTTACTGATAGATAGCACAAAATATCTCAATCAGGCGGTTGAGTTCGACAAAGATGCAAGAACTGTCTGCGTGCAACCCGGAATAGTCCTTGACCAGCTCAATCGATATCTGAAACCCCACGGTTTATTTTACCCAGTTGATGTATCTACAGCCAACCGAGCAACTCTTGGAGGTATGACAGGTAACAACAGTTGTGGGGCCCGGTCCATACGCTATGGAAACATGGTACATAACGTAAGCTCGGTCGAGGCCCTGCTGGCTGACGGTACTCGGGCCCACTTTAAATCGGTTAATGGCCAGACTGAAGACAACCTTGCATACCAGCGCTTGGTGCACAAAATGTTAGAGCTAGGGGAAAGAGAAGCGGCAGAAATTCGTTCACGATTTCCGAAACTGCTTAGGCGTGTGGGAGGCTACAACATCGATGAGCTGATTAAAGATGAGCCAAATATGGGACGCTTATTAGTTGGATCCGAGGGCACCTTGGGATTCTTTACGCGTATACATCTGGACTTACAGCCCATTCCACCGGAGAAAGCGCTTGGTGTTTGCCACTTTCCCTCTTTTTACGAAGCTATGGAAGCAACTCAGCACATTGTCAGGCTTGATCCTGATGCGGTAGAGCTGGTAGATCGCAATATGATCGAGCTAGCCCGGGACATTCCGATTTTCGCATCAACCGTAAATAGGTTTGTGCAGGGAGAACCGGAAGCACTGCTGCTGGTTGAGTTTGCCGGAGAAAATGGCGAGCAGCAGATACGAAGACTTGGGCAACTCGTCGAATTGATGGGAGACCTAGGTTTTCCTGATTCGGTGGTAGAAGCGTCCGATAAAGAATTTCAGAACGAGATCTGGGAAGTAAGAAAATCTGGGTTGAATATCATGATGTCAATGAAGGGCGATGGTAAACCCGTGTCGTTTATTGAGGACTGTGCGGTACAGCTTGAAGATTTGGCAGAATACACTCGAAGACTTACGGATATTTTTAATAAACATGGGACAACTGGTACCTTTTATGCGCATGCTTCGGTAGGGACTCTCCATGTGAGACCCATTTTAAATATGAAAAAAGACAGCGGTGCAGTCAAAATGCGTTCTATAGCTGAGGAATGCATGGAAATGGTGCGCGAATACAAGGGCTCGCACTCGGGTGAACATGGTGATGGAATATCCCGCTCGGAGTTTCATGAGCCCATGTTTGGGAAGCGCATGGTGGAGAATTTTGAGGAAGTGAAACGTTCCTTTGATCCCACCAACCTTTTTAACCCCGGTAAGATCGTCAATCCTCATAAGATGGACGATCGAGAAATCATGCGATTTAAGCCCGATTATTCAATGCTAGCGCTGGATACAAATCTGGATTGGTCCGCGTGGGGCGGATTCAATCGAGCCATTGAAATGTGCAATAACAATGGAGCGTGCCGGAAAGCTAACGTTGGCACGATGTGCCCATCTTATCGGGTAACTAAAGAGGAGCAACATCTGACCAGGGGGCGGGCNAACACTTTGCGGCTAGCGATCACAGGTCAACTCGGAGGCGATGCATTTACCTCAAATGCTATGTACCAGGCTATGGATCTTTGCGTGAGCTGCAAGGGTTGTAAGCGAGAATGTCCGACTGGTGTTGACATGGCACGGATGAAAATAGAATTTCTATCCCACTATCATCAGAAACATGGTCTGTCTGTTCGGGACCGCCTGTTTGCATATCTGCCACGCTATGCCCACAAACTGCGCCGACTTGGATTCCTGCTAAACCTGCGGGATCAGATTCCTGGTATCGACATACTTTCGGAATGGTTGTTGGGTCTTAGCCGCGAGCGTCGTCTGCCTCATTGGCGACGTGACCACTTTNTGCCCCATGACGAAGATATCCTGGTCTCAAAGGGTGAGCGGGAGGTGGTGTTACTTGTGGATACCTTCAATAGCTGTTTCGATGTGGAAAACGCCAACGCTGCTCGCGAGGTACTTAATGCTGCGGGATANCGCGTNATTTNTCCTCAGCCGGTAAAAAAGGNTAGNCCGCTTTGCTGCGGCCGTACCTTCCTCAGCNGTGGGTTGTTAGGTGAGGCNAAGCTAGAAGCAAATCGAATGCTGGANGCTTTGATGCCTTACACANAACGNGGCGTTCCNATAGTAGGACTAGAACCATCTTGTTTGCTAACNCTGCGTGATGANTACAAAGTGTTAATGCCAGGNGATGATACAGATGAANTCGCAAAAAATGTTTTCCTANTAGAAGANTTNCTAGCTACTGAACATGNAACGGGGAGGTTACAGCTGGACCTAAAGCCTATAGTANCTAAGAAAGCGTTACTGCACGGCCATTGTCATCANAANGCTTTTAANGTNATGNGCGCTGTACAGAAAGNCCTANCTCTGATNCCCGAACTTGAAGTANAAACAATTGATTCCAGTTGCTGTGGTATGGCAGGTTCCTTTGGGTATGAAAAAGAACACTACGATATCTCNATGAAGATGGGATCGTTGTCTTTGTTTCCTGCTGTNAANGAAGCCGATACCGATGTACTNATTGTTGCTGACGGGACGAGCTGCCGGNGTCAGATTGAACACGGAACGGGAAAACAGGCAATGCATGTTGCTCGNGTNTTNCAAATGGCGTTGAANTCTTNATCCATTTTCNTGCNCGTTAACTAAAACGTTTAGATCAANCCAGCCGTCCACATCAGGCANACCNNNANGAATGANACNANNCCACCNACNANNGTNGCNCCNCCNTAACTNAANACNGCGTCNGGAACNCTGAGTTTNGATAGNGAAGTACATACCCAGAANTAGCTNCTGTTNACGTANTTNANNATNACNGAGCCNCTGGCNCCNGNCAGCATNGCNGCTTCNGGTGATAGGCNNAGNCNACCCAGCATNGGAGCNACNAAAGAAGCNGCNGTGATCACACCCACGGTCGTCGAACCGGTAATCATNTTGCCNATGATGCCNATGACAAATGGCAACANAATCGTGGGCAGTCCATAATCAGTNAACATGGTGGCGATAAAATCCACCGCTGGNGTCCCTCNCAGTATNGCGCTAAGAGANCCACCCANNCCTGTGACTACGAGAATCATTGCCGATGTTTTCAATGCCGATTCAACCCAGGCGTCTTTTGCNTTNTGTTTGTCNTCTTTGCTTTTGATATTGCGATAGGCNAGCCAGACGCCGATGCTCAGAGCNACAACGGGCCAGCCCANGTAAAGNAAAAGCGTTCGAAGAAAATGGCCCTCTTCAAACAAAAGAGATACNACACTTTGGGTGCCTATNAGCACTATTGGGATAACNATAGGTGTATAAGANCTNAGCGTACTAGGTANCCCTTGCNGTNTNTCNTNCTCTAAGTCATCAATGCTGACTCCCTCGAACTCATCGCTTGCCATTGTTTNAATCCGTGGTCCGGCGAAATANACNCCCCAGGCCCAGCAGGCNAGTGAACCAAAGAAACAGGCGATGCCACCGAAAATAATCGTTNTNCCAATATCNGCTCCTANNATAGCCGCTGCGGCTAGNGGGCCAGGTGTAGGAGGGACNATCGCGTGGGTCAATTGCAATGCACCTACAAGGCCGGTGGACATTACNGCGATACTGACATTCATAGTTTTTGCGGCGGAGTGCACCAGCGGATTGAGAATCACATAAGCGACATCAGAAAAAATTGCGATGCCTATAATGAATCCGGTTAATGTCAGGGCGAGCGGCATACGCTTGCTTCCAACTAGGTTAACCATAGATTTGGTTATTACTTGAATTGCTCCGGTGTGTTTCAGAGCTTCAGCGATGATCGATCCAAGGACAATAACAACACCGATAGATC
>PARV01000004.1 GCA_002712055.1 Gammaproteobacteria bacterium | reverse complement strand
TTTCAGAGGGTGAGCGGGAGGTGGTGTTACTTGTGGATACCTTCAATAGTTGTTTCGATGTGGAAAACGCCAACGCTGCTCGCGAGGTACTTAATGCTGCGGGATACCGCGTGATTTATCCTCAGCCGGTAAAAAAGGGTAGACCGCTTTGCTGCGGCCGTACCTTCCTCAGCAGTGGGTTGTTAGGTGAGGCAAAGCTAGAAGCAAATCGAATGCTGGACGCTTTGATGCCTTACACAGAACGAGGCGTTCCTATAGTAGGACTAGAACCATCTTGTTTGCTAACACTGCGTGATGAGTACAAAGTGTTAATGCCAGGAGATGATACAGATGAACTCGCAAAAAATGTTTTCCTACTAGAAGAATTTCTAGCTACTGAACATGCAACGGGGAGGTTACAGCTGGACCTAAAGCCTATAGTACCTAAGAAAGCGTTACTGCACGGCCATTGTCATCAGAAGGCTTTTAACATGATGAGCGCTGTACAGAAAGTCCTATCTCTGATTCCCGAACTTGAAGTAAAAACAATTGATTCCAGTTGCTGTGGTATGGCAGGTTCCTTTGGGTATGAAAAAGAACACTACGATATCTCGATGAAGATGGGATCGTTGTCTTTGTTTCCTGCTGTAAAGGAAGCCGATACCGATGTACTTATTGTTGCTGACGGGACGAGCTGTCGGAGTCAGATTGAACACGGAACGGGAAAACAGGCAATGCATGTTGCTCGGGTATTGCAAATGGCGTTGAACTCTTAATCCATTTTCGTGCACGTTAACTAAACCGTTTAGATCAAACCAGCCGTCCACATCAGGCAAACCACAAAGAATGACACTATGCCACCTACCAAGGTAGCGCCGCCGTAACTGAACACGGCGTCGGGAACGCTGAGTTTCGATAGAGAAGTACATACCCAGAAGTAGCTACTGTTAACGTACTTGATGATGACCGAGCCGCTGGCGCCAGACAGCATGGCAGCTTCCGGTGATAGGCCAAGGCTACCCAGCATGGGAGCAACCAAAGAAGCTGCGGTGATCACACCCACGGTCGTCGAACCGGTAATCATGTTGCCAATGATGCCGATGACAAATGGCAACAGAATCGTGGGCAGTCCATAATCAGTAAACATGGTGGCGATAAAATCCACCGCTGGTGTCCCTCGCAGTATAGCGCTAAGAGATCCACCCAAACCTGTCACTACCAGGATCATTGCTGACGTTTTTAATGCTGATTCAACCCAGGCGTCTTTTGCTTTTTGTTTGTCCTCTTTACTTTTGATATTGCGATAGGCCAGCCAGACGCCGATGCTCAGAGCTACAACGGGCCAGCCCAGGTAAAGAAAAAGCGTTCGAAGAAAATGGCCCTCTTCAAACAAAAGAGATACGACACTTTGGGTGCCTATTAGCACTATTGGGATAACAATAGGTGTATAAGAACTGAGAGTACTAGGTAACCCTTGCGGTCTATCTTCCTCTAAGTCATCAATGCTGACTCCCTCGAACTCATCGCTTGCCATTGTTTTAATCCGTGGTCCGGCGAAATACACACCCCAGGCCCAGCAAGCGAGCGAACCAAAGAAACAGGCGATGCCTCCGAAAATAATCGTTCTACCAATATCTGCTCCTAATATAGCCGCTGCGGCGAGTGGGCCAGGTGTAGGCGGGACGATCGCGTGGGTTAATTGCAATGCACCTACAAGGCCGGTGGACATTACGGCGATACTGACATTCATAGTTTTAGCGGCGGAATGCACGAGGGGGTTGAGAATTACATAAGCGACATCAGAGAAGATGGCGATGCCTATAATGAATCCGGTTAATGTCAGGGCAAGCGGCATACGCTTATTCCCAACTAGGTTTACCATAGATTTGGTTATTACTTGAATTGCTCCGGTGTGTTTCAGAGCTTCAGCGATGATCGATCCAAGGACAATAACAACACCGATAGATCCCAGGGTATTCCCAAAACCAGCCTCAAATGCGTCTATGAAATTNTTTTGTTGCACGCCCGGAATAATTCCGAACAAAATAATTGGGATTAATAGGGCAGGAAATACGTGCCATTTCAATTTCGCAATGAGAAATAAAAGCAGGAAAATAACGACAGCAAAACCAAATANGGAAATAGCCGCGCTAGTACTTACAGCGGTAGAAGGATCCATAAATATTCCTTTTTATTCTTCAGCTTATATTCTATTGCGCAGACAGGAATTTCATAGCTGCGCTGACGCCGCCGCGGTGGTGCGGTATGTCGGCCAAAGCCAGCCCCATTTCGACACCACTTAGCGTGCCGGCTAACATTAACTCGTTATAATCTCCAAGGTGACCGATTCTAAAGACCAACCCCTGTAATTTTCCTAGTCCGGTTCCCAGGGACATATTAAAGCGTTCTAATATTATCTTTCGCAGAGCATCCGCATCAGAACCTTCTGGTACCATAACTGCGGTAAGTGAATTACTGTATTCCGCAGGGTTCAAGCAGAGGTTTTCCAGCCCCCAGGCTGAAACTGCAATACGCGTTGCCTCCGCAAGGCGAGCGTGGCGTGCAATTACATTATCTATGCCTTCAGCNTGCAACAAGTTTAGAGCTTCATCGAGGCCATAGAGCAAATTAGTGCCCGGCGTATAAGGGAAATAACCACGCGCGTTGTCTTCCAGCATTGCATCCCAGCGCCAGTAAGAGTGTTGTGCTTTGGTACTTTTTGATATCTTGAGGGCCTTTTCACTAGCTGCATTGAAACTCAGGCCCGGTGGAAGCATAAGGCCTTTCTGTGAGGCAGTCACAGTAACATCTACCCCCCATTCATCGTGCTTGAATTCGGAACAGGCTAGGGAAGAGACTGTGTCCACCATAAACAAAGCAGGATGNTTCGCACTATCTATTGCTTCTCGTAGTTTTGGTATCTGGCTGGTCACGCCTGTGGATGTTTCATTATGGACAGCTAGTATTGCTTTTATTTCATGTTTTCCATCTTCGCGCAGTTTTTCTTCTACTAGGCTGGGATCGATTCCATGACGCCAATCACCCGGCATCCAAAGAACATTTAGGCCCAGATTCTCCGCCACCTTCCTCCAAAGGGTTGCAAAATGTCCGGTTTCGAATGCTAGGACCTTGTCGCCAGGCGATAGGACATTCANTAGCGCACATTCCCACCCACCGGTTCCCGAAGAGGGNTAGATGAAGATGGCAGAATTTGTTTTAAATACTGGTTTTAGTTTTTCTATGATGCCATTGGTAAGTTTTGGAAATGCGGGTCCGCGGTGATCGACCACTGGTTGTGACATGGCGCGTATTACGCTTTCAGGCACATTGGTAGGCCCGGGGATCTGCAGGAAATGCCTGCCGGGTTTATAGTTATCAGTCATTACTGCTCATTTTTATTTTGATTAATTTTTTCTTGGCAAATTGCACGGTTGTTTTGCACTATTATCGAATGGGATTATAAGTCTTCCCCAGGTTCGCTTCGACGTCTTCTCGGAATCCTAATCGGTAATTTTTTCTCCATTTACCCAAGTTTCCAGCGCCTGTGTTTGCCACAGCTCGTTTTCCGGTATCTTGAAAATATCGCGATCAATAATGATAAAATCCGCTTTTTTGCCAGCTTCCAATGTACCTAGGAGATTTTCTTGATGGCCGGCAAAAGCGGCATTGACAGTGAAGCTGGCAAAGGCTTCCTCTAAGCTCATGCGCTCGTCCGGCAACCATCCTCCTGGAGGCTCGTTACTTTGATCCTGTCTTGTTACAGACGCGTGTAATCCCCAGAATGGATCCGGCGATTCTACGGGGAAATCGGAACCATTAGCGATTAACGTATCTGCTTGCATGAGTTTGCGCCAGGCGTACGCACCTTGAATTCTTACTTCACCAATTCGATCCTGCGCCATATTCTTGTCACTGGTAGCATGGGTAGCCTGCATAGAGGGTATAACTCCCAACTTGGCAAACCGAAGAATGTCTTCATAACGAAGAATCTGAGCGTGTTCGATGCGGTGCCGCAAATTTCGACTATCGGTTTCAGAAATTAACCGCTCATAATTATCAAGTACCTTCATATTCGCGTTATCGCCAATNGCATGTGTATTTACTTGGAAACCACCATTCATGGCAACCCGCATCAGATACTCAAGGCGTTCATCGTTGTAGCGAAGCAAACCGCGATTATCTGAATCGTCTGAATAGTCCTCGATTAGCGCTGCTCCGCGGCTGCCTAAAGCCCCATCACCAACAATCTTTACACTGTTAATAGTCAATGTGTCATCGTCACTGCGAAAATAACCTTCCTCAAGCCGATCCAGAAAAAGTGGGTCGGAAGCAGCGAGCATGACATTCACACGAATAGGCAAGGGGCCTTCTTCTGCTAGTTGTTTATATGCTGCTATTGTTTGACTACTAACTCCNGCGTCATGCACAGCTGTCAGCCCATAGGAGGCCAGTCTATTCATCGCCATAGACAGAGCGTTTTTAAGTTCTTCGGTTGTCGAAGTGGGAATCTGGGAAGCAATATAGTTCATAGCTGTGTCTATGAAAACGCCAGTAGGGTAGCCGTTCTCATCACGAATGATCTGACCTCCATTAGGATCTTCAGATTCTCTAGTCACTCCAGCAAGCTCCATGGCCTTTGTGTTTGCCCAACCTGCATGGCCATCTATTCGGCGTAACCATACTGGCTTGTCGCTGACCACTAAATCTAGGCTGTCGGCACCAGGGAACTCNTTACTTTCCCAGAGCACCTGATTCCATCCTCGACCCTGAATCCATTCCAGTTCCTCATTTTTTGAATAGAAATCGGCAACTCTTTGTGCCGCTTCCGTTTCCGATAAGCTGCCTCCTAGATCGACCTGTAACAGGAGGCGCCCATAGGAAAGGATGTGTCCATGGGCATCGATCAGACCGGGTAGCAATGTTTGCCCGTTTCCGTCTATTACCCTGATGCCTTCTTTTGGAAGGTTTTCGGCCTCGGTTAATATGTGATCAACTCGATCATCGGTGAACTGCAGAGCTGAAAATTGAACGAGTTCTTGATTGCTGTTGAAGGTATAGCCATTAATGTTGCTAATAAGCGTAGTATCAGCTACGGCCACAGCAGCCAATCCGAACGCAACCAATACAAGGATAGATTTTTTCATTATNTATAACTAAATAGGTCAAGGTGAAAAAGAGGGAAGAGAATATCACACAATGTGGGACCAGCAGGGGATTGGCCNTTAATTTAAGTTATTTCGAAAAGAGAGCTGAGTAATCTTGCAAAATTCCAAAGNTTATTACACTTTCAACAGATTGGAATGGGTATGATGGGCCTCATAGTAGATTTCTACTTCAGATCTCTTTTGTGAGAATTTGTAGGCGTGCAATTGACAGAGATTTCAAAATTAAAAATGGTGATATGGAAAGAAGNTAATAATATTGGTTTGAGGTTATTTTTTTTATTGGCTTGCAGCGGATTGGTATTGCCCGGCCTTGGGGCAGCTCAGACTTATAAAATAACTCACTGTTACCAGGGTTGTCCTCAGGGTACCANTGCCATGAACCACCTCATAATTCGACCAATCTACGCGCTGTCCTACAACACAGAGCGGAAGTCCGCTGATTGGGTGGCATACAAAGTTTCTGCGGGATCCATTGGAATTGCGTCTAGCCTTTCTCGACGACCACGGTCTGATAGTTTTGTATCTGACACGTTAACTGAGAATGATTTTCTAAATGCAGAAACAGTTGGTCTGCTTAGAAGCCAGTATGTACCAATCATAGACTTTGCTGGAACTCCGTACTGGGATGAAGTGAATTACCTGACCAACTCCGTTGCCCGAACAAGGGGTCTCAGCTTAGGGGCGTGGAATGGGCTCGACTGGGCTATACGAAATCTAGTAAATCGAGAAGGCGAAGTCTACGTATTAGCCGGTCCGATTTTTAAAGCNGAGCCTACCATGCCTTATTTGTTAACAGACAAGCAACANCGTGTTCCAGATGCGTTCTTCAAGATCATAGTTACGGCCGCAGGAGCTAGAGCAGCCTTTGTGCTTGAACAGGATTCCCCGGTTCATGTGCATCATTGTGACCTGAGTGTGAGTATCACTGATATTGAACTAGCCACGGGGCTCAGGTTTTTNCCAGATCGAACACCNGTCATAGCAGATCCGGCATTTGAATTATTGGGCTGNTATAGATAGGAAGCATTCCGTAGCAACTTGCATAGAAGAACTTGCGAGAATTTATCAAATAAAATCTACGAATGGATTTGNTATATTAAAAAGTGAAAAGTTACTGAAGCTCGATTAGAAAGTAATCATCATTAACAAGTTCGCGAATCATTCGATCCATCGACCGATGCACCGCTGCAACTATTCCATCGTTTACCGGCACAACTCCCCGACCAAAAAGTGTTGTTTCCCAGATTGTTCTACCACGGCCTTGTAACTGCACGTTGGAACGAATAGTCAGTTGAAGTGATTCAACGCCATTTCGATCGACGATCTGAACTTCAGAACTGATGATGCTACCGACTATCTTCATTTCTCCGCCTTCAGTAACGAGCTCAGCACCTCCATGTTCGAACCCTTGGATAAGGGCACCGCGCACGATGTTGGCTAGCGAGGTCTCACCAAGATACTCCTCGGTAATAAATTTTGGATCATCCGTGTTTCTACCATCAGTAAATTCCCCGACNGAAAGTGAAAAGCGTATATTGCTGAAATCTGTGTTGTGGTTTCCAAGGTAGTCGTAGTCCACGGAAACATTTTCGGCCGCTAGAAAGGGGAGGCTNGTAAAGGTAATGAAGAGAATTGTCAGCAAACGAATATTCATGGTGATGTAAATCTCAGATGGTCAAGTGATAGTCGAGAATAATTGACCCGCTCTATCGGTTCAATAGGTCGAGAAATTTATAGACAAATAAGTCTGTTCTGCCGAAAGCCCAGGAAAGGGCTTTCGGGTTCATAGAAATTGACTAATGGATCTCTTCAGCAGGCCAGGGAGCACCAGTGCGGTGATCGCTCAGAGGCCGCATACCCTGATACAGGAACTTCTGTATCCGCTTTCCCTCATAAGTTTCAGTNGTGTAGATATTACCCTGTGAATCCGTCACGATGCTGTGTGTACCAAAGAACAATCCGGGTTGGCGTCCGCCGTCCCCGAATTCTGCAAGCACCTCAAGTGATTCTCTATCGAGGATATGTACCTTAAAGTTNGCTCCATCAGCTACGTAGATAAACTCTTGTTCTTCATCAGGTGAGAAAGCGATATCCCATGTTGTCCCAGCCAAAGTTAGTGGAGCTACCTGACCTTCCTTAACGAAAGTGCCATCGGGGCGGAAGACCTGGATACGGTCTGCTCCCCGATCACAAACATAGATGAGACCGCTATTTGAAGGTTCAGCGCANTGAACAGGACCTACAAATTGTTGAGGTAGAGGCTCGCTGGGATCATAGACAACCCTGTCGTCCACTGGTGTATTGCCGTAGGCTCCCCAGAATCGCTTGAAGACTCCTGTCGCCACATCCACTACGGCTACCCGTTTATTACCATACCCATCTGCGAAATAGGCTTCNCCAGCTGACGCATCGATGGCTATCTCAGCCACTCGCCCGAAAGAGGTGGTGCTCAGGCTATCAACTGGTTCACCCGGAATACCGATCTCGCGAACGAAGTTGCCATCGCGCGTAAAAACCANTACATGGGAATCACCACTACCATTNCCGCCGATCCAGACGTTGCCATCCGGAGCCACCTCGATTCCGTGATTAGATTCGGGCCAGGTGTAACCCTCGCCGGGACCACCCCAGGCATTTATAAGGTTTCCATCCCTATCAAATTCCAGAATCGGTGGCGCGGCGGTGCAACACTCGGCTCTGCCTAGGTCCAGGCCTAGTTCCTGNCTCATGAACATACTGTCTTGATCACGGTGGACCACGTACAGATGATCGCGTTCATCAATAGCAATTCCTATCGTACGACCCAGTAACCATTTGTTCGCCAGTGGTTGCGGCCAATAGGGGTCAACCACAAATTGTGGAGCCATACGGTCGTTGTTAACGGCCAACGCAGTTTGCTCCAGATGTTGTTGAGCAATGTTGAGAGCTGTGAAGAGAATAAGTGCGATAACGCNAGACANAAGCATTTTTCTTATTTTAGTCATAGTCGTTTCCTGTTAAGTG
The DNA here is from genome assembly GCA_002712055.1 of Gammaproteobacteria bacterium. Classification (GTDB taxonomy): domain Bacteria; phylum Pseudomonadota; class Gammaproteobacteria; order Pseudomonadales; family Pseudohongiellaceae; genus UBA9145. Next base: position 10,893 of record PARV01000004.1, on the reverse strand, counting down.
AATGAAACTACTACTGAGCGGATTGAAGTTAACACCAAATCGAAACCATAGGAACAGAAGAGCTAGAAAGAACATATTAAAATTAGAGAGAATGCCGGAGTGTTTAATCATGGGCACAAGCTTGCGGTCAGAATAGCAAAGCGCTAAATGGCATCTTACATAAACGCCCCGGCGCTAGATTAAGAGTCGAGGGAAATATGTTCACCTCAAAATTAAAAAACCCGGTCTCTCTGCGAGAGACCGGGTTTTTTACTAAAGAAGGATTTCTTACAGCTCGTCTGCTGGCCAAGTTGGCGCGCGATCTCGAACAGTAACAGGTTGCATACCTTGGTAAAGGAACTTCTGAATTCGTTTACCTTCATAAGTTTCAGTAGTATAGATATTTCCCTGAGAGTCGGTAGCGATGCTGTGAGGAGCAAAGAAAAGCCCCGGCTGTCTGCCACCATCTCCGAAAGTGTATAGAACTTCCATAGACTCACGATCGATAATGGAGATCTTGAAGTTCTGACCATCCGCCAAGTAAATGAATTCCTGATCTTCATCTGGAGAAAAAGCTATATCCCAGGTAGAACCCTGAGCAAGGGTTGCAGGATTATAGATGTGTTCGCTTACGTAAGTACCATCAGGTCGAAAAATCTGAACTCGGTCGGCGCCACGATCGCAAACATAAACCAGTCCGTCATTAGATGGTTCGGCACAGTGTACTGGACCACGGAACTGCTGAGGACCGGGTTCGCCAGGCGTATAGGTCACGTCTGCATCATCGTCGGGACGATTACCGTATGCTCCCCAGTACCGCTTGAAGGCTCCGGTAGCTAGATCGACGACAGCAACACGCTTATTGACATAACCGTCTGCAAAGTACACTTCGTTAGCAGAAGCATCGATAGCAATTTCAGCTACACGCCCATAGGCAGTTGTGCTGTTGCTATCCATTTCCTCTCCAGGCATACCAACAGTGCGTATGTATTCTCCATCACGGCTGAACACCAATACATGTGAGTCGGGACCACCGTTGCCCCCGATCCAGACGTCACCATTAGGGGCGACTTCGATACCATGGTTGGACTCAGGCCATATGTAAGGAGCCCCTTCTACAGGTCCGCCCCAAGCATTGATCAGGTTACCCTCTAAATCAAATTCTAGAATCGGGGGTGCTGGAGTACAGCACTCAGCCACACCTGCATAAAGGCCAATTTCTTGAATTCGCATGAATTGCGATTCTGTATTTCGGTGAACCGCAAAGATGTGGTCCCTTTCGTCGACGTCTACACCAATGGTATTACCTTGAATCCAGTGATTTGGAAGCGGTTTTGGCCACAGGGGATCGACTAAAAAGTGGGGCGCCATGACATCATTGTTAGCAGCAACCGCCGGTTCCTGTAATTTGGTTTGCCCTACACCTAGCGCAACCAATGCAGCGACCAGGGCTACTCCTATCAACACCTTAATCTTTGTCATTTTTGTTCTCCTCTTAAAGCCCTCAGGTAAAGCCCGGCAGGGCACTAAAAATGCCCACTGGGCAACTAACTCTTAGAGCGACCGCTGAGTATACTGTCTTATTTGTAGACAGTATACTCACATCCAAATTTTTCAAAGATACACTTGTAAGGATTTGTGACAGCTAATGGATGGTATGATTCCCGGATCTGAACAGGTACAGATTTTGCTATCTAAAAATGTTTATAAATCATTGAATTTTATTAATAATAGTTGAAAACCATGAGAATTTTTTCGATGCTGTGTAATTTGCCAGGTATTGCGCTCTCGATCCGTAAATGGGCGCTCATTCTACTCTTCTGTGTACCCACTCTATCGATGGCTCACGACATACCATCGCGTGTCACTGTATATGCATTTGTCAAACCCGAAGCAAACCAGTTAACTGCCTTGCTGCGAGTTCCAATGGAAGCGTTTGGCGAGATCAGTTTTCCACTTCGTGGGCCGGGTTACCTGCAGTTTGCTGAAGCTGAATTCCATCTCGACGATGCAGCGCGAGTTTATATTACTGAATCTCTGCATTTCTATGAAAATGGGGTTGAACTTACGGAAAAAGAGCTTCGACAAACACGGGTTTCCCTACCCTCTAATCGCTCCTTTACCAGCTACGAGGAGGCGATGGCTAATATCCAAAGTCCAGCATTGGATGACAGCATTAACTTATTCTGGCGACAGGGAGTACTGGATGTATTGGTGACTTATCCAATTCAGTCGGATCAGTCAGATTTTTCAGTCGACCCGCAATTGGGCACACTTTCAGATCAAACCACTACTGTATTGCGATTTCTTGTGCCAGGCGGAGCCGAGCGAGTGTTTAACTATCTCGGTAATCCCGGTGTGGTGGAACTGGATCCTCGTTGGCATCAAGCAACGCTGCGTTTTATCAGCATGGGTTTCATGCATATCCTGGAAGGTATAGATCATCTTCTGTTTCTATTTTGCCTAGTGATACCGCTGCGCAGCATTCGAGCTCTAGTTCCTGTCGTGACGTCTTTTACTATTGCACATTCCATCACGTTGATTGGTTCTGCGTTTGGTGTGGCTCCCAATGTGTTGTGGTTCCCTCCTTTGATAGAAACCCTTATAGCCTTGTCGATTATTTATATGGCATTTGAAAACATTGTAGGAGCTAAGCTGGAACATCGCTGGATCGTCACATTCGGGTTTGGCCTGGTGCATGGATTCGGTTTTTCCTTCCTATTCAGCGATACACTTCAGTTCGCCGGCGGACACCTGTTTTCTTCTTTGCTTGCCTTTAATGTTGGAGTGGAAATTGGTCAGCTAGTAATTCTCATTCTGGTAATCCCCCTGCTTAATGTGTTGTTCAAGTATTTCGTCTGGGAACGTATTGGTGGGATATTGCTTTCGGCCTTGCTGGCTCACAGTGCTTGGCACTGGATGTTGGAACGGGGTGATCAGTTGTCTCAATACCAGTTCCAGATGCCGATCTTCGATGCGCTCTTCTTTGCTGCCTTAATGCGCTGGGGCATGTTACTGATAATAATTGCTGGAGCTCTGTGGGGCATGTACGAGTTGTTTCGCAGATTTTCACTCATAGAGAGTTTTTCCAACTATAATTTCGCTCAGAAATCCAAAGTGGAAAATCAGCCATCGTGAACTACTAACTGAATCCAGCTGTCGATAACTTATCGCGCTTGTATTTCCGGGGTTTATTTTCCTTAAATTTTTCTTTGAGGGTTTCAATTTGTCACAAAACCTCGCTGGTATGAATAACCTTTATATGGCGATTAAGCTAAGCTTCCATCTATCAAAATTGAGGGTTTGGTACGGCCTCCTGNCTTCGTCTACCAGGCGCAAAGGGACTCAACAATGAAGCGGATAAGCTGGAGACCATTTTTGGGCTTGATTGCATTGATCACAATGCAGGCTAGTCTGGCAGCTGAGCGAGTGGGAAACTTTGCCTTGATCGACCACGAAGGGACTTACCATGAGCTNCGNAANTATGGNAGCAGCAAGGCGGTTGTAATCATTTCAATTGCGTCAAGGTGCGAGGAGAACATCAATAAACTCCCTAAGTATCGATTACTCAGAACCACATGGGAGGAGCAAGGTATTACTTTGCTGGCAATGAATTCAGCTGGCGAAGATGATCTCAGCGCTAACCGTCAAATGGATGAATTGTATAAATTCGATTTGCCGATTCTGTTGGATAATAGTCAACTAGTAGCTGAAAGCCTTGGAATTACCAAAGCCGGGGAAGTGGTTGTACTTGAACCGACCCGTTACCAAGTACTGTATCGAGGAGGTCTCGATATTGATTTGGTGCGTGCTAGACCAGAGTTGGGTGTCGAGGGACGATTAGGTACTTCGGTTCTGGCTGACACTTTGTCAGCGGTCGTAGAGGGAAACCTCGATGGCTTCGATGACGTCGCGACAAGCGAAGCGATTGGGTGTGAGTTGACATTTCCGGTTAGTGATCTTCATGCCGAAAACATACCAGATTACGCCACTGAAATTGCACCCATCCTAGAAGCTAAATGCACCAGTTGCCATAGCAAAGGAGGCATCGCGCCATTTGCTATGGATTCTCACATGATGGTCCAGGGTTGGTCGTCCATGATGAGGGAAGTTCTCATGACCAAACGCATGCCGCCGGCACAAGTCGACCCGAGTATCAATCACTTCACTAATGCCGGTTATATGAAGTCGCACGAACTGCAAACCCTGGTTCACTGGATAAATGCGGGGGCTCCACGTGGCGAAAGTGAAGTTGATCCGTTAACGCTTATAGGTTTGGGCGAATCGGATTGGCACCTGGGAACACCGGATTATATTGTTGAGGTTCCAGCTTATACCGTGCCGGCAACTGGCGTGCTCGACTATGAAAATGTGACTATAAATCTACCTTTTGAGGAGGATTTGTGGATAAAGTCTGTGCAATACCTGCCCGGGGATCGTCGGGCACTTCATCATTTGCTGAGCTTCATCGTGCCGGCAGAGTATGATCAAGAATTCATTGAAGACGAGAATGGCAGCTACCGAGAATTCCTCGAAGGTTATGCTCCGGGAAAGGATAAAGCAGCTACTTACCCATACAACACTGGTGTATTAGTACCGAAAGGATCTGCTGTACAAATGTCTTTACATTACACAACTTTCGGCAAGGAAACAGTGGACAAAACTCTATTAGGCCTGTATTTCGCTCAGGAGGAACCAGAGTTTCACTATTCGACTTACGCGCTCAGTCATGGTGGTCGCAATATAGTAATTCCCCCTGGAGTGAGCGAGCATCGTATGAGTGCGACTCATGTTTTCGAAGAAGAAATCATGCTGTATGGTTTGCGTCCGCACATGCATTATCGCGGTAAACACATGCGCTTTAGCGTGATTTACCCCGATGGGACCCGAGATGAGATTATTAATGTGCCCGACTACAATTTTTCTTGGCAACCTACCTATCGGCTGACAGAACCTATGCTGTTTCCTGCTGGATCCCGTGTCGTGATTGAAGGAGCATTTGATAATTCCCAGTATAACCTTGGAAACCCTGATCCTGGTGCTACAGTTCGTGGTGGAGCCCAGAGCTGGAACGAGATGTTCATCGGCTACTTTTCCTATCACAAAACCAAGAAGCGCGCTGGGCTATAAGGTAAGGATTATCCAGTTTTTCCGCTGCACGATTGTTTAGAATATTACTTGTTAGGTGTGCCTATTTTCAGGCTTTAGTTTAGAATTGACTATGTCCGTGACGTCCTACGAGGTTTCGATGATGGATAAACTCCGCGAGCTGGTAATTACTGCCCTTGCTATTGCACTAACATCTTCTGTATACGCTTTGCCTGATAGAGTCGGTGACTTCGCTTTATTGGATAGTGATGGTTCCTTTCATCAACTAAGTCGGTATAGGAACAGGGAAGCTCTAGTACTGATGTCCTTTGACAGTAGTTGTTCCTCGATAGCCACGGCTATTAGTCAACTGAGATCACTCCAGATGGATTGGTCAGATCAGGGTGTCGCCTTTGCTTTTTTAGAATCTTCTGGTGAAGCCGACATTGAAACAATTCGTACCACCAAGGCGGAGTATGGGCTCGATTTGCCGTTGCTGATAGACAATGGTCAGCTAGTCACAGAAACACTGAGCCTATCTAGAGCAGGCGAAGTCGCGATCTTGGATCCCGAACGGTTAACACTCATCTATCGTGGGACAGCGCTGGAATCGGCAGTCCAATCTCTAGCGAGAGAGATTGCTGGAACTGCTGATAATACCGAAGTAAGGGAATCAGAGGGTTGTGAACTTAATTTCCCAATGCGCGAAATACATCTTAAGACAATCCCGGATTATGCCACCGAAATTGCGCCGATAATCGGTGAGCAATGTGCTTCCTGTCATCGGGAGGGCGGCATTGGTCCGTTCGCAATGGACAGCCATCTCATGCTCCAAGGTTGGTCTCCAATGATTCGTGAAGTGCTGCTTACTAAACGTATGCCACCGACACAGGTCGATCCCTACATAGGGCACTTTAGCAACGCCCGTTATATTTCTGATCCAGATTTACAAAGGCTTGTGCATTGGATCGATGCCGGTGCGCCACGAGGTGATGCTTCTACAGATCCGTTGACTGAACTCCAGTTTCCAGATCGGCGTGAATGGCAACTTGGTGAACCTGACTATATTGTCAAAGGGCCTACTCACGAAATTCCCGCAACTGGTGTGCTTGATTATATTAATGTAGAAGTGGAGCTACCGTTTGAAGAAGACAAATGGGTTCAAGCCGTCCAGTATATTGCTGGAGATGAGTCCGTGCTTCATCACTTACTCAGCTATGTGACCGCACCAAGAGAAGAGGTACAGGGAGAAGCTGCTACTGTCAACACGGCTACTCGATTTTTGGAAGGTTATGCACCAGGCAAAGTTGATGCCATGACTTTCCCGGAAAACACTGGTGTCTATATACCGGAGGGTCACAATCTTTCCATGCAATTTCACTATACGCCGAATGGTCGGGCAACAGTTGATGAAACCATTCTCGGTCTATATATGCATGATGACCCGCCTGCTTACGAGAATTTCACTCAGTCCGTTTCCGGGATGTTTCGCATACCTCCCTATGTTGAAAATCATCCTGCTTCAGCTGAATATGTGTTCTCTGAAGATGTTGTGGTCACCGGTTTACGGCCACATATGCATTTTAGGGGCAAAGACATGAAGTTCAGAGCGGAGCTGCCTGACGGGTCTGTTAGGGAATTACTAAGCGTGCCAAATTACAGTTACGCTTGGCAGCCGACCTACGCGTTGGAGCAGCCAGCCAAGTTGCCTGCGGGCACTATGGTGCATGTCACAGGAAACTTTGATAACTCTGAGTACAACCCTGCTAATCCTGATCCCAGTAAGGAATTGACCTTTGGTTTACAAAGTTGGGATGAGATGTTTATCGGATACTGGACCTACCATTCGGCCGAACCCACGAACTAGGCGTTTTGGCTGGGCACTGACAAACCCGGGCACTATTCAATGTCCGAGTTTTTTGGATCTAGTCTCTCTGAAAGGCTGGGGGGTTGCTGACTTTTTTACAGCCTTGATCGCATTGTCTCGCCAGCCTCTAACTTGCTATGATGCGTCGTTAAGAATTCACAATAATTCGGGAGATCTTCTTTATGTCCTCGATCTTTATCGTCTTGTTTGGGCTGAGTGGTTTTTGTTTAGGTTGGTTCGTGTATTCGAAATTCATCGCTGAGAAGATTTACCAACTCGATCCTAATTATCAAACGCCGGCCCACCGATTTAACGATGGTGTGGACTATGTACCGACCAATCGTTACGTTCTATGGGGTTCACATTTCACCGCAGTCGCGGGTGCAGCCCCGATTGCTGGTCCTGCTCTGGCCGTTTATTGGGGTTGGGCGCCAGCCCTCTTATGGGTAACTTTTGGATCGATTTTTTTCGCTGGTGTACATGATTTCGGCGCGTTATGGGCTAGCAACCGTCACGATGCGAAATCAATTGGGGCTCTTTCTGAAAGCGTTGTAGGTAAACGTACCCGGGCTCTTTTCATGGTTGTTATCTTTTTACTCTTGATGCTGGTCCTTGCTGTCTTTAGCACCATCATTGCGACGGATATGGTTATATTCCCAACTTCCGTATTTCCAGCCTGGGCCGCGATTCCGGTTGCTATCTGTGTTGGCGTGCTTATTCGCAGAAAGGTTAACTTGCTTGCCGTGTCGGTAGTAGGGGTAGCGATTCTGTATTTCACTATCTGGATTGGGAGTAACAATGAGATGGCCTTGCCGGGGGATATTTTCGGGCTGGGGCCTAACGGCAACTGGATAATCATCCTTTTTATTTACGCCGGTATTGCCTCTATGTTGCCGGTCTGGTTGCTGTTGCAGCCAAGAGACTACATCAATGGAGCTCAATTGGTGATCGGTCTGATTGTTCTTTACACAGCCGTTCTGATAGCCATGCCGGAAGTAACTGCTCCAGCGTTTAACAGCAATCTTGCTGAAGGTACACCGCCAATACTTCCGATTCTCTTTGTGACCATTGCCTGTGGGGCGCTATCAGGATTTCATGGTATTGTGTCATCGGGTACTAGCTCCAAGCAGCTCAGTAATGAGAAAGACGCCCGCTTCGTAGGTTATCTTGGTGCATTGGGTGAAGGTTCCTTGGCTTTAATTACCATTGTCGCAGTTACTGGCTCTTTATACGCTGCAAATGGAGTTGAATGGGATGCGATTTACGGTAGCTTCACCACGGGACCCGGTCAAGCTGGCTTTATTGAAGGTGGTGCCGCATTAATTTCTCAGGGTTGGGGAATTCCCGAAGCCTTTTCCGAAACGATGTTAGCAGTCATGGTAGTGCTCTTTGCCGGGACCACTATGGATGCCGGATTGCGCTTACAACGCTATATCGTTCAGGAGTGGGGAGCAATCTATGAAATTGCTCCGCTTAAGAACAGCTATATTGCTACATTAATTGCCGTCGCATTCTGTTTGTTGCTGGCATTCGGGGTTACCGCCGGGCAATATCCGGGTGATGGTGGCAACCTAATTTGGCCAGTATTTGGGGCAACTAACCAAATCCTCGCGAGTCTTACATTATTGATTATTTCTATTTACTTAATGAAACTCCGTCGGCCATTCATTTTTACCTTAGCACCGATGGTCTTCATACTCTTCATGGCTTTTTGGGCTAGTGTCTGGTATCTCATAGATTACTTCCAGACTGGACGTTGGCTTTTGGTTGTGCTGAATTTGGCAGTATTGATCGTTAGCGTATTGGTTATGCTGGAAGCAATGGCTGTGATTTCAAAGCTGCGCAATGCTAATAAGGCAGGAGATGAAGAAGATTCGGTAATATCTTCTAGCGAATAATTGAAGCTACATGCTGGTGAGGATATTCTTGCTAGCCTCATAAAGGAGCGGTCTTTGGTGCTAGTCACAAGAACTTCGCTCCTTTTTTTGTGGTTAAGAAAATTTTACACAACTAAAAGGATGCCTAGTGCCACACTATGGACAAAGCTGTGATCTGGGACACATTGTCGGTCGATGCCCGTACTCATCTTGTCGACATCCAGGTATTTGGGCAGATAGACTCAACTAACCTCGAATCGTTGCGGCAGGTTAAGTCAGGAAAGCGAGGTACCCGGCTAATTGTAGCCGAAGCCCAATCTGATGGAAGAGGGCGACTTGGCCGTAGCTGGATGAGTCCAGCCGGGGGCGGGATATACCTTTCCCTCATCCGATCTTTTGGAAAAGATAACAAGCCTATCCAAAGCCTTAGCTTAGTCAGCGCTATCAGTGTATTGAAAGTAGTGGAAGCCCTAGGTGGTAATAGTTTGCAGCTTAAATGGCCCAATGATTTGCTATTTCAAGGGCAGAAATTAGCGGGTGTACTGCTTGAGTTACATGTCGGCATAGCGGCCAATGACTTGGTATTTGGAATAGGATTGAATCTTTCGCTGTCAGACGAAGACAAGAGTTTTATAGACAGGCCAATAACTGATTTGCGTTCAATTTTGGGCCAGCGCCCTGATGATTCTATTGTTGTAGCGAAAATCGTAAATGTACTAATTGAAAATATTTTGATTTTTGAAAATCAGGGATTCAGACCATTTAGTGAGATATGGAATTCTTATGATTGCCATATTAACCAGGATATTGTTATACAAGTGGGGAATACTCGAAAGGTTGGTAAATCACTAGGTGTTGATGAAACTGGAGGGCTGATTCTGCAAATGGAGGATCATAGAGAACTGGTAACAGGCGGGGAAATATTTTCTTCTTTGGGTAAAATTTAGGAAGGCAGCAATTGATAATTCTGGAACTTGATATTGGAAATTCACGAATCAAATGGCGTGCTACCGATACAACGAAAGGTGCTGCAGTAAAGGTAGGCGAAGCCGCAGGCCTCCAAGAGTTAAAAACGAATTTGTCAGAGGTAAAGCCAGACGCCGTTCGACTGTGTAGCGTACGAGGCAAGACGTTTACGAGCAGTGTTTGCCAATGGTTTAAAGACTCTTGGGGTATCGAAGCCCTGGAGGCGAAAGTAGAGCGAAGTTCGGGTGGGGTAACCAATAATTACGAAGATTTGTCCCAGCTAGGAATTGACCGCTGGCTTGCAATGTTAGCTGCATACCAACTTGCTGGCAGTACTTGTGTCATTGTGGACAGCGGTACCGCGTTAACTCTAGATATTCTGGCTGAAGACGGCTGTCACGAGGGGGGGTATATCTTACCAGGACTCAAGTTAATGGCTGTTAGTTTGGAATCGAATACCGGGATTCACCTATCGGAAGAGCTACCTGTAGCTACTCCGGAGCCGGGTCATTCTACAGATGAAGCGGTGATAAACGGTAACCTCACTGCACTTTTGTCACTTGTAAAGCAGGTGGTTCAGTCGGTAGCCGAGCAGAATCCTAGTGTAAAACTGTTTCTTAGCGGAGGCGATGCTGAGTTGCTTAACAAACATATACCCTTTGAGAACAAACAACTGGTGCGGAGTCTGGTGCTGGAGGGGTTAGCTATAGCTTGCCCAGTTGAAGGCGAGGGCGGCGACCAATTATGAGATATCTAGTATGTTGCAGTACAGCGTGGGCTATATAGCTATCTGTTTTAGAGTTTGGATAGGATGCGCGGATAGAGGAAGTTCAGTGTTTCGAAGCGGAAATTCAGGTATACCTTAGATCTTCAAATTCAGGGCAGGTTAAAATCGCCGAATGGCGCGATTTATCGGGGGGTCGGCTTGATTTGATACGCGCGGAAAATCTCTGTGAAACGATTGCACAAGCTACCCAATTCCCATAAAATGCCGCTCCTGAGTGAGAGAGCCTGGGAATTTGACCCTTGGGAGATCTTGTGGGAGGGGTTCCCGAGTGGCCAAAGGGATCAGACTGTAAATCTGACGCGCAAGCTTCGGTGGTTCGAATCCACCCC
>PARV01000003.1 GCA_002712055.1 Gammaproteobacteria bacterium | reverse complement strand
TCTGGTGGCCAATTCGTCCATGATACGAGTGTAGACTTCTCGCCAGGCTGGAGTCTGGTCAGCCATGAGCATAACAGCGTAGCTTGAATCTACAAGATCNAAGCGAGGGTAGCTCAACATTGGCGCNCTAGTGTATTGGTCCCACCAGGGATGCGGGCCCTTACCGTCATAGTCCCAATTGATTTCGTCTCGAGGCAGACCGATTCCCCACGGGAGCTCTTCTTCTCCGGTATAGCTCCAGTCGTCAGGGAAAGTTGCTTTCTGCCAGAGAAACCTTAGCCAACCTCTGGTACGTTCGTTGTGCTGAGGATAAAAACTGGGTATCTGTGAGGNCGTAATNCGCGGCGTATCGGGAGCTGTAGAAGAAGTTGCACATGATGTTAAAGCTGCAGCACCGCCAGCTAAAGCCGTCGCTTTTAGGAAATTTCGCTTTGAATTGTTTAAATTAGTATCCACACNNGCCCCCGTCATGGATAGNTCAGAATATGGATAGAAAATTATCATGGATTGCAACTNGTCTCTACCTTCAAAACAAACAAAGCGTTACAGTTCTGGAGGATTGCGATAGGCTGGAGATTCATTNGTTTAACGAAACTTTACCTATGGACGTCTTGTTGTTGAGCCAGGAGACAGGTAAGACAAACTTTGAATATGATAAGTAACAGCTCTGAAACAGAACTTGAACAAAAACTTCGGCAAGCCGAAATCGATAAAACCGGTAGCTANGAGAAGCGTACCGAACATCTCGATCCTGAGGGCAACACTAATTTTGTCAATCGCCTGATATTGGAAGATTCGCCCTATTTGTTACAACACGCACATAATCCGGTGAATTGGTGGGCGTGGGGATCCGAGGCTTTTGAGGCAGCACAAGATGAGCACAAGCCAATATTCCTGTCGATTGGCTATTCTACCTGTCATTGGTGTCATGTTATGGAAGTAGAAAGNTTCGACAACGTGGAAATAGCCAAACTTCTCAATAAACACTTTATCAGTATCAAGATAGACCGGGAACAGTTTCCTGATGTGGATGAATTTTACATGACTGGCGTGCAAATCATCTCGGGGCAAGGNGGGTGGCCTATGTCCAACTTTCTGNTGCCTGATGGCAAGCCATTTTTCGCTGCTACCTACTTCCCTCCTCCCTCTTTCATGAAACTGCTACAACAAATTGTGGAAGCATGGGAGCAAAAATACCCGGAGTTGGGAAAAAGTGCGAACGATATTAGCGACGCTATTAACCGTATACTGAATGTAAGGAAAGAGGCAACAACACTGGATGAAAAAATTCCAGACACGGTCGCCCAAGCCCTTTTTCAGCGTGAAGATCGAAGTCTCGGAGGATTGATTGGTGCGCCCAAGTTTCCCCAGGAGCCTTTGTTGTTGTTTATGATAGATCGAGCTCGTCGGGAGCGTGATGTAAACACCATCGGGTTTGTTTGCAGGGCTTTGGATGCCATGGGTTGTGGCGGGATCTACGATCAGGTGGGGGGAGGATTTCATCGTTATAGCGTGGATGAACATTGGTTGGTGCCGCATTTCGAAAAAATGCTATACAACCAATCCCAATTGGGACTTGTTTATCTAGAGGCTTTTCAACTTACAGGCAACTCTTTCTTCAAACGAGTCTGTTTGCAAACTCTTAACTACGTCCTGCGTGACATGCAGTTACCGCTAGGTGGTTTTTTCTCTGCAACCGATGCCGATAGCGAAGGCGTTGAGGGCGTATTCTTTCTGTGGACAATAGCTGAGCTAGAGGAGGTGTTGGATAAAAAAGAAATCGAGTTGGCCCTTTCTATATTTAACGTAACAGAGCGCGGAAATTTTGAGGAATCCAATATCCTTCACCTCTCCGAGCCTCTTACAGAACAAAAAGGCGATCTCGAGGGTGCATTAATTGAAAAGGTGGACGCGATACTTCAAAAACTTTACTTGTCCAGGGAGCAACGTATACACCCTTTTAGGGATGAGAAACTCATNGTNAGNTGGACAGGAGCCATGATTTCAACGCTTGCTCAGGCGGGGTTTTATTTCATGAACCGTGAATGGACAGACGCAGCAGAGAGAGCTGCACAAATAATTTACGAGCATAACGTTAGGCAAGATGGCAGGCTCAACCGTGTATATCTTAATGGTGCTACGTCAATCGAAGGCCAGCTTGAAGATTTCGCTAACCTAATCCAAGGTCTGCTCGTCCTTTTTAATGTGACAGGTAACCAACAATATCTCTTGTGGGCCGTTGGCTTAATGGATACAACAATTCACGAATTTTGGGATGACAAGGAAGGAGGTTTCTTCCTAAGCCCTCACGATCAGGTGGGGCCTCAACTTAGTCGGTCACGCAATGCCAGTGATGGAGCAACTATTTCCCCAATCGCCACAATATTGGATTGTCTATTACGGCTTCTGCGATGCAGTGCCCTGTGCGACGATACACATAGCGAGCTTTATTATAGACATTACATCGATACTTGCCTGGCATCATTGACCGGACAAATTAATGAAAATCCCATGAGCCACACTAGTCTGTTGCGAGTGATTGAGGACTATCATTCCGGCAGTATTGATTCAATCCAATATGCAGGCAACGGTCTCGCGAAAGTCGTGGCACGAAAAATGTCCAGCGCTTCAGACGATAAACTCGTCGTGGAAATCACCACTTATCTCGAAGACGGTTGGCATATTACCGCTGCGGAGCTCTCAACCCGCGGTTATTTGCCATTAAAATTCAGAATGGCCGAAGAGGAGCTTTGTTGGCAAGCGCTTGAGGTAACTTATCCTTCGGGAACAGTCAGCTTAATGTTAAATGAAGATAAAGTAGAGATTTATAAAAATCACTTCACGGTCTCCGCGATTCTTGTGCGCACAGAAAGGGTAGAGGATGTATTGACGTCAAGTGTTGGTCTTGAGCTAGACCTGCAACTTTGTGATAAAAACAAATGTTTACTACCTGAGACCCTTCAATTCGTAATTTAGTTCGTAAAGTCCGATCAAGTTCTAATCGACGGGTTATGTCTGTAATAGGCTTTCAAAATAAGCAGGAACCACTTCGGTTGCTGGGCCATACACATGAGTATCGAAAGCAGACTCAGTTTCCCCTAGGTTGAGCTCTACCGTGTGAGCTTTTCTTGTTTTAGCTATCTGATAAAAGCCAGAGGCAGGGTATACATTCCCAGATGTACCTATGGCTATGAACAAGTCGCAACTCTCCAGGGCGCTATTAATCTCGTTCATGTGTAGGGGCATCTCTCCAAACCAGACAACATGAGGGCGCAGATTTCCTGGTGTGCGACAGCACTGACAAAGCGTGTCGAAGTCAAAATCTTTCTCTATGTTGAAGACAGTCCTCGAATTAAGACAGTGCATCTTTAATAACTCACCGTGCATATGCAGTAGATTTTTGCTTCCTGCCCGTTCGTGGAGGTTATCCACGTTCTGGGTGATCAGCAAAAAGGAGCCATTGAATTCATATTCGAACTTTGCCAGGGCAGTGTGAGCAGCATTTGGTTTTATGTCACTCGATAATAATTGCTGACGGCGCTGGTTATAGAAGTCGTAGACTTTTTGGGGGTTGCGCACAAAGCCTTCTGGAGTGGCGACTTCTTCGACGGGATGGTTAGCCCAGAGTCCATCGGTAGCACGAAAAGTTTCAATACCCGATTCAGCAGAAATACCGGCACCGGTGAGAACTGCAACGGAGCGTGGAGCCTTAAACATAATAGCGATCTTAGCATGCCAAGTGTGCCGAATCTGTATAATGTCTCTTTGCTGAAAACTAACTAGGAATAAAAAATGGCCTCAATCAAGGTGGGCTGCATGGCTCCAGATTTTAATCTTTACGACCAGGATGGCAACGAGGTAAATCTGAGAAATTTTACGGGTGAACAAAACGTAGTGCTGTACTTCTACCCCAAAGCTATGACGCCAGGTTGCACCACACAGGCTTGTGGGCTAAGGAATAATAAAAAGGAATTAGCAATTCTTGATGCTGTTGCCTTAGGCATAAGCCCTGATCCAATAGGTCGCCTGAAGAAGTTTGAGGAAAAAGAGAGCTTGAACTTCACCTTACTTTCCGATGAAGACCATAGTGTTACCGAAACCTATGGTGTGTGGGGTCTAAAAAAATTCATGGGCCGAGAGTTCATGGGCGTCATAAGAACCACTTTTATTATCAATAGGCAAGGTGAGGTGGTTCACATTATGGACAAGGTGAAAACCAAGTCACACCATGACGATGTTATTGATGTGTTGAAGTCTCTGGACTAATTAAAATCAGGATGCAATTTAACCGCTAACAGTACTCTTAAAATGGCAATCCGAGGTCTATCCGATTTGGTTTATAATTCGATCACTTTTCCAAATGTTGTTTTAGAGATTATGATGGGGATAGGACAATTGGCTTGCTGTCGAGAGGTCTTGGACTTTTCAATCCATGGCCATGGATTTTCTGACCGGGTAACAGGTTTCAGCAGATGACCTCACTGAGCGTCAACGTTAACAAGATCGCATTGCTTCGAAATTCGCGGGGAAGAGATTTTCCGAAACTGGTGAATTTTGTGGAGCGCTTGGTGAATCTCGGGGTGAAGGGTATCACTGTTCATCCTCGGCCAGATGAGCGCCACGTCACTCGTCAGGACGTGACTGATATAAGTGTGTTTTTGAAGCTCTATAGTGACGTGGAATTCAACATTGAGGGCTACCCCTCAGAGGAATTCATGGCGCTCGTTTCGCAAGCTTCTCCTGCTCAGTGTACCTTGGTGCCTGACGATCCCAGACAACTCACTTCTGATCACGGTTGGGACGTGGCAGGCAATAAAAAATTACTAAAAGACAGAGTACAGCGATTAAAAGATATAGGCGTTCGCAGCAGCTTGTTTTTCGATCCTGTACCTGAAAGAGTTGCTGAAGTGGTTTCAGTCGGTGCTGATCGTATCGAACTGTATACCGAGGAGTACGCTTCGCATTTTGGGCTAGAGTCCGATCAACGGATATTCGAAAAGTATGAGGCTACGGCGGCGATGGCCACCAGTTTAGGAATCGGGGTAAATGCTGGACATGATCTGGATCTGCATAACCTGAGGCGTTTCTTGGATATTCCTGATATTCTGGAAGTGTCAATTGGTCATGCGCTTGTAGTTGAGTGTTTGTTGCAGGGCCTGGAGCCGGTGATTGAGCAGTATTTGGCGATTACCGCTGGCCAGGAGAGCGAATCTCATTACTACTAACCTGGTAACTGCAGATTCAGTAAAGCTCTTTGGTATTGGCACTAGGCGAACGGACTGAGAAACGAGGAGATCGCCATGGCTCGAGTTGTTGTGATAACTACGAGTAATATTTCCAGACGACTTGTTAAGGTCATTTTGGCAGTATTATGCCTTTCTCCCGCTGCGCTTTTAGCGAATGAATTTGAATTAGCCCGACTTGTCTCCGAATTGCACCTGGCCAGTACTCAACTCGCTAACGAAGTACGAGACACACGGGGCCAAGGAGATATGCGGTCCTATATCAAGCGCTTAAGTAGAGAGACAGCCAGTCTTATGAAAGCCATTCAGCGGGGTCGCAGCCGAGCCAGCTTGCGGTCCGAGTTTACAGCTGTTTCTCGTCGATATCAGACCCTTGAGGATGCTTTTCTGCGCTTCAATAAAAGTGGTCGCGATCCACAACAGTTTCATGCGTTAAGACTGATAAGTTCTCTTCACAGAAATTTGAGCAGAGAGTTTTATCTCACTAATTACCTGAAGCCGAGCTTAACAGTTAACCACGGCGATTCATCGATCAATCCGCGTCGTGCGGTACCGCCTGCAGACAGTGGTCGTAGCAATATTCACTCGGATCGTTCAAGCCGGCGTTTTAGTAGTGTCCCTGAACGCCGTTACAATCGACCCATTATCACATCCCGCGGGCTTAACTTTGATCATCGAAGTTCAGTGCTGGATCGGCGGTATCGGGAGAACAGCCGTCGCCAAATGGGCATTGCTTCGGATAGGTACCGTAGTCGATTTCTAAATAATCACACTGACATAACACGTAGCTTTGGCGGTAGGCATTAACTCGATAGCGAAGCGCTGCCCGTTGTAACTAACCTATTGGGTCATTGGATATTTCCAATGTTTTCAACTGTGTAAACAGGAAGTATTGTTGTCTTCGTCTGAAACCCGTTTTTACTATGGCTACTGGATCGTCTTAGCCGGATTCATCACGCAGTTTGTCGCCGTGGGAATGTCCAACTATGTGGTTGGCTCCTTCATGATTCCCATGACTGAGGAATTCGGTTGGACTCGCGCTGAATTCACGGCATCTCGGTCGATCGGTCAGATTGTTTTGGCCGGCACTGGCTTTGTAATCGGTTCTTATATAGACAGATTCGGAGGTCGTCCTTTCATATTTGTCGGTTCTGTCGTGCTGTCAGCAGCTATCTTCAGTCTTGGTAGTATCAATACATTATCTGAATGGTTGGTTCTCAACGGACTTATCCTCACCGCGGGAGCCGCCATGATCGGTAACCTTGTGGTTAATGTCACTCTGGGGAAATGGTTTGTGGAGCGCCGGGGTCGAGCGGTAGCTCTGGCTGGAATGGGTATTTCTCTAGCGGGGATAGTGCTGCCCCTGATTGCCACTTGGATGGTAGATGAATTTGGCTGGAGAAATTCCTGGGAATTACTTGGGGTTGGGGCACTAATGCTGACATTTCCTATGGCACTGATAGTGCGTCGGCGGCCAGAAGACTACCTGCTTCATCCCGATGGAAAATCAGACGAAGAGCTGGCGGCCGGTCTCGGAGCAGCAGCAACTGCAGATTTTGAAAAGTCTATGACACGTGGCCAAGCGATGCGAACCTCAAGTTTTTACTTTCTCGTACTGGCTTTTGGTTTGTTTCAGATATCTATAACTGTCATGTTAATCCAGACTATCCCATTCATGACTGACGTCGGTTATTCTCGCTTAGTAGCGTCTTCCATGATTTCTATTGCGTCTGTACCTGCCTTCCTCAGCAAACCATTCTGGGGAGTATTGATTGACAGATATAACCCGCGAAAACTCGCAGCACTCGGGGCAGCCATCACTGGTGTCTCCGTAATATTTATAGTGTACAGCGTGGCAAAGCAGATTGACTTTTTGGTGTATACCGGATTTTTGCTGATGGGCATTGGTTGGGGAGGCCTGCTGCCGATTCAGGAAGTAATATGGGCTACTTTCTTTGGAAGGCGTTACTTGGGTTCTGTGAGGTCCATGGCAATGCCATTCACTTTTGGATTGTCTGCATTGGGACCTGTGCTTGTGGCTTATTACTATGACCTGGTTGGAAACTACGATTTAGCATTGCTGGCGATCGCCCTCTGTAATATCGCCTCGGCAATAATGTTATATCGATTCACCGAAAATTCAGCGATCCGTCAGGCTACTGACGATCTAACCTAATCCCCAAAATTTTGAATGGCTTAGTGTCTGAGGTTTAAATTGCAATTACACGCCATATCTCACATGTTAGCACCTCAGCAAAGTTTCGTTCCTAATCGTAGATGAGCATCGGCTCTAGAAAGGGCCATACATTATCTAGAATCATGTGTTGTGCTTCCGCTTTGGGGTGGATGCCGTCATTCTGCATAAGCTCTGCTTGCTGTGGAATACCTTCGATTAGGAAAGGAACGAGGGGAAGTCCTTGTTCTTCAGAAATTTCTTTATACAATTGGTAGAACGGTACGGTGTACCGTGGCCCGTAATTAGGTGGAATCTGGATGCCGGTGAGCAATACTTTTCCACCAGTAGTTTCAACAAGGTCTATCATCCTTATAAGATTCTGTTGGAGGGTATCCAACGGCAGCCCCCTAAGGCCGTCATTGCCTCCCAGCTCCAGAATTACCAAGTCAGGTTCATAAGCGTCCAGTATTGCAGGTAGGCGTGATAGTCCACCGGTCGTCGTTTCACCGCTAATGCTCCCGTTGATCACTTGGTAGGGCCAATTTTCTGTTTGCATTCTTTCAGCTAGCAGAGTTACCCAGCCATCTTCTTCATTCATGCCATAGGAGGCGCTTAGGCTGTCGCCAAACACCAGCAATGTATAAGGCTCCGTCTCAGCCCCAAGTAAATACGAAGGTTGAGAGAAGATCAGGCCAGCCAATAATCTGATTAATATGGATTTCATCGCATCAATTAGGGAGTCTATCCTCGAATATGTTAAACAGTCCTTCTTGTCTGTTCTTTGTAACACCAGGGTCAATATAAGACAGACGGACTGAAGCAGAACCTTCTGTGCCTATTTCGACTATAATGCGGGCAGCTTTTTGCTCGCGAGTTAAGTGTAAAGATGATAGAAACGAGAAACTTGGTCAAGGCCGTTAATACCAGTGAAGGCAGACTCATCATTCTTAACGGTGTGAGTCTGCTTATTGAGTCTGGGGAAGCAGTTGCTATTGTTGGAGCCTCTGGTTCTGGCAAATCTACCCTATTAGGTCTAATGGCTGGGTTAGACGGCGTGACTTCAGGTGACGTTTTACTAGACGGGCACAATCTAACGCAAATGGATGAAGAGCAGCGGGCTATATTACGAGGTCAGCTGGTGGGATTTGTATTTCAATCATTTCAACTACTGCCTAGTCTCACTGCTCTGGAGAACGTCATGTTGCCGATCGAGCTCAAAGGAGACCCTGAGCCAAACAAAAAGGCAAATCAGTTATTGGAACGTGTTGGTCTGGAAGAACGCTGGCACCATTACCCGAACCAGCTTTCAGGCGGGGAGCAGCAGCGCGTCGCCATCGCTAGGGCTTTTGCAACAGAAGCCCGAATCTTATTTGCGGATGAGCCAACCGGTAATCTAGATACCGCTACCGGAGCCAAGGTGGTCGATCTCTTGTTTGATCTAAATCAGGAATATTCCACTACACTAGTACTTGTTTCTCACGACGAACGCCTAGCGGGACGGTGTGGCAGAATTGTGAAGCTGGTAGCCGGTGAGATAATGAGTGATGAACGGAACGTCGAGGTTGTAAGTGCCTGAAGTAAATTCAGTATCCGATAAAAAGCCACTAGGTAATCTGCTGAGCTTGGCCGCGCGCTTGCTCAAGCGGGACTGGCACGGGGGCGAATTACGCTTGCTATCTCTCGCACTGGTGATGGCTGTGACATCGGTTACAGGCATAGCCTTATTTACGGATCGCCTGGAAAGAGCTTTATTATTGGAATCAGCTAATATGCTGGCCGCGGATCGTATCGTTAGTGGCCGGGGTGTCCTCCCGGCAGAAGTGCTTGAAGAAGGCAAAGCTCGCGGGTTACGTACAGCAGAAACTCTATCATTCACATCCATGGCATTTTCTGAAAGCGGTAATTTATTGGTTGCAGCGAAGGCTGTGACTGATAACTATCCTTTGCGTGGGGATGTAATTATTGCCGACGCGCCCTTCATTCGCGGCACGCCAATTCCGAGCGGACCTCCACCGGGAGAGGTTTGGTTGGAATCTCGTGCCTTGCCAGCGCTTGGTATTGAAGTTGGAGACACGGTCTCTGTTGGTGAAGCAGAACTGAATGTAAGCAAGATTATTGTCACTGAACCAGATCGGACCGGAGGTGGCCTAGTTGACAACGCTGGCCCCAGGTTAATGCTGCATATGGATGATGTAGAGACTACCAACGTTGTCCAACTTGGAAGTCGGATAAGCTATAGATACCTATTCGCCCACGATGACCTGGAACTACTTGATGAATTTGAAGGATGGTTCAGGGCTCAGGAAGAATGGCGTGGGCGCTACTATATTCGAGACATCAGAGACGAGAGCGAAGAAGTAAGTGAAGCTCTAGAGCGCGCAGAGAGTTTTCTTTTATTGGGTTCTCTCTTTGCTGTTCTGTTGGCTGGCGTCGCTATCGCGCTGACAGCTAAAAGATATAGCGAACGTCATTATGATTATGTTGCTATCTTAAAGACGCTAGGTTGTACTTCTGCTCAGATTTCGCTGATATATTTTGCGATTCAATCAATGCTGGGGGTAATCGCAGTTCTCGTTGGTTGTGTTCTTGGATACCTGGTTCACCAGGGCGTTTTTCTGTTGCTCCAGTCAGTTCTGATTTTTACGTTACCACCTGCAGGCTTTCAACCGTACGTAATTGGTTCACTTACGGCATTTGTATGCTTGTTTGCCTTCGCTTTGCCGCCATTGTTGGCGTTGCGCGAAACTCCTCCCCTGCGAGTACTTCGCAAGGATATAACCCAGCAAAAAATAAGTGCTAATGTACCTTATTTATTTGGGATACTTGGCACTGTATTTCTTATCTACTGGTACAGTGAAGATCTGTTCCTAAGCTCAGTACTCATAAGTGCTGTTGCTGTTATCGCCTTGTTTTTATCGATAGTGTCTTATCTCTTTCTTCGCTCCAGTGGTTCTGCGGGCATGAAAGCGGGGAGTGCTTGGTTACTAGCGATGACTGCAGCTCGGCGTCGGCGCAAACAGAATGTATTACAGGTAATGGTATTTTCTGTAACTATTATGTCGTTATTGATTCTGACGCTGGTTCGTACCGACCTTATCGAAGAATGGCAGGCACAACTGCCGGAAAACACGCCGAATCATTTCATGATGAATATTACTCAGGGCCAGATAGAGGGTATACAAAACTTTTTTGCAGACAACGGAGTTGAAAGTAATCCCTTCTACTCGCTAACAAGCGCTAGGGTAACTCGGATTAATGGAGATCTACCGAATCCAAGGGAAGACGACGAAGACTCCCTTGGAGGAGGAACCCTAACCGAAAATGCTCGACGAGATGGAGCGGAACTGAATGAACTAGGGGGACTTAATGTTAGCCCACAAAGCGATGCGCCCCCGGTACTAAGCGGAAGGGAAGCGTCCACAGGGGGGAGGCGCGTGCGTGGCCAGCTAAGTAGGCGTCAGGTAACTTGGGCAGAGGAACTACCAGACGATAACCTCGTTACCGCCGGCACTTGGTGGGGCATGGAGCCCTTGCCGGGCTATGTTTCTATAGAGGAAGAGTATGCTGACTGGTTGGATCTAGAACTTGGTGACCGTATTGAGTTTGAGGTAAACCGGCAGATTGTCGCGGCCGAAGTGAGTAGTTTTCGTAGCGTGCGCTGGGACAACATGCAGCCCAACTTTTTTGTAATCTTTTCGCCTGGCACTATTGATCATCTTGGCGCAACCTTTCTTTCTACCGCATTGATGGAAAGGGAGCAAAAGATTCTGCTTAACGACCTGATACGGCTCTTTCCAACAGTTGTCATAATAGAAATTGATGCGCTTATAGAACAAATTCAGACGATTATTGCCCAAGTAACTTCTGCAATTGAACTAATTTCTATCCTCGTATTAATATGCGGAGCCCTAGTGCTCCTTTCCTGTGTAAACGCTAGTTTGGACGAAAGGTTTCGCGAGAACGCTATTCTTCGAACTCTTGGTGCAGGTAAAAAATTAATACTTACCAGCCTTTTAATCGAGTTTGCATCAATTGGTATTGTTGCAGGATTAATCGCCACAATCGGAGCAGAAGTCACTCTTTACTATCTTCAGGAACAGGTTTTCCAACAAGAGTTTTCGCCTCATTACTGGGTTTGGGCAGCAGGGCCATTACTTGGCATGCTAATTATTGGTGGTCTTGGTATCAACTCTACTCGAAGAGTTGTTCACACTAGCCCACTGGCCGTGCTTAGAAGTGCTATCTAGAACATGAGATAAATTTCTCAAACCTTTTGTATTAGAGGTATTGGGATGACCCGTTTTTAGGCGCGGGATTTATTTGCCTGCAAAGCGGTGGGTAATAGTCTTAATAGACCCGAGGTAACTACCGCCAAATAGCAATAAGTGGTTCAACAGATGGTAGAGATTGTAAAGCGGTGCTCTTTCGCGCCAGCTGGTATCTAGATTTGCCTGCTCACCATAGCTACGATAGAAATCACTATCAAATCCGCCGAACAGGCCGGTCATGGCTAATTCAGCTTCTGCCCAGCCCCAATAAGTGGCTGGATCAATAAGAGCCGGACGACCCTCTTCATCACAATGAATATTACCTGACCAGAGGTCACCATGAATTAGTACAGCGGGTTGTTTCGGAATCCAGCGGGCCAGGTTTGCAGCAATATACTCTAGCTTCGCGAGTTCCTCTCGGTCTAGCTGGTTTTGATCAAAGGCCTGGGAAGCCAGTTTTAGAATGCGCAAATTGGCAAAAAATTCGTGGCCATCGCCTGCTGGATCATTTTGCTGCGGCGTTAAGCCACAATAGTTATTGATGCTAAATCCGAACTGCGGGTACTTCTCGCTGTGTAATTGGGCCAATCCTTCACCTAGGTCTGTCCAAAATTGCGCCCCAGGTGAACTTTGGCCAATGTCTTCAAGTAGGATAAAATCCTCTTCGACATGGAGGACATTTGGAACGCGCAAAACTTGATTCCTGCCCAGGGCCTCGAGACCCACTGCTTCAGAACGAAACATGCCTTCTGGTGCTTGAGTGTGCTGTTTCAGGAACAGGGATTTGCTGGCATCCAGGTGAAGCCGTCGGGAATCGTTGATACACCCTCCGCCGACTGATTCTTGGCGAACAATCTTACCAAAGCCATTCTCGGCCAACCACAATGCTATGCGATTCGTCATTTCTGTAGTCTATGTATAATAAATGGACAGATTAAAGTGAAATTGATGCTGGATATATGCTGTAGACCCATGGCCCTGGAAAGTTATAATTATAAATACCTAGGATAAGGAGTTTGACATGAAAGTATATACAG
Source organism: Gammaproteobacteria bacterium (assembly GCA_002712055.1). Taxonomy (GTDB): domain Bacteria; phylum Pseudomonadota; class Gammaproteobacteria; order Pseudomonadales; family Pseudohongiellaceae; genus UBA9145. The sequence goes on along the minus strand of PARV01000003.1, from coordinate 14,175 downwards.
TGTTCGATTTGCGTTCGCTCTGCCTAGCTGCGCTAGTTGGATTCTGGAGTGCGGGGAGTTTGGGCCAGTCCCTTACTGGCATTACGGACAGGGAATGTACATATGGAAATTGTATTGATGGGCGAGGCACCTTAAAGCTCTCATCTCAATGGGGTAAAGGAGAATACATGGGCAACTTTAAGGATGGGGAATTTCATGGATACGGAAGGTTGGAAGTCCCGATTTCATTCATTGAAGAAGAAGTATATGCAGGCAACTGGGTAAAAGGTCTACGGGAAGGTCGCGGTGCGCACTGGAATGGCAAAGGAAAACTTTACATAGGGGAGTGGGGCAATAATAAGCGCCATGGGCAGGGTTCCTACTTTTTTAATCTTCCCGAGTGGCGGGAAAATGAGCATACTGAGTTCTGGTTAAAGGATAACTATGAGAACTATACAGGGGGCTTTGTCGAGGATCACTATCAGGGGTACGGCACTTACCGTTGGCCGGATGGGCAAAAGTATGTTGGTGGATTTTATGCCTCTGATAAACATGGAGAAGGAACGTTCTACTATGCTACAGGTACAGCACGTCAGCAGTACTGGCAATATGGTGATTTGATCAGATAAAAGCTATTACATTTTTAATCGCATTGTTAAAGAGTCGGCCTCATCTTGTCAGGTGGTTTCTATCGGTTCAAATTGGTTGACGCTTTTCCACATCAAAATATTTTAGAAGCTAAATTGGAATCTTAATGGATCTTGAGTCGTTAAGACGTGAATACATGAAGGACGGTCTGCGCAGAGAAGATCTGTCAGATGATCCTATCGGGCAGTTTGAGAAATGGATGTCTCAGGTGCTTGAGTTAGGAATTGTCGATCCAACAGCGATGACTATTGCGACTGTTTCGCGTGCTGGACAACCTAGTCAACGGATCGTCCTTCTGAAATATTTCGATAAGGATGGGTTTGTGTTCTACACAAACTACGGTAGCCGCAAGGCAGAAGATCTTCAGCACAATCCCAGTATCAGCTTGCACTTTCCTTGGCACAATGCTGACCGTCAGGTAAAGATTTGCGGCGTTGCCGAAAAGATCTCGGCAGCAGAGTCAGTTAAGTATTTCGTAACCCGGCCTCGTGAAAGCCAAATCGCGGCCCTTGCTTCGAAGCAAAGTAGCGTTCTCAGTTCGCGAACATTCTTGTTGAACCAATTCGAGTCGCTCAAGCAGAAGTTTCAGTCAGGTGAAGTGCCTTTACCAGATTTCTGGGGCGGCTATCGCGTTAAAGCTCAGGAGGTTGAATTCTGGCAAGGAGGTGAGAACAGGTTGCACGATCGATTTAGATATACACTCGAGCCCAGCGGAGGTTGGTGTATTGAACGGTTAGCACCTTAAGCTGAATGCCATTTCTTCAGTTTTTTCTTCTCCAATACCTTCTTAAGCCTAGCGTACTGGGGTATGCCTTGTTTGTAGACTGGGTAGTCTTCTCCTTGAATCAGGGGAGCGAAATAGGCTCGTGCTTTTTCAGTAATGTGTAATCCGTCCCTAGTAATATAGTCACGAGGCATTACTTTTTCAGCGTTAGCCACATCAGATAATTTGACCTCGCCGATACGCCAGGTGTATTTCTTTCCCTTGCCTCTGATGATTATTGGCATGACAGCTGTTTTGCCTTTAAGAGCAAGTTCTACAGCCACCTTCCCAACTGCATAAGCCTGTTTTACGTCTGTAGCAGAGGCGATATGGCGTGCAGCGCGTTGTAAGTAATCTGCCACAGCCCAATGATATTTGTAACCAAGTTCATCCTTGATCATATTGGCTACAAAGGGAGCAACACCACCCAGTTGTACATGTCCGAAGGCGTCTTTACCGCCAGCTTCGGCAAGAAACTTCCCGTTTTTGTATTGAACACCTTCCGACACCACGATAGCGCAATAGCCATATCGACTAACACAACGCTTTACTTTTTTTAGGAACTTGTCTTTGTTAAAAGCTATTTCTGGAAACAGAATGATATGGGGTGCATCACCTTCTTTTTCTGTTGACAGGCCTGCCGCGCCAGCAATCCAGCCGGCATGTCGACCCATGACTTCCATTACAAATACTTTTGTGGAGCTTGCACACATTGAGGCAACATCTAGCCCAGCTTCTCTTATCGATACGGCCACATACTTAGCAACAGACCCAAAGCCGGGACAATTATCGGTAATGGGTAAGTCATTATCTACGGTTTTTGGGATACCGATGCAGGTAATTGGGAATCCCTGTTCCAGACTAAGTTGAGACACTTTGTTGGCAGTATCTTGAGAATCCCCACCTCCGTTGTAGAGGAAGTAACGGATGTTATGAGCCTGGAAAACTTCCATGAGTCTTTCATATTCGCGTTGGTTGTCAGAATAGGATTTAAGTTTGTATCGGCAAGAACCGAAAGCCCCAGCTGGGGTGGAGCGTAATGCAGCAATCGTTTTTTTTGTCTCTCGACTGGTGTCGATCAGGTCCTCATTAAGTGCGCCAAGGATGCCGTTAAGACCCGCATAGACTTTGCCAATTGTATCCTTGTGAAGCCGGGCGGTTTCAATAACTCCGCAAGCACTATCATTGATGACAGAAGTGACTCCACCGGATTGTGCATAAAACAGATTTGCTTTGCTCATGTTAACAGCGAGAGATGATATTACTTGGAAAACGACATGTTACTAGCTGCTACAATTCCTTGCTAGTGTTTGGAGATTGATGCCACAATCGTGCTCCTCTTCAGAGCAGGGCTAGAATATATGCGTTTGATTATTGGTATGTCAGGTGCCAGTGGCGTGATTTATGGCATTCGCTTGCTAGAGGTATTGCAGGAAGCGACAGATATCGAGACGCACCTAGTAATGTCTGATTCATCCAAGTTGAATATAGCGTTGGAAACTGAGTGGTCGGCAAATAATGTAAAGTCGCTGGCCGATCACGTGCATTCGGACAAGGATATAGCTGCGAATATAGCTAGTGGCTCGTTTAAGACGGCTGGCATGGTTATCGCACCCTGCAGTATGAAGACCCTTTCTGCGGTGGCTAATTCTTATGCAGATAATCTGATTGTGCGTGCTGCTGATGTGGTATTAAAGGAACGAAGGCGTCTTGTTATGGTTCCGCGGGAAACACCATTGCATACTGGTCATTGTGATCTATTAGCCAAGGTAAGCCGAATCGGAGCCATTATCGCCCCACCTATGCCTGCTCTTTATATTAAGCCAAAGACCGTCGAGGACTTGATTGACCACCATGTGGGTCGAATACTCGATCTCTTCGATATCGATTCTGCACTGGTGCGCCGTTGGCAAGGACCTCAAAAGTAGAACTACTTAGCTGGAACCTAGGTCAGTTACGAGTAGACTTTCCTGCACCGGGCTTTTATGCTTTCTGATCTCCCATAAAAAAACAACTGTACGAAAGGAGCAAGCTATGATTTCTTTAGCCCCAAGTCGCTGGGTAATTGGCTCTGTGCTGACTGCACTTTTACTTTACAGCAGTGGACTCTTGGCCCAAAAGGTAACTAATCCCACTAACGACCATCCGAATCCCTACCAGACTATAAATGATTATTTCGATCTTCCTGAGGGTCGCGAATGGGGATCCACAAGTGCTGTGGACATCGATAGCGATGGAGAGTCTATTTGGGTAGCGGAACGGTGCAGTAGTAATAGCTGTGCGCTATCAGATGCTGACCCTATCATCAAATACGACAAGGACGGGAACATCCTGACTTCATTTGGTGGAGGCATGATCATATGGCCTCATGGTATCCACGTGGACGGCCATGGTAACGTATGGGTAACCGATGCTCGTGCGGCGTCTCCGGCTGAGCTGGCTCAAAATCCGAACGCTGCCGGTAAGGGACATACGGTTTACAAGTTCAGCCCGGAAGGTGAAGTTTTGCTGGTAATAGGAACGCCAGGTGTAGCCGGAGACGGTTCAGGCCCTTTACTTAATTCACCCAATGACGTCGTTACCGGGCCCGATGGTAGTATCTACATCGGTGACGGTCATGGTGGTCAAGGCGCCAATGCTGATCTCTCCACCGTTGCCCGCATAGCTAAGTTCGACCGTCATGGTCGTTTTCTGGAGTCTTGGGGATCCATAGGAACCGAGCCAGGAAAATTCCGTACCCCTCATTCTTTGGCCTTTGACTCCCAAGGTCGGCTCTTTGTTGCTGATCGTGGCAACGTGCGTATTCAGATCTTCACGCAGGACGGTGATTTTATAGACGAGTGGTACCAATTTGGTCGGTTAAGTGGCATTTACATCGATGCAAATGATGTGTTGTATGCTGCCGACTCGGAATCTAGCGCCACCTCCAACCCTGGTTGGCGTCGTGGAATTCGCGTGGGAAGTGCTATTACAGGCCACATTTTCAGCTTTATACCGGATCCTGCAAGAAGCCCAGGAGGGACCAGTGCTGCTGAAGGGGTCGCTGCTGATAAACATGGCAATGTCTACGGAGCTGAAGTTGGCCCGCGACAACTAGTGAAGTATGTCCGCGAAAATTAATGGACGCTTCGTTTCGCGATTTACTGGTGTTCGCATAGATGGATAGACCTTCTCTTGGAGAACACTAGCTTAGAGTAATATACGATGAGTTTACAAAATAAAGTGGTGAGTAGCTCGTACCCGCACTTGGGTCTTGCAATAGATCAATTATTTGCATGGAGAAAAATCATGCACCGAACAGTTGTAACATTTCTATTCCTTTTCTTTCCTCTTTCTCTTTCCTTTGCTCAGGTCAGTGTACCCAACTGGTCCGAAGTAGAAGTTGAGACCCTGGAACATTTTCGTGCGCTTCTGCAGTTTGATACTTCCGATCCACCTGGGCGGGAGTTACCCGCTGCTGATTACTTGCGTGAAGTGCTAGAGGCAGAAGGAATACCAGTTGAAATGCTATACAACGATCCCGAGCGACCAAATGTGCTAGCGCGCCTGGAGGGTAACGGAGAAAAGGAACCCTTGCTCATCATGGCTCATACGGACGTTGTTAATGTCGATCCTGAGAAATGGACTTTTCCACCCTTCAGTGCCACGGTCGATGGTGGGTATGTGTACGGGCGCGGCGCGGTGGATGACAAGGATAATCTTGCGTCTGCTTTGATGGTGATGCTGGAATTGAAGCGATTAAACATACCTTTGGAACGCGATGTGATTTTTCTGGCAGAGTCGGGAGAAGAAGGTGCCACACAATATGGTATTGAATTTCTGGTAAATGAACATTTCGACAAAATCGAAGCCGAATTTTGTCTGGCGGAAGGTGGATCGGTAGCCAGAGTAAACAGGGAAGTTCAGTATGCAGGCATTCAAACAGTGGAGAAGATTCCTTATCGGGTAGAGCTGGTCGCAACAGGGGTTGCCGGGCACGGCTCTGTGCCGCTACAAACCAATTCAGTTGTGCGACTAGCTAAGGCTATCTCGGCCATCGCTGACTGGCGGTCGCCCATCCGCTTAAACGAAACTACTGCTGCCTATTTTGAGCGGCTAGCTTCTATTTCTCCTGTTGACGCTGCTGAGCGTTATCTCAACGTACTGGATCCAGGTCGAGCTCTAGAATCGGATGAATATTTCCTAGCAAACGAGCCACGTCACGCGTCAATGTTGCGATCTTCCTTGTCTCCGAATATCTTCGATGCAGGGTACCGTATTAACGTGATCCCTTCAGAAGCAAGGGCGAGCGTAGATTTTCGCGCATTGCCTGACGAAGACATTCCTCAGTTCCTCGAAGAAATTCGTCGCATAGTAGGTGATACAGTAGTGGAAGTGAATCTAGGTCAAAGGAATACCAGGCCTCCTGGTCAGGCTAGCTTGAATACCGAAGCCTTTGCTGCAATTGAGGCAGGGATTAACGAGCATTATGGCGTTATCACATTGCCCACTATGAGCACTGGAGCCACCGATATGGCCTATCTGCGTAATCGAGGCATCCAATGTTACGGCATCGGGCCTGCCATTGATCGGGAAGATGCGGCACTGGGCTTCGGAGCACACAGTGACCAAGAGCGTATCCTAATAAGCGAGCTCCATCGCTTCGTGCGGTTTAACTGGGATGTGGTAATTGATCTAGCTGCTGCGCAATAGGTTGACAACGGGCCATTAAATAACCTAGCTATTAGCTACTGCTTCCGTCTGTAAGGCGAAAACGAACGAGCAACTGTATTAAACTGAATTTAAAGCATGGGCTATTTTGAGCAGCAATCTATTCATAGGGGCTTCTCTTTGTATCCCAACTGCTGCAAGGAAACGATTAAGGTTTCCATCAGCGACTTCAAAGCCGGTCTTCTCTGATGTTGGTTTATCAGCCAGGGCATATGCTTCCAGAATTTGCTGTTGATAATTTTCCGCTGCAAGTTCATTTAGTTTTATGTGATCCCGTAAAGTATCGAATTGCGAATTGCCAGTTGCGGGAAATTGTTGACGTGAAGCTTTCATCCGGCTCCTCGTATCTCGCAGAGGCTGCACCACGTCCTGTTTCCAAGAATGAGAAAATTGCAATGCCTGTTGTAGAATATTTTCATTAATCTCGCCGATTTGGTGACCGTACCAGAGGCAAAATAATATTAGGTTTACATCCAATCCATAGGAGTTCTGTAACTGTAGACAAGCCTCTGAGACTTCAGGTTTGTTATACAAGTCCAGTGAAAAATCCCAGAATTTGGATGGTGGGTTTGACATAATAGAAGCTTGAGTCAGAGCGTCCGACAATGCTACCTAATTTTTGTGCTATAAACACGCAACCATACCACGCAGTGAATCATGAATTTGAGATATAGATGCACATTCATATTTTAGGTATTTGCGGTACCTTCATGGGCAGCCTGGCGGTGCTGGCTAAGCAAATGGGATACCAAGTCAGTGGCAGTGATTCCAACGTGTATCCACCCATGAGTACTCAGTTGCAAGATCAAGGAATCGCGCTTCAGGAAGGGTTCCAACCCGAACATATGGAACCGCCCCCCGATTTGGTAATCATCGGGAATGCGCTTTCCCGCGGTAATCCTGCCGTTGAGTACGTGCTCAATAAGGGTCTTAATTATACTTCGGGGCCACAATGGCTATCCCGATTTGTGCTGAATGATAAATGGGTAGTGGGCGTGGCTGGCACCCATGGGAAAACAACTACAAGTGCCATGCTTGCCTGGATGCTTGAGTTTGCCGGAATGAAGCCAGGCTACCTGATAGGGGGTGTGACTAACAATTTTCCCATGTCGGCCAGCCTTGGTGACTCACCCTTTTTCATACTAGAAGCTGATGAGTACGACAGCGCTTTTTTCGATAAACGTTCAAAGTTTGTACACTACGCTCCCCGTACGGCAATACTTAATAACTTGGAGTATGACCATGCTGACATATTTGAAGATCTTGATGCGATCAAAAAGCAGTTTCATCACCTAGTAAGAACGATACCAGGTAACGGATTGATTATTGCTCCGTACGATGATTCCGTCATTAGAGAGCTATTACGAATGGGTTGTTGGACAGGTTGTCAGCAATTTGGCATTGATGTCCCCGATGAGGTCTGTAAGACACTCGTCGAGAACGAAGGCGTATTTTGGAATGCTCTGATAAACGATAATCAGGGTAGTGAATTTGAGTTGATCAAGTATGGCAAAGGTTCGGCTGGTGAAGTTGTAAATCGGGCAGTCGTAAACTGGGAGTTGACGGGCATTCACAATGTCAGGAATGCCATAGCAGCTGTAGCTGCTGCCCACCACGTAGGGCTCGAGGTAGCCACGGCATGTGACGCCCTGTTTGAATTCAAGGGCGTCAAACGTCGAATGGAATTGTGTGGAGTTGTTAATGGCATCACTGTTTACGACGATTTTGCCCATCATCCCACGGCTATTAAAATGACGCTACAGGGGATGGCAGCCAAGCTGGAAGCTGAGGAAGGGCCGTCTCGATTAATTGCTGTAATCGAACCACGTTCCAATACTATGAAACTCGGTATCCATCAACATGAACTTAATATAGCCTGCCAGCCTGCAGATATGGTGGTTTGGTTTAAACCTGAAGACGCAAACATCGACTTCGATACGCTCATCAGGGAGAGCAAGGTGCCTGGTTATGCGTTTTTCGAAATAGAGCAGATCGTTAGGTTCCTGAAAGAGAATTGTCACACAGGCGATCATATCGTGATAATGAGTAATGGCAGTTTCGGTGACATTCACAAGAAACTGCTGCACNTCTTAAAGCAGACATCATAACTGTTGACCTCGTGTGCAGCAGTCTCCTANAAGTCATCGAATAACTTTAATAATAGNCGTAGACCAACAATGCCNGAAACCGAACAAATTCCTCTGTTTCCACTTCGCGTCGTTATGTTTCCCGGTGGCAGACTAGATTTGCAAATATTTGAACGTCGATATATCGATCTCGTAAGTCATTGCATGCGCACCAGTACCGGTTTTGGGGTCTGCCTTTTGAAAGAGGGGGAAGAAGTCATCCAAGAAGGAATAGATCAAACCATTCATCGAACAGGTACTTATTCCAACATTATCGACTGGGATCAACTGGAAAATGGATTACTGGGAATTACGGTGGAAGGNTCAACGAAATTCAATATCGAAGATTGTTGGCAGATTGATAGTGGGGTGCTGCAGGCGAATGTTGAGTTTAGTCAAACAGATAGTGTTGGCAAGGAATCTATCCCTTTGGATAATCAATTTAGTGCACTGGCCGATCTCTTGCAGAATCTGGAGAGCCATCCTCTGATTGAGCAGAAGAATTTGGCTATTGACTATAACAATCTGTGGGATCTGGGTTGGCGCTTGAGTGAACTTATTCCAATTGATGTCGAACAGAAACAGCAGCTACTGGAATTGGATGATCCTTGGGAGCGTATCCAGAACCTTGAACAGCTGGTGTCCGATCTAGCCAATGAAACTTAAGGTCTATTGGTGTTACTGTGCTGGTATTGAGTTCCCCTAATGGCGCATAATGGCGGGTCTGGGCTGGTTCCCTTTAATTCAGGCTAGAAGATAAAATAAGTGCTCTCAGGGTTAATTGATGTATCGGACTGGTCAGCAGAGCAATGGCTGGCAGCATTGATCCTGGGATTTATTATCATGGCTACACTTCTGATCCTACACCGCTTTGTCAAACTTTTCCGCATGTCACAGAAACCTAGCCACAAACCGAATCTAAGGCCTTTGCGAAGCGCTCGGCACCGACATCCGAAGGATTAATTAGGTTGAAATCTAAGGTCAGCCTCATTCTGTTAATTGGCAGCTTACTGAGCTTCTACAGCAGTCAGGCAATAATCATTCGCCATGATATGGCGCCCAACCGTTATACGGTCCGACCCAGTGACTTTCCCTCCGTATTTTTCCTTGAACAACAAGGTAATCGAAAAATATGTGTTGCTACTGTCATTCACCAACAATGGGCTATTACAGCGGCACATTGTGTACAAGAGACAAACCTCGCAAATACGCTAGGAAGTGGAAGAAGTTTTGATGTCGAGGTTGGAGGACAAGCCCGGGAGATTGAGAGGGTGGTAATTCACCCCGACTACGACCAGTCATCGGAGTTAGATGTAGATCTCGCCTTGCTGCGATTTCGAGAGTCGGCTAATATGCCGCGTCCGATTGAGCTGCAATTAGACGAGGATGAGATTGGGGCAGAAATAAGTCTGGTGGGATGGGGCTTCTTTGGTCTCGGNACCACAGGGCGACAGTATGATGATGGGACTTTGCGACGAGCACGCAATCGGATCACTGGTGCTAATCGCCGTCTCCGTATAGTTTTTGATGATCCGNGGGAGCGGCCTAACGAAGTAGTCGATCTAGAAGGATTGCCAAGCTTAGGAGACAGTGGCGGGCCAGCTTTGCTGGAAACAGTGGCAGGATACCGGTTGGCGGGCGTAGCGGTAGGAGAGATCGAGGGCTCAGATTTTTCTGAGGAAACCCAGGGTAAGTATGGCTCGGTAGCAATTTACGAGCGGGTTTCCCAGCACCTAGACTGGATTGAAACAGTTATTAGCAGCAAATAGTCCTTTGGTAACTTTGCTGTCTCACTAGACGCAGTAAGTTGGGAAACTAGAACCTGATGATGGGCGGGTGAATTTGATAATATCGTACAACAGTAATTTTTTCATAGGAGTACTAAGATGACGATCCAAGTTGGAGATAAGGTTCCCGCTACAATTTTCAAAGTAATGACAGACGAGGGCCCCAAGGACCTTAGTAGCGACGAAGTCTTTGGTGGTAAGAAGGTAGTATTTTTTGCTGTGCCTGGGGCCTTCACTCCGGGCTGTTCCATGACTCACTTGCCTGGGTTTGTAGTCAACTCGGANGCGATTAAAGCCAAGGGTGTGGACACCATTGCCTGTATGGCTGTAAATGATGCTTTCGTCATGGGTGCCTGGGGTAAGGCTCAGAATGCTGATGAGATTTTAATGTTGGCTGACGGCAATGGTGAATTCACTAGTGCCATTGGGTTGGAGCTCGATGCCAGCGGATTTGGGATGGGTACTCGTGCACTGCGATTCGGTATGATCGTAGACAACTGTACTATTAGCCACCTCGCCATTGAAGAGCCAGGTGAAATAAAGGCAAGTTCAGCTGAGGCTATATTAGAGGCCCTATAGCAAAGGAAATCACTGTATATGGAACTAAGGTAATGAAGGCTGAGTTATTCTTGCTGTAGACCCTCTTGTTATTTAAGTTCGTACCAGCTGTTATAGAACGCAGATTATTTGTTGAGCTATTGCAGGAATAATTACGGAATCGGAACTAGTTGTTGAAAAAATGAATAATATACAAGATAAAGGAAGCAGTTATAACTCTTTAATCTCAATTTAATTCGATAATTAGCTAAGAAATATAGGAAGGCAGTATGATTACCCAGAATATCGATTACTACGATGGTGACACTATTCTTGAAGGTTATATTGCTTATAAGGAATCAGACTCACAGAGACCTTTGGTATTAGTCTCCCATGACTGGAGTGGTAGAAGAGAATTTGCCTGTAAGGCGGCTGAGCGTATAGCGGAAATGGGTTACGTCGGATTTGCCCTGGATATGTATGGGAAAGGGGTGTTCGGTGCTGACGGAGATGTGGAACTGAATTCCTCTTTAATGAATCCGCTAGCTTCGGATCGGGCCAAGCTAAGGCAGCGCATCAACTCCGCTTTGGATGCTGGGCGCAATATTCCGCAAGTTGATATGACCAGGGTTGCAGCTATGGGTTACTGCTTTGGTGGTATGTGTGTGCTTGAGCTGGCACGCTCGGGAGCGGATGTACAGGGAGTGGTAAGCATTCATGGAATATTTGCATCCGGAGATGAGCCGAACGAAGAGATTAAGGCTAAGGTGCTTTGTCTACACGGCCATGAAGATCCTATGGTACCGACGGAACAAGTACTGGATTTTGAGACGGAAATGACTAAGGCTGGTGTTGATTGGCAAATCCATGCTTACGGTGGCACAATGCACGCCTTTACCAATCCTGCAGCTAACAATCCGGATTTTGGTACCGTCTACAACGAGCTGGCGGAAAAACGAGCCTATCAAGCTTTAACAAATTTTCTTGAAGAAATTTTCTAGCGGTAAACACTAACACGAAATAAGACCCTCTAAGGTTTTTATGATGAGCACTACTGAACCGGAAACGTTGAAACCTATCGTTGTACCAACACGAAGCAAGATAGGCCTGTGGCTGGGGCCGCTAGTATTTGTGTTTATGCTTTTGTTTGTAGACTTGGACCCTGGTAATCCAGCAGTCACCCGTATGGCTGCGATAATTTTACTCATGGCAATCTGGTGGATTACAGAAGCTATACCGCTATCTGCTACAGCCCTGCTGCCGATCGTACTCTTTCCTCTGATGGGGATAATGCGTGGCCGGGAATTATCCGCGGCTAGGGAAATTGACCTTGAGACTGCCACGTTCCCTAACGGATTTTCCGCAAGTGATTTCGACATTATTTTTCCTAATGTGGCGAATCAGTACATGGATTGGGTCATCCTATTGTTCATGGGCGGNTTCATGATTGCAGTGGTGGTTGAAAAATGGAATCTACATAGGCGCATAGCCTTGAACGTCCTGAGGGCCATTGGCGGCCAGCCCCACCGTCTTGTATTAGGATTTATGGTGGCTACCGGGTTTCTTTCTATGTGGTTGTCCAACACGGCGACAGCCATCATGATGATGCCAATGGGGATGTCCCTGGTTTTATTGTATGAAGAGCTAAATCGTAAAATTGAAACGGGTGGAGGAGTAGTCGATATCCGGTCCAGCAATTTTTCGCTCACCTTGCTTTTGGGCATCGCCTATGGAGCTTCTATTGGAGGGTTTACGACACTGATAGGGACTCCTCCGAATGCTATGCTTCTTGCACAGTTGCCCACGCTTTTTCCGGAGGCGCCGGAAATCACGTTTTCCACTTGGCTGTTGTTCGCTCTCCCTATGAGCGCGGTCTACATGCTTTTAGCTTGGCTCCTACTTACTCGGCTAGTTTTTCCATTACCTCCATCAACACCGTTCAGTGGACGTGATTTTATTCATAATGAGATAAAGAAACTGGGACCGATGAGTACAGAAGAGAAACGTGTAACAACAGTGTTTAGTATGTTTGCTATTTTGTTGATGACTCGGAAAGAACATTTACTCGGAGAAGACATTGATATTTTTGGGTGGAGCTACTATCTGGATTCTTTGTTAGTCTCAATTGGATCTTCTCCAGTGGGCTACATGATTGATGATGGTACAGTTTCTATCGGGGTGGCTCTGACCCTGTTCATGATTCCGGCCAGCAAACAAATAGGTGGTCGGTTGATGGATTGGGATGACGCGAAGAAAATACCATGGGGAATATTGTTGCTGTTTGGTGGGGGACTGGCGATTGCCAAAGGTTTCACCACCTCGGGATTATCAGGTTACGTAGCTACACAACTTGCAGTGCTGCTGGGGGACGCGAGCCCACTGGTTATCGTAATTAGTACTGTAACATTTATCACCGCATTGACTGAGGTCGCTTCTAACACGGCGACGATTTCCTTGTCATTACCCATGATGGCAAGCCTGTCCCAGGCCATAGAAGCCCATCCTTTTTTATTGCTTATTCCTACAACGTTAGCAGCCTCGTGTGCCTTCATGTTGCCTGTATCCACTCCTCCCAATGCAATTGTTTATGGATCAGGAAGGATACCCATTATGAAAATGGTTATTGCGGGAATTTGGTTGGATATCTTATCCGTATTTCTGCTAACGGTATTCGTGTATACGTTAGGCCATTTGGCTTTCGATGTGCTGAGCGGTTTCCCAGACTGGGCAGCACTATAACTGTTTAATTACCGGATATAGACGGCTGCTGTTATCCACGCTTAAAGATTCACTTAATTTGACTACTCACCTCAGTAGCCAGATGGTAGAGGATTGCCGCTGTAGCTCCCCAGATACGATAATCTTCGAATTTTAGTTCAAGTATTACATGCGGCTTGTCATTAAAGACCATTGTTGAATGTGTGTAGGCAGCAACATTCAGTACCAGCTCTAGCGGAACCTGGAATATGTCAGCCACCTCAACTGGGGAGGGAGTAAAAGAAAGATTTGGCTCAATGATTCCCACGATAGGGGTAACGAAAAATCCTGAAGGAAGAGCCAAGTCTCCCAGCTTTCCGATAATCTCGACGTGGTGAGGCAGTAATCCAATTTCTTCTTCGCTTTCACGCAATGCTGTAGCCACCGCATCCACATCATGATCTTCCTGTGTTCCGCCGGGCAAACTAATTTGTCCTGGATGACTCTTGAGATTTTCTGAACGAACCGTGAGTACGAGATTGCTCCCAGTATCAGGATGCTGCCTAGTTACAGGTAATAGCACGGCTGCCTTGCGCAGTTCGCGTTCACTTTCCTTTGCGATCCTGTTTACTTCTTTATCAGGATGGGAGATAGGTTTGGGAGCCGCTGAATCGCTTTTAGAAAAATAGTCCAGTAGATCTTGGTAGTCTGGTGATTCGATTTTTTCAGCGTTATCAGGCATAGCTTAATAGATGCTTAGATCAATCCTCTTCGGAAAAATGCCGACTTGGTGTCGGCATTTTTTTGAGTCTGGGATTGATTTGCTATCGGTATTTCCAAGTAAAACCGATGAAGGCTCGAATTGGTTCGCCAGGGAAGTATCGATCTCCAACCCAACCGCTCCAATCGGCGCGTTCTGCATATTCCT
>PARV01000011.1 GCA_002712055.1 Gammaproteobacteria bacterium | reverse complement strand
TGGGTGGTGAGGGATTTGAACCCCCGACATTTGCCTTGTAAGGGCAACGCTCTCCCAACTGAGCTAACCACCCAACGCAGGAGAGACGCGAATTGTACCGACTTAGGCCTACATGTCAACAAATTCGCGGGCTGCAGGTCAAATACATTTCTAACTTGCGTGCTTTAGTTGGCCGAATTACGACAGACTAAAATTGTATAGAGTAATTAAGCACAGAAAAATATTATTATCTTTTTTGCTATCGGGGTGCTGTATTTCTATTCTGTACACTATATACAAAGCTTTGTACCATTGGCCGCCTTAAAACACAGATATAACTCTAGATCATGAAAACATTTAAGGAATTTTCCTTTGAAGCAGCTCATCTTCTACCCAATGTACCCCCGGATCACAAGTGCGCTAGGCTTCATGGTCATTCATTTGCAGTTAGAATCTATGTTGAGGGCCAAGTTGGAGATAATAGCGGCTGGGTAATGGATTTCGCAGATATAAGCTCCGCATTCAACCCTATCCAGAAAGAACTGGACCACTGCTACCTCAACGAAATAAAAGGATTGGAAAACCCAACCAGTGAAAACATTGTCCGTTGGATCTGGGAGCGGCTCAAACCCAATTTACCACAGCTCTTTGAAATAGAAATAAGGGAAACCTGTACAAGTGGATGCCGTTATACCGGCGATTAATTAGGCTGAATTCTCTTGGGCGAAATCTGCAGGCTCCACGCTTTCATCAATTAATAATGCAGTCTTTACCTTAATTCCTGCTTTCACCAGCTGCTTGCCCGCCACGAACTCCTTTGGGCGACCCACACAATCTACAGCTATTAAGGATGAATTTTTCAGGTAAAACAGAGCGAAGCCTTTTTGTTCAGCCTGATCGGGATTTCCACGGCATACTACTTCGTCATAGTCATCACTAAGGCCCACCATCTGCAATTTGACTTTGTACTGGTCAGACCAGAACCAGGGTACCATGTTGTAGACCACTTCTTTACCGCAGATGTTAGCTGCAGCTATACGTGCTTGATCATTCGCATTTTGCACAGATTCCAAACGAATTAACCGGTCATAAATACTACTTGGATGACGCGTGCAATCCCCAGCAGCAAAGATATCTGGATCACTAGTGCAGGAGAATCCATCAACCAAAATACCTTCGTTTATCTCCAAGCCTGCTTGCTTAGCTAAGCAAACATTTGGACTAACTCCAATTCCGGCAACAACAAAATCCACCAGGTATTGAGTACCATCATCACAATAAACGCTCTCAATTGCGCCATCACCGGTTATGTCCTTTATCTGGGTTGCTGTTTTAATCTCAACACCATGGCTACAGTGTAATTCAGTCATGTATTGCGACATCTGTTCACTCGTAACCCTTTTCAAAATGCGATCAGCCATTTCAATGACTGTGACTTCTAATCCTTGTGTTCGCAGGACCGCCGCCACTTCAAGACCTATATATCCAGCGCCAATGATTAATACCTTTTTACCTACTTGCACTTGCTCCTTTAACTTAGCCACGTCGGAGCCAGTGCGGATGTAAAAAATATTCGCATATTCCGAATCGAAAGGTAGGGTTTTAACTAATGATCCTGTACAGATGGCCAACTTATCATAATGAAGGGTTTCCCCATCATCCAAATGTACAACCTTATTAGCCCGATCTAACTCTAGCGCAGTACTGCCCAGTAATAATTCTATACCGTTGTCCTCAAAAACTTTTGCAGGCCGCAGGCGCATAGCGTCCAATTCCTTATCACCGGCCAGATGCTCTTTGGACAATGGAGGGCGATGATAAGGCATCTCGTTCTCCGCCCCAACAAGCTTGATAGCTCCCTCCCAACCTTCTTTTCGAAGTTGTAGGCCCAGCGTNACACCGGCATGACTCGCGCCTANCACGATGCATATCTTATTACTCATGCATTTATTTCCAAATCTATTTTNCTAGCAATTCTGAGGCAATTGCCAATCAATTGAAGCCTTTCCTTGGCTTTTCAAGTAGTCATTTGTCTTGGAAAANTGATGATTTCCAAAAAACCCTTTACTCGCAGACAAAGGGGACGGGTGTGGCGATTGCAGCACCATGTGCTTCTGTCTGTCTATAATCGCACCTTTCTTCTGCGCGTAACTCCCCCACAAAATAAAAACTATACCTCGCTTATTTTCGTTAAGTAACGCAATAATCTTGTCAGTAAATCGCTCCCAGCCTTTTCCTTGATGAGAACCCGCTCTCCCTGATTCAACCGTAAGTACTGCATTTAAAAGTAGAACACCCTGTTCTGCCCAATAAGTCAAACACCCGTGGGTCGGNCGCATAAAGCCTAAATCGGTCTCTAGCTCCNTGTAGATATTTACAAGGGAGGGAGGTATTTCTATGCCGGGCTTTACAGAAAAACAGAGCCCGTGAGCCTGNCTGGCACCATGATAAGGATCCTGTCCAAGAATAACGACATTAGCATTATCGAAGGCAGTAGTATTTAGAGCATTAAATATTTCCTCACCTGGAGGGAAGATTCGTTTACCTTTAGCTTTTTCATCAAAAAGAAACTGCCGGAGACTCTGCATATACGACTCGNCAAATTCTTCAAATAGTAACTTCTTCCAAGAATCTTCAAGCTTTATCGACCGCTGAGTATTTATTGCGTTTTCAGTCNCCATCATGTCGTGGGCGCATGTGAGGAAACAACAACACGTCCTTGATGGAAGGCGAATCGGTAAACAACATGATAAGCCGATCAATGCCTATCCCCTCGCCTGCAGTGGGTGGCATTCCATATTCTAGTGCCGTGACGTAATCATTATCGAAATGCATTGCTTCCTTATCACCCGATTCTTTCTGAATAACCTGAGCTTTGAACCGATTGACCTGATCTTCTGGGTCATTAAGTTCGGAAAAACCGTTGGCCAGTTCTCGACCGCCAATTATCAATTCGAACCGATCAGTTACTTCTGGATTGTCTTCATTTANCCTAGCTAAAGGTGATACCTCCAGTGGATATTCGGTGATAAAGGTCGGCTGATCTAGTTTAGCTTCTACTTTCTGCTCAAAAACCTCCATAACGATCTTTCCTTTTCCCCACGCCTCGTCAAAATGCACATCGAGATTTTTCGCCAATTTAATAACTGAATCTTTGCTTTCAAATTCTTGTTCTTTGGCATCGCAGTATTCTTGGATAGCCTCTATAAGNGTCTTGCGGGCGAANGGTTTAGCAAGATCATAACTTGAACCTTGATAATTGACTGTCGTGCTATCTAGGACTTCTTGACTAATTTTCCTGAATAAGTCCTCTGTCAAATCCATTAAATCTTGGTAACGTGCATAGGCCTGATAAAATTCCAGCATAGTGAATTCAGGATTATGGCGAGTCGATAGACCCTCATTACGAAAATTACGATTGAGCTCNAAGACTTTTTCAAAACCACCTACTATCAGGCGTTTCAAAAAAAGTTCGGGGGCAACCCGAAGATACATATCTTGATCGAGAGCATTATGATGGGTAATAAACGGACGNGCGGTCGCACCACCTGGAATAATCTGCATCATTGGTGTTTCGACTTCCATAAAGCCCAGCTCTTCAAAATATTTTCTTATAAACCTAATAATACGAGATCGTGTTTCAAANACTGTTCGAGATTCTTCATTTACTATCAAGTCAACATAACGTCTCCTATAGCGAGCCTCCGTATCTGTAAACCCACGATACTTATCTGGCAGTGGCCGCAAAGACTTGGTTAATAATTTAAAGTCTGCGACCCGCACTGAAAGTTCGTCCTTCCCTGTTTTAAATACTTCGCCCTTCACTCCAATTATGTCGCCGAGGTCCAATGACTTGAGTTCTCGCGCCAGATCTTCCGAAAAANATTTATTGTTCATATACAACTGCATTTGGCCACTCGCATCCTTTATCACAACAAAAGGTCCGCGCATACGCACAATACGNCCAGCAATAGCAGTTTCTAGTGCGAGTTCCTCCAATTCTGCTTGGCTTTTACCATCACATAGAGAATGCAATTCCGCAGCAATATGTCGCCTAGCGAACCCATTAGGAAATGCCTGCCGCTCGCTNCGTATAGCATCGAGCTTCACACGACGCTGGGCGATCAGCTTATTTTCATCTTGCTCTGACATTTTAACTCTAGTCTACAATCCCATTTTTAAAGTAGCTTCGATAAATTTATCTAAGTCCCCGTCCAGCACTGCAGCGGTATTTGTAACTTCTATATTTGTTCTAAGATCTTTAATGCGGGAAGAATCCAGTACATAAGACCTGATCTGATTACCCCAGCCTATATCGACCTTGGATTCTTCAATGGACTGCATTTCTTCCTTACGTTTCAGTTCTTCAAGCTCGTATAATTTCGCCTTTAATTGCTTAATAGCCATATCCTTATTTTTATGCTGTGAACGTTGGCTCTGACACTGGACCACAATACCACTTGGTTCATGGGTTAACCTAACGGCTGAATCAGTTTTGTTAACATGTTGGCCACCAGCACCACTAGACCGATAGGTATCAATCCTAATGTCAGACATGTCGAGATTCACTTCGATTTCATCATTTATTTCTGGAGATACAAAGATAGACGCAAAAGACGTATGTCGTCGATTCCCCGAATCGAAGGGTGATTTTCTTACTAATCGATGCACTCCTGTTTCAGTCCTTAACCAACCAAATGCGAACTCTCCAGTGAAATAAATGGTAGCACTTTTTATACCAGCGATATCGCCCCCAGACACTTCCACAAGGTCGGTCTGAAATCCCTTGTCCTCGCCCCAGCGCAGGTACATGCGCAACAACATCTCCGCCCAGTCCTGGGCTTCCGTTCCACCTGAACCCGCTTGGATGTCCAAATAGGCATTTGCTGAGTCCATTGCGCCAGAAAACATACGTCGGAATTCTAATAACTCCAATCCTTCCTGGAGCTTATCAAGATCTTTCCTGGCGGCTGCGAATAATTCCTGATCGGACTCCTCTTTAGCCAAGGCAAGAAGTTCTTCGAGCTCCTCGATGCCGCTATAAAGTTTATCGATGGTGCGAACAACTGTTTCCAAATTGGATCGTTCTTTACCCAGCGCCTGAGCGTATTCAGGTTTTTCCCAGACAGAAGCTTCTCCAAGCTCCAGTTCCACCTCAGTCAAACGCTCACGCTTTCCCTCATAGTCAAAGATACCCCCTGAGACTATCAGTTCGGGAGTTTAATTCCTTTAGCTTTGCCAATTGGCTATTGATCTCCAGCATCTTTAAAAACCCATGACGTTCACGAGAAAACGCGCATTTTACCCCAATAGCCGGTTTATTCCAGCGCTAGACTAATCGCTTAGGTGGCTTCCATCGTATTACTATAAACTGCAATGTGCTTATAGTAGGCTAACTCTACTTAATGTATTCGGAATTTTAGAATTAATTCTTCCCGTGAAAATCGAAAACGCCTGGTTACGCTGGATCGATTCGAATCTCCCGTTTTCCAGATACTATAAGGACATCTATTANTCCAGCGAAAACGAGCTAGNGGAGAGCCAACATGTCTTCATTGCGGGTAGCGAATTATCTGCGCAGTGGAGAGAAANGGCTGACCGGGATTCGTCTTTTACTATCGCCGAAATCGGGTTCGGGGCNGGCTTGAATTTCCTACAGACCTGCCAATTNTTTCGGGAGACTCAATATAAACCAGATAGGCTACATTACATTGGATTTGAAAAATATCCTCTCTCCTGCGGTGACTTGGCTCGGGTNCATAGCCGTTGGCCTTCTCTAGCAAAACTTAGTGAAGAATTCAGGATTTCATATTCCGACCATAGCAGAGGTTGTCATCGTCTCCATCTGGACAATGAGATTTTATTGGATTTGCATTTCGGTGACACTCTATCTCAGTTGGCAAATCTCCCTAGCCATAGGCTAATCGATGCCTGGTATCTGGACGGGTTCGCCCCAAGACTAAATCCAGAAATGTGGCAGCCCCAGTTATTTCACGAGATAGNTAACCGTAGCAAATCCGGCGCCACNCTTACCTCTTATAGTGTAGCCGGCAATGTTCGCAGGAACTTGCAGGCAGCGGAATTTGTGGTAGAAAAACGTCCGGGTCACGCTCGAAAACGTAACATGCTTTTNGCCAGCCAGAAAGGTGTGCAAGNTTCAACTAGCAAAGCAGCTTCGAGCCACCCTACCAGCGCTGGGAAATCTATCGGGTATACAGCGCATAATGCATATTCCCGTTCGGCTCTCATAATTGGAGCGGGTTTAGCGGGCTGTAGCATGGCCCATAGCCTTTCCCGGCGTAATTGGCAAATTAAGTTAGTTGACCAGGCCTCACAGGCTGCCTCCGGTGCTTCAGGTAATGCACAGCTAGCACTTCGGTGCCGCTTGTTTCAGTCAGAGTCAGAGTTAGCTCAGTTTTACCTACAGAGTTTCCTTTATGCCCAGCGACAGCTTCACCAATTCACAAAACATAGCAACCTAAANTTTCACAATTGCGGTGTTCTTCAGCTCGTCGGCGCAATGAATAAACGAAAGGATCTAGATNCGAGAAGACTACAGCAACTCTATGACAAACAGGTCATGCAAGTTCTCGATATTAAAGCAGCTAGCAAGCTCGCGAACTCTCAACTGACAGAAGCAGCCTACTATTTCCCGTTAGGCGGCTGGGTTGACGGTTCTTTACTGTGTAACCTTTATCTTGAACATCCTAACATTGAGCTAATTACAGACCAAAATATTACCTCATTAAAGCAAGACGACAACCAATGGCAGTTGTTAGATAAAGACGGGCAAGAAATAGCACGGGCGCCAATAGTAGTAATCGCAAACGGTTATAAGGCTTCAGGATTTGAGCAAACTTCCCAACTACCCCTTCAGTCAATAACAGGGCAATCCACAATTATAGACGCAACTGCTCAGAGTCTTTCGTTAGCCACTGTAGTCTGCGGCATTCGTACGGTGTTTCCAGCTAAAGATAATCAACATAATCTGTCAGCAAGTTATCGAAGAGGGATAGTCGATGGGACAATTAAAGCAGAGGACGATAGGCAAAATTTAGAAGGTGCTCAGGCTTGCTTTGAGGGAGACTACCTTTCTCGGGCAATACAATCAGCCCAAATTAGCGTCCGTTGCAATGCAAAAGATAACTACCCTGTAGTAGGAAAAGTACCAAATGTGGCCGTGGTACAAGATCACTTTCTATCAAGAACACGCTTTAGAGAAACTAAAAAGATTCATAATGGCCACTATTTCTCCGGGCTATATATCTCCGCAGCTCATGGCTCTACTGGTTTGGCGACGTGCCCGCTGAGCAGCGAATACCTGGCAAGCATGATCAATCATGAGATGTCTCCTTTTAGCCATGAATTAATGAACACACTAGATCCAATGCGCTTCGTACTACGAGAGATGAAAAAGAAGCGTTAGTGCTTATACTAGCGATCAAAAAATAACGTTGCCACTTCAGCCATCGATTTAACATCTTCGATACCAGCTAGTTCTCGAATTGAATGNATACCGAAACTAGCGACCCCTACATCCACGGTAGTGATTCCGAGCTGTGTAGCCGTAATCGGACCGATAGTACTGCCACACGCCATATCATTTCGCATGACAAATGACTGATACGGAATCGACAGCTTATTGCAGAGTGATTTAAAGAGTGCAATAGATTGGCTGTTACTTGCATAACGTTGATTCGCATTTATTTTGATTACTGGTCCTCGATTAAGAAAGGCACAATGTTGATCGTCATGTTTTTCGGGAAAATTTGGGTGCACACCATGCGCATTATCTACGGAAAGACAAACTGACTGGTGAGTGACCCTTTGGAATGCATCATCCTCTTTATGGAATTCTCTAATTAATCTTTTTAAGACAGACTTAAGAAAAGGACCCTGCGCCCCAGTGATAGAAGCACTTCCCACCTCTTCATGATCATTACATACCAGCACACTGCCATGAATTCTGTTACTAGCTATTAAACTTTTACAACCAAGATAACAACTGACCAAATTATCAAGCCGTGCAGAAGCAACAAATTGTTTCTCAAGACCAACCAAATGCGCCGGCTGTGTGTCATAAAGGAACAGCTCGTGTGATAGCACTTGCTTTGCTGACTTGCCCNTANTCTCCTTACGAACTAGCTCTAATAACAACTCATCTAACTTAAATTTCTCTGTATTTTGTGACTGCAATATGATGGGGTGTAATTCCTTCTGAGAATTTATTTTATGTCCATCATTAGCTTTCCGATCTAAATGTATGGCTAGGCTAGGAATAAATGCAACCGGCTCTCGAAAATCTATGAGGGTATTATTGAGCTTACCTTCCTTGGTTTGAAATTCCACCTTGCCTGCNATTGAAAGATCTCGATCAAACCAAGGCTTCAACAGAGCCCCTCCATAAACTTCGACACCCAACTGCACGTAACCGTGCCTATTTATCTCCGGTACGGGCTTGACCTTTAGGCACGGACTATCGGTGTGTGCTCCCAAAAGCCTTAGGCCACCATCGAGCAGCAATCCGTTTCCGACATTGAAGGCAATCAGAGCTGAATCATTACGGACCACAAAAAAGGAACCGTTCTTTTTAAGCTCCCAGGTAGATACTTCGTCAAGCCGCTGAAAACCAGCCTGCTCGAGCATATTGNTCATATTGCATACTGCGTGAAAGGGCGTTGGTGACTGCTGCAAGAATTGCAACAGCTCTTCGTTTAAACTTGTCGAGCCATCTTTGCTCATCGATTGCGATAGGGTATTGCCAAATTTTATCGGACTTCCAAAAGTTCCACGTCAAAGATTAATGCAGAATTTGGCGGTATAGCGGGAGTAGGTGAAGACTCTCCATAAGCCATGTCAGGCGGAATAAAAAGACGCCACTTATCACCGGTTTTCATGAGTTGCAATGCTTCGGTCCAGCCAGAGATAACTTGAGATACTCCAAAAGATGCCGGCTCACCGCGATCAACCGATGAATCGAATACATTACCATCTATCAATGTACCATGATAATGAGCCAGTACTGAATCACTGGGGGTCGGTGATGCCCCTCCTTCTGGACCTGATTCGAGAACCAAGTACTGCAATCCAGAATCTAAAGTAACTACTCCGTCATTCTGTGAATTCTGTTCAAGAAATTCTGCACTCATAGTAAGGTTCTCAGACAATGCTAACTGATCAGCATCAGCTTGCCGCTCCATATAGGTTTGTANTGCAGCCATCATTTCAGCTGNCTGAAGTTTGAGGTCGTCAGNAAAGGCGTCTAACATACCTGCGACAAAAATTTGCACATCGATTCCTTCGATTAGCTCTTGAGCGACTAAATTCTGTCCTATATTGGCACCAAGCGAATAAGCTATGCGTTCATCTTCATCTTCTAAATCCACACTATCTTGGCCAAGAGAATAGAAACTGATTAAAAGGGCTACAAGCGAGAAGAATACCAACGTCGCATGTTTTAGTGTTTTCATACCAATTTCCTTGGATTCGTTAGACAATAGCCTGTAATCTTTTTACAAACAATAGGTTGCGCATACTAACTGGGATAAACATTAATTACCAGCTAGTCAAAAGAGCTATGAAACACCGTATAGTTAGGGATTTTAGAATTCTATTAATATCACTGATAGCACTTTATGTATCGTGCTCCCAGCCTTTTACGGTCTCCGTCAACAACCAACCAGTCTATGATCCCACCGGTAGACTTATTAGTGATGAAGTTATAAACGCTGAATTACAAGGTTGTATTAATCTGGCTTTACGCCAACAGAATGTAGCCGATCCTACAGAACTGACAGTACTATCATGCGCAAATTCTGGAATCAGCAATCTTGAGCGAATTGGGCAGCTAGTTCAGTTGCGTTTTTTAGATCTAGCCAACAATAGCATAACCAACATCACACCACTCGAGGAGCTTCAACAACTCGGGGGTATTAACTTAAGTGAAAATCTTGTTACTGATATTGGTCCGCTCTTAAATATCGCCAGCCTAACATCTGTCAGTTTGTTGGGTAACAATGAGATTCCCTGTAACCAAATTCAATTACTGCGAGAACAATTCAAAGGCAATCTAACGCCCCCTGAAACATGCAAAAATTAGCGGTAATTGGATTTCTTAATAAGTGGTATTCCGCTGTGGAAACGGAAATGTCGATCCGGAGTAGTTATTAGTTTCTTTTCTTTTTCGGCAAATTCTTCTATTCGGGCGGAGACATCTTCTTCCGCGTATTTCGCGGCAAATTTCAAGTAATCTTCGAAATGCCGTGCCTCTGACTTTAGTAATTTCTTATAGAACTGTGCTAATTCACGATCTAATCTAGAGGCCAATTTAGCGAATCGTTCACACGAGCGCGCCTCAATGTAAGCTCCGACAATTAGCATGTCCACTAATTGCTCGTGTTGCGTTTGTCTAATTAATGAGTGCAAACCCGCTGCGTATCGAGACGGACTGAGTCTTACATAAGCAACGCCTCGGTCGGCCATGATTTTCGCCACCTGTTGAAAATGAAGTAATTCTTCACGGGCAAGCCGTGACATCGTGTTTAACAAATCAGGCTTCAACGTATAGCGATGTATGAGATTTATTGCGGTAGCGGCCGCTTTCTTTTCACAATTNGCATGATCTATTAGCAGCAGTGATTGATTGATAAGGGCTGATTCCAGCCATGCTTCAGGTGTTTCACAAGGAAGAAATTGCAAAATAGCATTCATAAAATTACCGATAACAGCCTCAATGCCGTGTCTTTTTCTCCAAAGCCTTGACATCTTCCGAATCGGACGACGGTGTCAATGTATCCGCATCGGATTGCATAGCCGAGTCCAGCACCTCTGGTTTGTGTTTCTTCGACGCCCTAGCACCAAGTTGTTTCAAACTTTCTGCGCGTTTCACTAGGTTGCCACGACCCGATAACAGTTTGTTGTGAGCTTTTTCGAAACTCTTCTTGGATGCATCAATACGTTGCCCTACTTCATCGAGGTCGTTTACAAAGGCTACAAACTTATCGTAAAGACTGCCGGCTTGCTCCGCTATTTTATTCGCATTCTGATTTTGTTGAGCCAGGCGCCACAAATTCTGCACAGTCTTTAGCGTAGTAAGTAAGGTGGTTGGACCTACAAAGATAATGTTACGCTCAAAAGCATAATGGTTAAGCTCTGGGTCATTCTGAATAGCCGCTGAATACGCAGCTTCGATAGGCATAAAAAGGAATACATAATCCAGAGAATTGATTCCTACTAGGTTCTGATAATCCTTCCCCGACAGATTCTTAACATGGGCGCGCACTGATTGAATATGTTGTTTTAGTAATTCTAATTTTTTGGCTTCATCTTCACTAGAACATACCCCTTCCCATGCTTTCAAGGATACTTTCGAATCTATAATAATGTCTCTTGACTCCGGTAAGTGAAGGATGACATCCGGTTGAGCTCTCAAACCATCCTCTCCCTTCAAGCTTACCTGGAGCTCATATTCACGGCCTTTAACCAGACCTGATTTCTCTAGTATAGATTCAAGAACAAACTCGCCCCAGCTTCCCTGCGTTTTATTATCTCCTTTAAGAGCATTGGTTAGATTAATTGCATCCTCGCTAATTCGGCTATTAAGTTCTTGAAGGTTTTTGATCTCCTTGGCTAGAGAAAACCTTTCCTTAGATTCTTTATCGTAGGTTTCTTCAACTCGCTTTTCGAATTGTCGTATCTTTTCCTGAAGTGGATTTAATACCGTAGCCAATGTTTCTTTNCTGTTAGCTGTAAATTTTCGGGTTTTATCTTCAAAAATTTCATTAGCGATATTCTTGAAAGCAGNACTCAACTGCTCTCGCGAATCATTTAGTAATGCCAGCTTATCCTCAAACTGCTTACGTTCCAGATCCAGGCTAGTCCTGATCGTAGCGAGCTGTTCCTTGTATGATTGTATGTCTAGTTTTAGAGAATCATTCTGCTCTTCTGCTTTAGACAGGGAGCTTTGGAGGTTAGATATNTCGATTTGCTTGGCCGCCAATCGTTCTTTTACAGCCACTTCACCTACTCGTACGTTATATAGTTGGCGCATCAACAAAAATACTACGCATATAGCACTGAAAAAAACCGAACTAAAAATTATAAGTAAGAAAGTATCCATGAAGGTCGCGGAGTATTAATCTCTAGCCGCGAAAACTATGTTAAATTGTCGTTAATAACCTGCAACAGCTCAACCGTGAGTTGATTTGTTTCGCCAGATGTTTCTAGTGCTTCCGTAATAACATTAATNACATCATCATTCTCTAATAGACGGACACTGAAATCCTGTTCTTCAACTTCTGCATCTTCATCATCGCCACCGAATATCCGTCTAATAAATCCAGGATCATTTCCTTCCTCGGTCAAACCGGAAAACCGTACGTTAAAGAAGTTCTCATCTCGGTTACTGTCAACGATCAATATCTCTGCTGTTTCCAACGCTTCTCGAATTTGCACCCAGGCTCGATCATAGTCGATCTTTAACTCAAGTACTTGTTTCCCGCTCTCATTTTCGACAATATTGGCCTTAGATTCAGCTTCAATACTTCCCGCAAGTAAACTCGCCGTAGACGCTTGATAGATGTCATTCCTGTCGGCCAAATACTGCGATATTGAAGACATNATCTCACGTTCTAAGTCTTCGGAATCGGAATATTGAGGCCAATTAAGTACAAGAGGAATTGGTTCCGTACGGAGGTTTTCCATGTGAACAATGTAAATTTCCGAGTAACCGGAATGTAAACCAGGCTCAATTGCAACTCTATACTTGTGGCGTTTCTCTTGGTCATTGTCCACTTCTACCCAGGCAGTTTCCATGATGCCATTACTAGGATTTTCAAAATCAAGGATGATTTGCAGTTCAGTCCAATAGTCTCTAACTAAAGGCCATACTTGCCCTGGNGTAGCATCTATCAATATCCACCGATTCGTAGCGAGACTCTGTATAATAACGCCTTCCCGCCGTCGCGTCTCAATCGGTTTAGGCATTGGAATTTCTTCAAACGGAGCGGCGATTGTGACGATTTGCTCGGGTATTACGTAAAGCTGATCCAGTGTATAACTGTCTAAAGTTTCNGGTATTTCCATCTGTGACACGGCCTGTGCCTCCAGATAGGCTCCACCACGATCACGAAACATACCTTCGTCACCCATAAGATAATTACAGCTACTAAGAACTAGTNCGGGAATAATTATTAAGATCAATTTAAACATTAAGTTAGACTTTACAAGCCCCTAAAATATGTTCCAAAGTTCACACCGCCCCTGACAGCNCTATGCCGGCTTGCTTCAAAGCTTTAATTACTTGGATATGATACTTCGCGCCAAGTTCCACAAGCGGGAGCCTTATCCCCGTCTCTATCAACCCCATTTGCCGTAAAGCCCATTTTACAGGAATAGGATTTCCCTCCAGAAACAGATTGCTATGTAGTAAATCGAGCTTTTTATTTATTTTTCTCGCGTTCTCATTATCACCTGAAAGTGCAAGAGAACACATTTCAGCCATTAATTCTGGAGCAACATTTGCTGTGACAGAAATGGTGCCATCAGCTCCACCTTCCATCAACGGTAGGGTAATCGCATCTTCACCGCTATAAATAGCCAATCGNTTCCCACAACGCTGTATCAATCGGAGTCCACGCGGGGAATCTCCTGTAGCATCTTTTATCCCCACGATATTGTCCAAATTAGCCAGTTTCTCCACTGTTTCCAAGCTTAGATCACAAGCAGTGCGACCCGGCACGTTGTATAAAATCTGCGGTATATCTACCCTTTCGGCCACTNCCTTAAAATGTTGATATAATCCTTCCTGAGAAGGCTTATTATAGTAGGGGGTGACTAGAAGGCAGGCGTCAGCCCCATGCTGGCGTGCCGACTCAGTAAAGTATAAAGCTTCTTCAGTGTTGTTAGAACCAGTACCGGCAATAACGGGAATACGGTTACCTGTTACCTTTACACAATGCGCCACAAGGTCACAGTGTTCCTGGACACTGAGGGTGGCCGATTCCCCTGTAGTACCAGCTACCACCACTGCATGCGTACCACTCTCGACATGCCAATCGATTAAACGATCGAAAGCGGCTAGGTCTAGGGACCCGTCCGCTCGCATTGGGGTAACCAAAGCTACAATACTGCCTCTAATAGAACCAGACATCGGAATTCTTTTTTCTCAAGTGAAAGCCTGTAACAGAGGCGAATTAGGCAAGGAACTTTACCATATTGGGTCCCTTCAAAACAGAAGAGGCTCTAAAAATAGAGATTTCTGCTATCAGCCTTTTTAACCCTTCTGAATCCAGTAGAAATACGCCCGCTGATCCTTCTGAAAGTGCAGAATCTGGTGATTACTTTGATTTACGAATAAATGGAAGTCTTTTTCGGATCCAGGATCGGTAGCGACCACTTTTAGAATCTGTTGTGGCAACATGTTATTCAAAGCTAATTTTGTCTTCAATAGCGGCATTGGACACTGTAAACCGCTCAAATCCAACATCACATCAACATTGATATCCATCCCTTATATTATCAAGCTATTACACCCAATGACCATGATCTAANCCGCTTAATAGTTATGTTAAGTTACTCTATCCTATATAATAATTTGTGTTAGTCTGGGTCATATGTATAGTGCTAAGACACCCATGATGAGTCGATACAACCGTTATACAGCGTTATTTTTACTACCAACTCTGCTTGCGCTAAGCAGTCAAGCCCAAACACCGCTTCCTTCACTAGGCGATCGTATTTCGGGAACCGTTTCGCTCGAGCAAGAATACGAGATGGGNCAGCAATTTTTGAGCCAGATTCGTCGAAGCGCACTAACTATTCCAGATGCTCTTCTAAACGATTATTTGGAAAATCTAACTTATAAGTTAGCCTCTCGCAGTCAACTGCAGGACCATCGCCTTTCTTTTATAATTATCGATAGCGAAGAACTAAACGCNTTTGCCGCTCCAGGCGGCATAATCGGGGTCAACACCGGTCTGTTCCTCAACGCACAAACAGAAGCGGAATTCGCATCTGTAATGGCACACGAGATCGCTCATGTCAGTCAGCGGCATTTTGCCCGCGGGGTTGACGAAGCACAAGCGGGGCGCGTCCCTCAACTAGCAACTTTATTGGCGAGCGTGTTGGTTATGGCTACCTCCCAAGCCGAACATGGCATGGCGGCGATTACCGCTACTCAAGGTCGGGCCGTCGAGAATCAATTGCGATTCAGCCGAAGCCACGAAGCCGAGGCCGATCGCATCGGCCAAGACAATATGTATTATTCTGGTTTCGATCCCGACGCAATGGGTAAGTTGTTTGAAAGACTCATCGCGCTCAATCGTTTTGGCAGACGCCCTCCAGAGTTTCTTCTCTCCCACCCCCTAACCGAATCGCGTGTTGCTGACGCCCGTGGCAGGGCTATGCGCTATCCGCCAAGTGATTACGCCAATAACCTGGAATACCAGACTATGCGTGCACGGATACTCAGCCATTATGCTCCTGACAGAAGAGCATTAATAATGGAATACCAGGNAAAATTAAATGAAAGTACTAACGAATTCGCACAGGATGCCAATCGTTACGGTTTAGCCGTAAGCTACTCGGAAGATGAGCAATATGCCCGAGCTAATACCACCCTTGCTCCGCTTCTGCTTAAAGATCCCAATCGCATCAGTTATGTAGTTACCCAAGCTGAAATTTATACAGCCCAAAATGAGCCACATCAGGCTATCAATTTTTTGCGCCGCCATTTGGAGATCAATCCAGATAATCATTCCCTTACAATGGCCTATGTCGCTGCTTTGCAAGAATCTCGAGCCTATACCGAAGCTGCCGAAATGATGGAACGGTATACTCAATTCAGAGCCAACGATCACCATCTTTGGTTTCAACTAGCAGAAACCTGGGGGCAAGCTGGAAATATCGGCAAGGTTCACCAGGCTCGTGCTGAGTACTTTATGCTTCTACACGATTTTCGCAGAGCCCGGGAGCAATTACAGTTTGCTGTCCGCGTAGAAACTGACAATGGTGCTGCCCCAGCAGAACTNGCCCGCCTGAGACAAAAAATTAGTAACGTCGAAGAAATCATACGTGAACTTAGCGACGATTAAACGATAAAATAAGTNATGCCCTAGGCTAGGCTTTACCTTTTACTCGCAATTTATTCTCCGCAGCAAAATTCAGCATACGCCTTAAGGGTTTCATAGCATCTTGAGCAAGAACCGGGTCAACCAATACTTCATCTGTCTCTTCCAATAAAGAGCTATACATGGCCTGCAANGAATTCATTGCCATCCAAGGGCAATGAGCGCAACTTTTGCAGGTTGCATCATTACCGGCGGTTGGAGCGATGATAAAGAATTTATCCGGATTTAACTGTTGCAGCTTGTGAAAGATACCCTGATCAGTCGCAACGATAATATTTCGATTTGGCAAATACTTAGCTGCTTCAATAATTTGGGTCGTAGATCCGATTACGTGGGCTAGTTCCAGCACCGCGTCCGTTGATTCTGGATGGGCCAGTACCGCGGCGTCAGGATAGATGTTCAGCATATCCTTAATGCCACGGGCTTTAAATTCTTCATGTACGATACAAGCGGCATCCCAGAGTAAGATGTCTGCTCCAGTAGTCTTTCTGATGTAAGCCCCGAGATGTTTATCCGGAGCCCAGAGGATCTTTTCTCCCTTTTCTAAAAGATGCTCCACAACATCCAGTGCAATACTGGAAGTCACTACCCAGTCAGAGCGTGCCTTAACCGCTGCTGAAGTATTAGCATATACCACTACTGTTCGATCAGGATGTTTATCACAAAATGGCGCAAAGCTCTCAATTGGACAAGCAATATCAAGCGAGCAGGTTGCCTCGAGCGTAGGCATTAACACTTTTTTACTTGGACTAAGTATCTTGGCNGACTCACCCATGAACCGGACACCGGCTACCATNAGAATATCCGCATCACTTTCGCGACCAAATCTAGCCATTTCGAGACTATCACCGACGAATCCCCCAGTATCATCGGCTAGATCTTGTAAAGACGAATCAGAGTAATAATGCGCGACCAAACGGGCATTCTTGGCCAGCATCAAGTCACGAAGTTGTGCTTCAACCACTGATCGTGCCGCCTCCGACAATTCCTCCGGAGGTTCTATTTGGTCCAGGTATTGCCGGACTATTTCCAGATCGGATGCTAGGTCATGGTGCTCTTGTGCACCTGCAGTATCGGTCATAAATTATCCGAGAAAAATTAGGGACACTGATTTTAGCATAGGGTACTACGAGTTAAGCTTCCAATTCTTAAGTTTGGAGTATTTAGAAAAACAAAAAGAAAATGGTGGGTCGTATAGGATTCGAACCTATGACCAAAAGGTTAAAAGCCTTCTGCTCTACCGACTGAGCTAACGACCCANGAGGTGCGACATAGTACTATCAAAATTAAAAAACTCAAGTGATGGCANGNNAATTNGCNNGNNNCGATNACTGNTANNGCGTAGGNTCANCCACNCCNGCATCAANNAAGCCTTTNNGNCGAANACGACAACTATCGCAACGNCCGCANGCTCTTNCCTGATTNANNTGCTTGNTANCAGGANANNGTATTNNCATAATTCACACCNAGTCGCANNCCANNNTTNATAATNTCTGNNTTNTTTAAATCAATAAGNGGTGTTTCGAGTTTTATTATCCCTCCTTCAACACTCCGCTTTGTAGCTAGATTAATCAACTGCTGGAACGCTGCAACATATTCGGGACGACAATCGGGGTAGCCAGAATAATCCCGAGCATTCAGACCCATAAAGATTGCTTCACCCTTTAATACTTCGGTCCATGCAAGAGCGTAGGATAGAAATACAGTATTGCGGGCAGGTACATAAGTAACAGGTATTCCTTCACTCTCTTCTTCCGGAACCTTTATGTGTACATCCGTTAATGCCGAGCTACCCAGCTCACCCATCTGCAGCGAGAAAATCTTATGCTCTACTATCCTTGCCGCAGCCACAATTTCTTTCGCCGCCTGCAGCTCACTCCTTGATCTCTGCCCATACTCGAAGCTTATCGCATAACACTCGTAGTTCTGAGCCTTCGCAATTGCTAGGCAGGTCGCCGAATCAAGCCCTCCTGACACTAGCACAATTGCCTTTTTCCTATTCATGGTTGCTCATAGAATGTTTATACAGAGAAGGCGCTAATGACCCGGCTCAATACCCCAAATTACCTTATGCAGCTGTAATTGAACTCTCACATCAAGAGCATCATTCAGAACCCATTCAGCTAATTCTGAAGCCGCTAGCTGATCGTAAGAAGGTGAGAATAGAATCTCACTCACCTTATTGCGCAAATTCAACTGATCCAATTTAGCTTTGGACCATTCGTAATCTGCCCGATCACAGATTACAAATTTAATTTGGTCCTTAGTTTTCAGATGGCCTAAATTTTCATAGCAATTCTTATCACATTCCTGAGAGCCTGGTGTCTTAAGGTCAAGAACGATAGATACGCGTTCGTCAACTTCTTCGATTGGCATAGCACCGCTGGTTTCAAGCGACACCTGATATCCATTGTCACATAACATGGTCATTAGCACCTTGCTATTAGGCTGGGCCAAAGGCTCCCCACCGGTTACTGTTACAAGTTTGCTACCGTATTTCTCTACCTCAGCACAAATACCCTCCAATGGTAACAATTTGCCGCCGTCGAAAGCATAGGCGGTATCGCAGTATTGGCAGCGCAACGGACAACCTGTTAGCCGCACGAACACCGTCGGTCTACCTACTGTCCGAGCCTCTCCTTGTAAGGAATGAAAAATTTCCGTAATTCTTAACGTATTGTCGTCAGCCATGCGCTATCTCAGCTTTTTATTACCAACGATTTCACACTGCGCACAGAAACTACGCAGAAGGGAATGAGTGCATGTATTAATTTAATCCAACGAAAGAAGCCTAGTGTCAGCTAGATTAGCTACACCGGTGTTGGGAAAGCGTCTCTTGATCTCACTGAGCAATTGGCGCGCCTGAGCGATGTTGCCTAGCCCCTGATAAGCTAAGCCTAGTCCATACATTGCATCAGGTAGTTTCGGTGACTCCTCGTATTGCTCCAGAATAATTTCGTAGGAATCCCGTGCTTCGGTAAATCGATTCAGATATAAGTAAGCTTGTCCTTTCCAATAGTAAGTATTAGTTACAAAACGCCCCTCAGGGTAAATGCTCAGGTACTGATCGAATTCAGCAATGGACCGCTCAAAGTTACTATTGATTACTGAGTCATAAGCCATCTGGTAAAGCTGTTGTTCACTCAGTATGGCGGGTTGTAATGTGCCGCGATTAACACGAGCGCTACTCCGCGGCGCAAGGGTTGAGCTGCCATTTTCCAGGCCGGCAACCACGCTCGTGCCTCTTTCAGGATTCTCTGGCAACGCTTCTGTTGGCGAATCTGGGGAAGATATTGTATCGGTAGCACGATTCCCAGGTCTTGTTTCGGTGACTAACCCACCCTCTAGTGCCCCCAGCCTTTCGTCTAAATTGGTATAACGATTAAGCGAATCCCGTTGCATTTTGCGAATTTCGAATCCTTGTTCCTCGACAAGCGCTCTTAAAGCCTGTACTTCAGTGCGTAATTGTTGATTCTGTTCCAACAACAGTGAGAGGCCGTCATTATTGGTCCCGCCGACAGACCCCGGAGGCAAGGGTTGTTGCCCCGGAGTAAATGCCTGAGATTCGATAACAGCGCCGGTACCCTGAGCTATAGCCACTATGCTAAAAATACTCGCAAAGATAAGGACAAGTACTTTATTGGCCACTATGGCAAAAGATCTATGCATCCGTAATTATCGGTTAACTACTTCAACTCTGCGGTTTTGGGTATACGCTTGTTCGCTGGAACTATTTTGTGCAGGCTGCTCTTCCCCATAGCTCACTACTTCGATTTGAGATCGAGATGCACCGTTGACTATAAAGTAGTTCATTATTCCGTTGGCACGTCGCTCCCCCAGCGCCAAGTTGTACTCTCGCGTGCCTCGTTCGTCTGCGTGACCCTCCAACCGCACGCGTTTACCGGGGTTAGCGGCAAGATCACGGGCATGATAAGTCAGCGTGTCACGATCTGCTGGCTTAAACTCGGCCACGTCAAAATCAAAATAAAAGACAGTCTCTCGCAAAGCATTCTGAGCCCTGATTTCTTCCTGGGTCAATTGACCACTACCAGAACTAGCGCTAGGAGAAGCACTATTACTACTGCTGCTTGATGCGGCTTGATTATCTTCGATAACCTCTTCAGGTTCGCTAGTTGAACTGCATGCAGCCAGCGTGACCACCGAGATTACCAATAGGCTTATTTTAAGAAATTGATTGTATTGATTTCCCACTCTTTGAGTCCTCCAAATACTTTAGTTTGTTACGATTCAGTAGCTCTAATTCAGAAACGGAGACCAGGCAGGCTCCCGCACGTCACCTTGTGAGGATGGTAGCCGGAATTTAACTCGACCGTCAATGGATACAGCATCAAGCACGCCTCTACCGTTAAATTTTGTAGCATACATGATCATACTGCCATTCGGAGCCACACTAGGGGATTCATCCAATGAGGTATTTGTCAAGGTAATCACTCTAAGAGTCTCGATATTCAATATGGCGATCTGGTAATTGGGGTTCTGTCGCGCTTCCCTGCGAACGTGCACTAAATTCACCCCATCTGGTAAAAACCTGGCCTTCATGCATTGAAAGCAATCATAAGTCAGCCTTTCTACATTATAAGAAGGCGCACCTAACTCTATCTGGTAGATCTGTGGCTGACCTGTACGATCAGACATGAATACTATTGAGCGCCCGTCAGAGCTCCAGCTTGGCTCTGTATCTATCGCTGGATGATCAGTAACCCGCATTAATTGATTGGTATTGAGATCCTGAACATAGATATCCGGACTGCCATCCTTAGAAAGCACCATAGCCAGCTTAGTCGCATCAGGCGACCATACCGGAGAACTGTTGATGTTTGGATAATTAGTAATTTGTCGTCTCTGCCCAGTCGCAATATTTTGAATGTAGATACGCGGGAGGTCAGTCTCAAAGGACACGTAGGCTACATCTTGGCCATTCGGTGACCAACTAGGGGACATGATCGGTTCTCTCGATTCCAGCAGTGCCTGTGCGCGAGCACCATCGTAGTCTGCCTTTTCCAAACGAAAATTATATTCATCTCCCTGTACCTGTTCAGACACTACGTAAAGTATTTGAGAAGTAAAGGCGCCGGGTATTCCAGTGACCTCCTCGAATACCACGTTTGCTATTGCATGCCCTATGTCTCTGAGTTGGGCAACACTCCCTGTCAGAATCTCACCTGCCAATTTCAATTCCCGATTAACATCGAAAAATTCATATTGCACTTGCACAAGCTGACTCCCTGAAGCTCGATTTATTTTGCCCACCAACAAGTAGTCCTGCGCTAGAATGCGCCAGTCACGGTAAAATACTTCTCTTTCTTCGCTCGGCATACTCAACATATTGGAGCGTGATAAAGAGAGAAACTCTCCAACCTGTTCCAGATCATTAATCACGATCCCAGCAACATCTTCACTGAGCACGCCAGCGCCTTCCAATGCAAACGGCACGACCGCGATTGGAATAGGGTTGTCAATGCCCTGGGTAATCTGAATGCTGAGCTCGGCCTTAGCCGACAAAGAAAGGAAGCTGAGTAGGAAAATACAAATACTGGTACGCGTATTCAATTCAATAAGTCCTCTGGTTCAAAAATAAGGGACAGCGTTCTAAAGTTCTCATTAAACACACTAATCGGTAAATTCTGTAATTCTGTGAACGGAGAGGCGCTGTAAACGGCGTTCTCTGCAGAACGATCAAAAGCAGCATCACCACTAGATTGAGTTATTGAGGCTTCAAGCAACTCACCAGTTGGTAACATACGAATCCTGAGAATGACGCGCATACCATTACGAGCACTTGGAGGCCGATTCCAGACCTGTTGAAGAGCCTGCTGAATCAGAGCGGTAGCACTCTGAACCAGTTCAAACTCAGTGCGAGCTGCTTCTGCTGCCAAGGCAGCATCTTCTGCTGCCTGGCGTTGTAATTGTGCTTCCTCATCCTGACGCCGTCGCTCCGCTTCGGCTTGTTCCCGCTGTTGCTCCATCGTGATACTTTCCTGTCGCGCTCGTTCGCGCTGTACCTCTTGAGCTCGCTGGCGCTCAAGCTCTTCTTGCTCGCGAAGAGCCACCTCTTCCATTTCCCGCTGTTCTTCCAACAGGCGCTGACGCTCGTCTTCTTGTTGGCGAAACTGTTCTTCTTCTCGTGTAACACGCTGTTGTTCTATTCGTTCGAGCCGCTGGCGCTCAAGAATTTCTTGATTACGCACTTGGGGGTTCTCATCGATAAAAAGCGCTTTCACGATGGTCGGCTGCACCAATTCTAATCTATCCATCCTATTATTAGATTGCATCCAAACAAGTACAACCAAAAGTATAATGTGGAAGATGACTGCGGCGACTATAGAGATTGGATAGCCGTTATAAATTATTAAATTATTAAATACACTATTCACAGATACTAATATTAGAACCAGTTATTACTGCACCATATTTAATGGTTGAGTGATAAAATTAGGGTTAGTTACACCCGCCTGCTGCAATGTGGTTATCAAAGTGATCATCGCTCCCCAGTCCGCTTCACTATCGCCTTCTATTAAAACCTGAATAGTAGGATTAGCACTAATAATACGGCTGACTTGATCTCCAACCATGTTCAACGCTATCGGTCGCCGGTCTTCTCCGGTCGCTCCGATACTCAAGTAATATTCATCATTTGACGTAATAGACACCACTAGACTTTCTAAGTTCTCGTCAATGTCCAGTGGCTCATTATTGGCCTGTGGCAAATCAACATCAATCCCCTGATTCAACATGGGAGCTGTAACCATAAAAACAATAAGAAGCACTAACATCACATCAATGTAGGGTACCACGTTAATCTCGCTCATAGGTTTACGCCTTTTGCGGGCCATTATTTCCATATTGATTACCTAAAAGCCGAACTTATGCTAAGTACTATGTATCTGCCGATGCAGAATGCTCGAGAACTCATCTGTGAAAGTAATATAGCTGCTTGTTACGTCATCAAGCACCGCTGAATAACGGTTATAAGCAACTACTGCAGGAATAGCTGCAAATAAACCAATTGCTGTTGCAAACAGCGCCTCAGATATGCCAGGAGCGACTACCTGCAGCGTTGCCTGGGCTTGGGTCGCTAGGCCTAAAAACGAATTCATAATACCAATCACTGTGCCAAACAAACCTATATAAGGCGATACGGATCCCACGGTAGCAAGAAAAGGTAGATGTTTTTCTAACTTTTCTTCTTCCCGCGAGTAGGCTACCCGCATGGCACGCTGTGCACCCTCCATGATAGCTTCCCCATCACCTGTTCCCTGTTGCCGCAAACGCATGAATTCCTTAAAGCCTGCTCGAAATATATTCTCCATACCAACAATTTGCATGTTTTCCTGCTGAACCTGACTACCTTCCTTGTAGAGCTGGCTTAGATCCATTCCCGACCAAAAACGCTGTTCAAAACTCAGTACGCCTTTCTTTGCTGATGACAGCACAAGCCAGCGCTGGGCTATGATGACCCAAGAAACAACCGACAGCAGCAGTAATATCAGCAATACTAATTGCACTGCTAAGCTAGCACCTAAGACCAGATCAAAAATATTGAGGCCCTCATTCACGCTTTATTCTCCAAAAACAGTAAATACGGGTTCAGGGTCATAGATTATGACAGTTGTTTCCGCAGGAAATCCGAGGGATTCACGGATTTATTCGGCCAATTTGTAAAATAGTTTCGTGAAAACGTACCAAACACACAATATGTAATCTTAATCTACTCCTAATTTCTCATAAAAATCTGAAGCCATGAAGATAAAAACAGACAGAAAACTGCTCAAATATGGCGGAATAGGGGCAATCGGTACTAAGAATTGGAATCGAAGAGATCTTCGATCTTGCGCGATGGTTTGATGCCAAAGTGACGATAGGCTAGATGGGTGACAACGCGGCCGCGAGGCGTTCTCATGATAAAACCCTGCTGGATCAAATAGGGCTCCAGTACATCCTCTATAGTATCTCGCTCCTCCGTGATAGCAGCCGCAAGACTATCCACCCCAACTGGCCCTCCTTCGAACTTTTCTATCATTGTCATTACCAACCGTCGATCCATGTGATCAAAACCATTCTTATCGATACTCAGCATATCTAATGCATTACTGGCTGATTCGAGATTGACCGTGCCATCTTCCTTCACTTCAGAATAATCCCGCACCCTCCGCAAGAGACGATTGGCAATTCTGGGTGTTCCCCTAGAACGCTTTGCAATTTCCTCAGCTCCAGGTTTATCGATCGTAGTTCCTAGAATCTTTGCCGAGCGCTTAATGATCTGACTTAATTCCTTGGCGGAGTAAAATTCCAAACGTTGGATAATACCGAACCGGTCTCGCAGCGGCGAGGTCAGTAACCCGGCCCGAGTGGTCGCTCCTACCAAGGTAAAAGGTGGCAAATCCATTTTGATGGAACGTGCAGCCGGTCCCTCTCCTATCATCATATCGAACTGATAATCCTCCATAGCAGGATATAATTTCTCTTCTATAGCTGGGTTCAGTCGATGAATCTCATCTATAAACAGAACATCACCTGATTCCAAGTTGGTTAGCATAGAGGCGAGGTCACCTGCTTTTTCAAAAACCGGACCCGAGGTGCTTTTTATGGACACTCCGAGCTCTTGGGCTATGATGTATGCCAGTGTAGTCTTCCCTAGTCCCGGAGGTCCAAACAGCAGCGTGTGGTCCAGCGGCTCATTGCGATTACGCGCCGCATTAATAAAGATATCCATCTGCTTCTTCACTTCGTGCTGACCGACATAATCCTTTAGATAGACCGGGCGAATTGCCCGATCCTGGAAATCTTCAAGATCCTGCTCACCGGAAGATATAAGGCGGTCTTCTTGCATCTCAGACTATACTCTTTAATGACAGCCGAATAAGTTCCTCGCTATCAGTAATTTCGAGATTATCTTTAAGCACCTGCGCAATGGCTCGCGCCGCTTGCTGTGGTTTATATCCAAGGCCAATTAGCGCCGCTTCGGCATCTTTTGAGAAAACCTTTATAGTTGAAGCAGAGTCTTGGGTCTCCGGGGCACTATCAGCGCCCTCACTTGCTTGCCATTCACTCAACCGATCCCGCATTTCTACAATCAAGCGTTCAGCAGTTTTCTTCCCAATACCGGGCATATTAACCATAGCAGTAACATCATTATTTCGGACAACACGAACAAATTCATCAGGCTCCATACCTGACAAAATTACCAATGCCATCCTTGGACCCACGCCATTAACGCGAATCAAGGACCGGAATAGGGTCTTATCCTTGGTGTGACAAAATCCATAAAGCAACTGAGCGTCGTCCCTAACCACGAAATGGGTATGCAGCACCACCTCTTGGCCAACATCCGGCAATTGATACAAGGTGCTCATGGGAACCTGTATTTCGTAGGTGATCCCCCCGACATCCACGAGAATTTCTGGTGGATTTTTTTCAATCAAGATGCCACGTATTTGGCCTATCAAAAAATACTTCTCCTACGTTAGCTACCCTTGTTGGCGATTTTAGCTACTTAAGCGCTTCTTGCTTGTAGGTTTACTGCCCGTTATACGCATTAGACCAGCTTGTGTATTAGCATGACAAATAGCGATAGCTAATGCATCGGCCGCGTCTTCAGCTATGTTATCACTTATCCTTAGTAGCGCTTTAACCATATATTGGACCTGATTTTTTGCAGCTGCACCTGTACCTACCAGCGCTAGCTTAACCTGGCGCGCAGAATATTCTTCAATCAAAAGGCCATGAGACAGACAGGCCACCATAGCTGCACCTCTTGCCTGGCCGAGCTTCAGTGCTGAGGATGCGTTGCGACCCACAAATACCTCTTCGATCGCCGCTTGTTGAGGAGCGTGTAGCTCGATTAGATTACACAATTCATTATGTATTTTACCAAGACGCTCAGGAAAAGTTTTACTCTGTGCATTGATGCAGCCACAATCAATGTACTTTAGTTTATTGCCGTCGACACTAATAAAGCCATAGCCGGTTACCCTAGAACCAGGATCAATGCCAAGAATTATTGCCATTAATTCACCTTGTTTCTAATGGCTAATAAGCCTGGGTTGACTCCGAGAAATTATCCCCTTCAAAATTGCGCTGCAATCTCTTGAGAAATGTTCCCGTTCGAATACACATTTTGCACATCATCCAAGTCTTCCAAATGCTCGACTAGCTTTAACAATGCTCGCGCGTTATCAAGGTCCAGCTCTACCTCCGTTGAAGCCAGCATTGTCATTTCTGCTCGCTCCGGCTTCAAATCACTGGCCTTCAGACCGTCTTGTACTGTTCCGAAATTTTCAAGCGTTGTTAAAACATCGATGCTGCCATCCTCGTTATTTAAAACATCATGGGCGCCGGACTCCAAGGCCGTTTCTATGATTTGTTCTTCGTCGCTACCAGCAGGAAAGGTGATCAATCCAGTCTTCTCGAATAAATATGCCACCGAGCCATTAGTGCCTAGACTGCCACCGAACTTACTGAACCCGTGGCGGACTTCTGCTACCGTTCGGTTTTTATTATCCGTTAGCGTTTCACACAAGATCGCTACACCAGACGGGCCGTAACCTTCGTATATCAGTTCCTCAAGGTTATCACTTTCGGCGGTCCCAGCTCCCTTTGCGATCGCTCGATCAATAGCGTCTCTGGTCATATTAGCACCGAGCGCCTTATCAACAACTGCCCGTAGACGAGGGTTGTCTAAAGCATTACCTCCAGCAAGCTTAGCAGCTACTGTTAGTTCGCGAATGATCTTCGTAAAGACTTTGCCTCGTTTAGCATCCTGAGCAGCTTTGCGGTGCTTAATGTTGGCCCATTTACTATGGCCTGCCATACCCTTTTTATTCCTAGTAGCTGATCAATGAAATTACTCCACTTCCCTTAACCTGATGTTCAATTCACGTAACTGTTGCTTAGATACAGTGCTCGGCGCATCAGTCAAGGGACAAGACGCTGACTGTGTCTTGGGAAAAGCGACTACTTCGCGGATAGATGAGGATCCGGTCATAAGCATGATCAGGCGGTCAAAACCAAATGCGATCCCACCATGTGGCGGACAACCAAAACTTAGAGCCTTCAAAAGAAAACCAAATTTTTCCTCAGCTTCTTCATCACTAATCCCTAATACCTTAAACACTGCTTGTTGCATCTCGGGTAGATTAATACGACCCGAGCCCCCGCCGAGTTCCGTTCCATTCAGCACCATATCATATGCTCGAGATAAAGCGCTCAAAGGGCTGCTGGTTAACTCTTCTGAATTACACGTGGGAGCTGTAAATGGATGATGTAAAGAAGTCAGATTGCCGTCGTTATCTTGCTCAAACATAGGAAAATCAATTACCCATAAGGGTGCCCAGCCTTCGCGCACCTGCCCTAGGTCCTCGGCAACTTTAACTCGGAGAGCGCCCAGTGCCTCGTTAACTATTTTGGTTTTATCTGCTCCGAAAAAAACGATGTCGCCAGTCTCTACTCTAAGTTTTTTCATCACCTCTGAAGTAACTTCTTCGCCCACAAATTTGATGATAGGTGACTGCAACCCATCCATACCGGCATTAATGTCATTGACTTTAATCCATGCCAATCCTTTGGCACCATAAATCCCAACAAAGTCTGTATAGTCATCAATCGTCTTTCGGCTAAGACTAGCACCACCAGGGACCCGGAGGGCCGCGACGCGACTACCAGAGTCCTGAGCTGGTCCAGCAAAAACTTTGAAATCCACAGCTGACATTAAGTCCGCAACATCTACAAGTTCAAGATCTATTCGAAGATCCGGCTTATCAGTGCCGTAGCGCTGCATCGCTTCTTGATGGGTCATCTTGGGAAAAGAATCGAACTCCACATCCATGTGTATCTTGAACACATGGCTTATCATTTCCTCCATGATCTGCATAATCTCTTGGTCATCCATGAAAGAGGTCTCCACATCAATCTGAGTAAATTCAGGCTGCCTATCAGCACGCAGATCTTCATCTCTAAAACACTTGGCTATTTGATAATAGCGATCAAAGCCTGAAGCCATCAAAATCTGTTTAAAGAGCTGCGGAGATTGAGGTAACGCAAAAAACTGGTTCTGATGGGTACGACTCGGTACCAAGTAATCGCGCGCACCCTCCGGAGTGGCCTTCGTTAATATTGGCGTCTCGATATCGACAAATCCATTGTCATCAAGGAAATTGCGAACCGTATTGGTAACCTTGGAACGAAAAAGCAACTTCTCTGTCATTTCTGGTCGGCGTAAATCTATATAGCGATACCGTAAACGAAGATCTTCATGAACATCAACGTGTTCATCGAGCTGTATAGGTGGAGTGTTAGCAGTATTAAGTATTTCTAGGTCCTTACCAAGCACTTCGATCTTACCTGTTGTCATTTCGGGATTAACAGTTCCCTCGGGACGCAGCCGCACCCTTCCTTGTACTTTGATGACAAATTCATTACGTACTCCTTCAGCAATACCGAAACTCTCAACTGTATCTGGATCATAAACAACCTGCGCAATTCCCTCACGATCGCGCACATCTAGGAATATCACACCGCCATGATCCCGACGCCTGTGTACCCAACCATAGAGTAAAACGACCTGATCTAGGTGTGATTCGTTTAACTCTCCGCAATAATGACTGCGCATACTAAATATCCTTGATTAACTTTATAGAATAAGTATCTGGACTTTCAGACTACTTAGGATCCCCTAACTTCTTAGAGGCAGACTTAGGTGTTGAATTTTCACGAGGGTTGACATCTTTACCTGTACTTTCCTCTTTTACTGATTTTTTCTCAGCCATATCTAATTTGTCTGAATTTGATTTGGGCCCAGTACTACCAGACTGAGGTTTGCTGCCGTCAGCACCTGGGTCTTCACTGGAAGCGGCTGCAACAGCAGAATCCGATTCCGCCAGTTGTTTCTTGCCTTCGGTCTTGAAATCAGTTTCGTACCAGCCACCACCCTTGAGCCGAAAGCTGACAGCGGAGATGAGCTTTTTAAGTTCCTGCTGTTGGCACGCTGGGCATTCGGCCAGTCGGTCGTCACTGACTTTCTGCAGAACTTCAATCTTATACCTACAATTACTACACTCGTACTCGTAGATCGGCATCGCTAAATTTCCCTGGATACTCATTGCAAGCTTTAACCCACCTAGTGNGTTAGAGCAAGGTTCTTTAAAGGCCGGCGATTATACCTTATATGTTTTTTACCACGCACCCCCGATTCTCAGAACTCCATTCAAATCACATCAAGGCATAATCATTTTCCTGCTCCGACATGGATCGTTTTCACTGCAGCACTCTAAATAAATTTGATATTTTAAAAGTACTAAATTAGCTAGATATGTGCGAATGCAATGACACGTATAAGGCCAAAAAATATCACTTCGGATAACTGACAGCCAAATAAGCTAAATCTTTCTATAAAAATTCACGACTGTCTTGGTAATAACCGATTTTTCTAGCCACCCTCTACCTTAACAATAGNCCCTATCGCTATTAGTATCATNACATTTAAGCTACTGACCCNANGCACATAACATTTATCTATTCAATTATTTTCGTGCAACTTNGTCTTAATTCAAATCCAATGAAGTGTTTAAAGCTATTTTTACCGATGGTTTGCTGTTTTTTTTATCTTCGCTTACATTATTGTTAGAAGTACTTGCTCAGGTAGAATGAATGTTTTATAAATACTTCCCCTAAATAATAAATAGGCATATTCAAGAAAACANTTGGCTCATCTTATTTCATAGAGGAATANCCCGCCCTCTAATTTGGGATATTTAACTAAACAAATTTCGTCAATAATCACCACTAAACATTGGAAAGAGTAGGACATGGTTGTTAAAAAAGTACCTGGAAAAAAGCTATTGAAACGAAAAGCGAACAGTGCTGCAAAGAAAAGAACTCCCGCTATTAAAAAGAAGTACACTAAAACTGAAACTTTGAACGAGCTTGCTCAGAATACNGCGTTAAGCAAAAAAGAGGTTACTGCCGTACTCGATGAATTGGCTATCATTATCGAAAGACACATCAAGAAACGTGCAGTCGGTGAATTCACTTTGCCTGGTCTGCTCAAGATCGAGAGGGTACCTACGAAGCCTCGCGCTGCGCGCAAGAAAGTAATATCTCCCTTTCAGCCTGGTAAACTCATGGACATTCCGAGAAAACCAGCTGGCTTTCGGGTCAAGGTTAAGCCTTTAAAAAAACTTAAAGCATTTACACTTTGACTACTATTCAAATCTTGGTATACCGATTCAGGGATCTAATCTGATAAAACACAAAAATAAACCTGGGCAATATCGGAAAGGCAGCCTATGGCTGCTTTTCTTTTGTGATACCTTATATGCCCTGAGTCCAGCAATTAACTGAACCAAAATAGTCCATGCGTNCCAGTAAATACCTGTTAGCCACTGTCAAAGAAACTCCGGCCGATGCTGAAATAATCAGCCATCGGCTCATGCTGCGAGCAGGCATGATCCGCAAGCTAGCCAGTGGTTTGTATATTTGGCTCCCTCTAGGTCAACGAGTACTCCA
Organism: Gammaproteobacteria bacterium; assembly: GCA_002712055.1. Classification (GTDB taxonomy): domain Bacteria; phylum Pseudomonadota; class Gammaproteobacteria; order Pseudomonadales; family Pseudohongiellaceae; genus UBA9145. Next base: position 68,796 of record PARV01000011.1, on the reverse strand, counting down.
CAAGGTTACCAATATCGTTCGAGAAGAAATGGATCGCTCCGGCGCAATGGAAGTGTCTATGCCTATTGTTCAACAAGCCGAACTCTGGCAAAAATCGGGCCGCTGGGAAGACATGGGTAACGAGTTACTTCGCTTTAAAGACCGGCATGACCGAGATTTCTGTCTGGGCCCTACCCACGAAGAAGTAATTACCGATTTGATCCGTCAAGAATGCAGCAGTTATAAACAACTACCGGCCAATTTTTACCAGATCCAAACCAAGTTTCGTGATGAACGTCGTCCTCGATTTGGCGTTATGCGCGCCCGAGAATTTATCATGAAGGACGCCTACTCTTTCCATTCCACTCAGGCTTCTTTGGAAGAAACTTACCAGATTATGCACCATACTTATGGTGAAATATTTAAACGTCTAGGGCTAAATTTCCGCTCTGTCCTAGCAGACTCTGGCAGTATAGGAGGTAGTGCTTCTCNTGAGTTTCACGTACTTGCGGACACCGGCGAAGACGANATAGTGTTCAGTAGCGAGGGTNCCTATGCTGCTAACNTNGAATTAGCTGAGGGCAAGATTCCACCTGAACCCACGAAGAACCAAAAGCTAGAAACTCTATTAGTGGACACCGGTNATGCCTATACCATAGAAGAATTGGCTGATCAGCTGGAAGTTGACTCAAAAAACATTGTAAAAACTTTAATAGTGCATGCTGAAGATACTAAAGGGGAAAGAAGTAATGATCTTGTGGCTTTATTATTAAGAGGTGATCAGGAACTTAATAAAGCTAAAGCAGAAAAAATTGTTGGAATCGCATCGCCTCTCACCTTCGCTAGTGATGAAATTATTGAGGAGACAGTTGGTTGTTTGCCCGGCTGTATCGGGCCGGTCAAATTAGCCATTCGCGTAATTGCCGATCATTCCGTAGTAGATCTAAACAACTTCATATGCGGAGCCAATCAGCTGGGTAAGCACTATCAAAACGCCAATTGGAACGACAAGATAAAGTTCGATGACAAGGCCGACTTACGAAGAGTAAAAGAAGGAGATCTCAGTCCTGACGGCAGNGGCATATTATCGATTAATCGAGGCATCGAAGTTGGCCATATCTTTCAACTGGGGAAAAAGTACAGCGAGGCACTTAATGCTGCTGTTCTAGACGAGAACGGTAAATCCACCACGATGTACATGGGGTGTTATGGNATAGGAGTTACTCGATTAGTCGCCGCTNGTGTCGAACAGAACCACGATAAAGNCGGAATAATGTGGCCNGAAAATATAGCTCCTTTTACTCTGATCATAATTCAGATTGACTCTCATAAATCTAAAGAGGTCNTNGAATTCTCNGAATCACTTTACGAACAAGCNACAGCGCAAGGCATNGAAGTCCTGATGGATGACAGAGACAANAAAACTNGCCCNGGTGTTAAATTCGCAGAATCNGANCTTATTGGTATNCCCCACCGTGTAGTTGTTTCTCCACGTGGTCTTGCCGANGGCATNATTGAGTACACGCGACGAGCTGAAGGTNAAAAACTTNCGGTTAANAAAGNTGAGGCTNTNGATTTNCTNNCGAGTTTTATCCNGGGGAATTCAAATACNTAATCCCGAATCTCAAAATCCTCTAGCTCAGGNTCCTCGCAGGGNGCNAGCNCGANNGAGTCAACCATTGCAGCATTGGGACCTCGTGCAAGCCACACTTTCATGAACTCTACAGCAAGTTTATTTCCTGCAATTAAAACTTCTACGTCACCGTCATCGGTATTCCGCACCCACCCAGTCAATGCGAAGTTGCGTGCTTTCTTCTGAGCTTCCGTCCTGAAACACACTCCCTGGACCTTTCCTTTGACCAGCCCAGTAACAGCATTGGTAAATGAAGTCACTATTACGGGTTCCTGTGCTTGATCGTTATTAGTTTTCGTTCCACGTGGATAGCTCCTAATAATCCCGTATACTACCTTAATATCATGCTGAACTGGACCTTTAACAGCGCGTTAGACCAAGCACCATGGAACCCTTCATTATTTATCACAATCCGCAGTGCTCCAAATCCCGCAAGGCATTGATGTTATTAAAGGAAAACGGAGTCAATCCTGAAATCATTTACTATCTAGACAATCCACCGACTTTGGTTGAACTTAAAGGCTTGGTAAACAAACTTGATCTGGGGTTACGAGATATCCTGCGAATTAGCGAACCCGAATACAGTGAGCTTTTACTAAGCAATGAATCACTTAGCGAAGAGATGCTGTTTGATATTGTCTGCAAACACCCCAATCTCATTCAGCGACCAATCATAATCCGAGGAAACCGAGCCGTACTTGGGCGGCCACCGGAAAATGTATTGAGTTTTCTTAAGAACTAAACACAAATGCTCCGTTTTAAAAGTATGCAATCCAATGAGAGTGTAAATCTATGAATGAACTCTATGTGCTCGTGCTCTACTACAGCCAGCATGGTGCCACCAGGAAAATGGCGGAGCTGATCGCCCGAGGGGTAGAGCAAAGCAGTAAACTAGAGGCACGACTGCGCATCGTACCTACCGTTTCTCCTGATACTAAAGCATCAGAGCCACCCGTACCAGAAAGCGGCCCTGTGTATTGTACCGAGGATGACCTGCGCGACTGTGCGGGACTAGCGCTAGGGAGCCCAACACGGTTTGGGAATATGGCCGCGGCCTTGAAACACTTTCTGGATGGCACCGGAGCACTGTGGGTATCTGGTAGCCTCATTAACAAACCATTCGTCACTTTTACTTCCACCGCCTCAATGCACGGTGGGCAGGAAACCACACTACTGACTATGGCCATCCCAATGCTCCATCACGGGATGATCTATTGCGGAATACCGTATTCAGAAGCGGCTCTTACCGCAACTAGTACGGGCGGCACCCCTTATGGGGCCAGTCATCTTGCAGGCTCCGACAGTCTGAATGAGATTAGTAGCGATGAAAGGGATCTCTGCATAGCCTTAGGTAAGCGATTAAGCTTCCTTATCCTCAAGCTCAATAGATAATTGTGCTAAGGGGAAATTTGTCAAATCTCCTCCTCACTTCGACTAGCTTTTCGAAACAACTTGCGAAAAGTGCTTACTACCGATTGGCTGCTTACTTTGGCGTAAAAAGGAGTGAATCTTTAGCTTGTTTATACTTAAAATCACCAAGCCATTGTGGTTTTTACTAGAGGAATTGTCAGTTTACGCTTGTGAGTAAGGGAACTGTCATCTAGTTTCTGTAAAACATCGATTAAACCCGCCATACTGCGATTACAACGATGATAGATAAAATCTGCCACTTTATCGGGTAACTCCATACCGCGTTTACTCGCACGTAACTGAAGCGCTTGGCGTTTTTCTCTTTCATCTAGAGATTTTAGCTGAAATATTAATGCTGATTGTAACCGCGAATTGAGATCTGGCAGATTTACTCCTAGGTCCAAAGGATTGGAGTTAGCTCCCAGCAGCAGCATAGTACTACCATCCATAATGTCATTAAAAGCAGTAAATAGTGCTGTTTCCCAAACTTGATCTCCGGCCAGATTTTCCATGTCATCCAGGCAAACCAAGGCAAGATTACAAGTACCTGATAGAATTTCCGAATCAAATTCCGCCTTCTGGCTCAATGGTAAATAGATAGCTCCATGTTCCGCACTCGCATAATGGTGGCACATTGCTTGCAGTAAATGGGAAGTCCCTGCCGAGTGAGTTCCCCAGAGATAAATTATCTGACTGTCAGAACTAGGACAGCGCAAACTTTGCACCAGTTGCTGGTTAGCAGTCCCTACCAGAAAATTATCAAAAGTAGCGTCATCGTTCAGCGAGACACCAAGTGTCAACTGTGTAGGGCCTGTAACCATAATTCAGCGGGTCCAGCGATAAGTCAATGCCGATTCGTTCAAAAGTTGGGAATTGGTGACTGGCAGTAAATCACGATCAAGTGCTATCAACTCGAAGAGCTGTTGAGTATTTCCTAGAAGCCCCAGCTGTAACTCTAGTAATTGACCTTCAAAAGCAGTGGTGATAACGCTCTCAACCAGACCCAGACTGCTGATATAATTGAGCAGAGCGGAATAAGCGGACAGATCCCTGATCCCTTCCACCTGTATTCTTACTATTTGCTGGTTAGTTGCTTCTGGGATTAGGGCAAAATGACTAGCCAACTGATTTGTGATGCGGTCTAGCGGTTCATCAAGATAAGATTCTAACTCCTCATCGAAACCATCAAATACTTCCGCCTGTCCTTGAAAGATAAACTGCCATAGCCCCACCAGCTCTCCGCTGATCGTAAAATGAAGACGGCCCGACAACACGCTATCAGCCCCGTAGCGTTCACTAGCTCTTCGGATAACATCTTCATCCAAGGCCCACACAGCATCCTCTGTTAACGCTCGTCGATCTTCAAAGTCAAGAACTGGGAAAATAATCGGCAAGCCTCGCTCTGCCGCAAACTTCTGCATAAAACTAATAATTTCAGGGTTGCTATCAGCTGTTGCCATGCTCCGCTCACCTTCGTTATTCTGCAAAGCCATCCAAACCAACACACTCGGGCGATTGCTGTCCCATACCGGAATATCTGCACCAGCCAACAAATCATCAAGCAGTGACTGAGCAAAATTTACATTGATATAACGGGTTTCTCGAATTTCTCTTGTTTGGCTATCATTCAAACTGGCCACATCATTTTCCTGCTGATCGCCAATCATTTGTTCCCCTTGTTCTGGATCGACTGCATCTGTCGACACTTCCGTAGCTTCACTACTGTAACTAATTGCTTCAACATAACTCTGGGCGTTGCTGATTGCCTGTTGTATGACTGGAGCACTCAACCAACGTCGATCGCCTGTCACTTTGAGTAATACCGCTTCCAAGGCTTCCCGAAATGCTCGATTACGCTCAGCGTCGCTTTCATTTGCAACCACTACACGATGTTCATATAACCCTGGTACCTGCAAGCTAGAACTGGATTGCGTTGTTAACATCAACAGAAGCACTACCCCAAGGTGAGCTAATTTTGATCTAGACCTAAGATAAATCATGGCTGGGATAATACTGCAATTTCATTTGATTAGCATGACCCATCAGCTTAGCCAGTATCAACAATAACCATAGCTGAATGCATATTTAGCCACTGACGGCGATCACGCTTCTTGATAAAATGTGTCTCACTTAGACACATATCCTTTCCCGGGATTTTTTACATGATTATCGATGATGAAGCCAAGGAAATGGCTAGGCAAGGCAGCAAACCGTTGAGCTATCGCGACGCGGGTGTCGACATCGAAGCCGGCAGCGCCCTCGTCGATAAAATTAAGTCCATCGCCAAGCTTTCCCATCGGCCGGAAGTGCTCTCGGTACTGGGAGGTTTCGGAGCACTCTGTGAAATTCCCAATAAGTATAAACACCCAGTATTAGTATCCGCTACCGACGGTGTAGGCACAAAACTCAAGTTGGCCATGCAGATGAAAAGACATGACACGATCGGCATCGACCTTGTGGCAATGTGTGTAAATGATCTTATCGTGTGCGGAGCTGAACCTCTGTTTTTTCTTGATTACTATGCCTCAGGTCAACTGAATTTAGACATCGCGACGGAAGTAGTTTCCGGTATAGGTAAGGGTTGCGAGTTGGCGGGTTGTGCGTTGATTGGCGGAGAGACGGCAGAGATGCCCGGAATGTACACCAAAGAAGATTACGACCTCGCGGGGTTCTCTGTTGGGGTCGTCGAAAAATCTAAAATCATCGACCAGACCAAAATTAGTATCGGTGATAGCCTGATCGGGATCTCTTCGTCAGGCCCTCATTCGAATGGATACTCTCTTATCAGAAAGATTATCGAATGTAACAGTGAAGACCTCCATCAACCCTTCGGCGAAACAACTCTAGGGGAGGTACTACTAGAGCCAACCACCATCTACGTTAAGGCGCTCGCTTCTCTTTATTCTAATGTATCTGTAAACGGCGTGGCACATATTACCGGTGGCGGTATTACGGAGAACCTTCCACGAGTATTGCCTAGTAATAGCCAAGCGCAAATCGAACGAGGTAGTTGGCAATGGCCAACAATTTTCAACTGGTTGCAAGCACAAGGTAATATTACTACTACCGAAATGTATCGCACATTTAATTGCGGAATAGGCATGATAATTTGCCTATCTCCCGGGGATACTGAGCAAGCCTTACGTCTATTGAAAGAAGCTCAACTTCAAGCTGTCGTTATTGGTGAAATTGTAGAAAAAAAACCTGATCAAGAAGCTGTAAATTTGATTTAACTATAAAAGCCATCCATACATTAACTATGAACCAACCTTCTAATTGTCACATAGTGGTTTTAATTTCTGGCAGCGGCTCAAATCTGCAGGCGCTTATCGATGCAAGTACATCCTCCAATTTTAAGATCAGCACAGTAATTTCTAACAACCAAGAAGCGTATGGTCTGCGCCGCGCAGAGAAATACAATATCCCTGTGAGGATTATTAACCATCGCGCTTTCAAAACAAGAGAAGACTTCGACCTAGCGCTTCGGAAGGCAATCGATGAGATCAATCCCAACCTTATCGTATTAGCAGGCTTCATGAGAATTCTTGGGAGTAACTTCGTAAGTTATTTCGCCGGCCGAATACTTAACATCCACCCTTCCCTTTTGCCAAAATACCCAGGCATCAATACTCATCAACGTGTGCTTGATGATGGTGGGCAAGAACATGGAGTCACCGTGCACTTTGTTACGGAAGCTCTCGACGGAGGGCCAATCATTGCGCAAGAGAAGGTTTCGGTGCTAGACAAAGATACTTCCAGTATCCTAGCAGCAAGAGTCCTAGAGAAGGAGCATATTATATATCCTAAGGTAGTAACCTGGTTTGCAGCAGGTCGATTGCACATGCGGGGCTCCCAAGCTATTCTCGATAATGAACTGCTCCCACCAACTGGGGTGCCAATGAAGTATGAAACCATTCCTTAAAGCGGCAATAGTCTTTTATCTAGTTATCTACGAAAGTTTCGCCGCCGCTCAACATGCAGCTGAGTTTACTGCCAACTACAGGGCCAGTGCCAACGGACTAGGTGCTAGCGCGCTGCGTAAACTCGAAATACTAGATGGGGGCCTTTACCAACTCAGCAATTCTCTTGAAGCAATGTTTGCGGGGCAAGTTATTGCCAGATTGAGTCAAACCAGTGAATTTTACCTAAATTCCCATCAGCTGATCCCACAGTCTTATGATTACCTCCTCTCAGGCATTAGCACGCGAACAACTGCTATTAGTTACGATTGGGATGCCGGCATAGCTGCTAGCAGTAATAATGATGAAAGCTGGTCCATTAAGTTAGTAAGCGGCGTAATGGATGAGCTGAGTCATCAGTTTGCACTCAGATTACGAATCCAACGAGGAGAGACTGAGAACCTTGAATTCGAACTCATCGATGAGGATGAGATAGAAGTAAATCGTTACCGCTTACTGGGCAAAGAAATTTTAAACACCACGCTGGGTCGACTTAACAGCACTCAATTCGAACTCCTGCAAACAGAAAGCAGTCAGCGCACAACCAAAATCTGGCTTGCAGACGACTGGCAATATCTACTGATTAAAATTGAGCAGGAAGATCAATCGGGTTTACACATTAAACTAGAGCTTGAAAACGCTACCGTAGCAGGCCAAAAGGTAGCGCCACTAGCCAATTAAATCATTTTTTGTAAATAACCCCTCTCTAACCTGAAGCCACCTTGCCTGACGGAGAGTTCTGCTTCTCCTCTAGTGATTTTGTGTCGGTTCCGGAAGAATCTTTGTGTTGATCAGATTGTACTTCCCCGACATTTTCCTCGTCACCCATGAAATTCTTTGCTAGTTGGTACTTCCGCATCTTCTCCACCAGAGTAGTACGTCGCAGTTGCAAGCGACTCGCAGCTCGCGCCACGACTCCATCACTGTCGCCGAGTGCCTGCTTAATCAAATCTTTCTCTAGGTTCGCCAAGTATTCCTTCAGATCCAGACCATTTACTGGCAACAGAGCCTCACCGCTCGTCGCCTGTTTATCAACCATCTCGGACTCGTCAAAACCTACACCCCTTTCATCTAAGATTCCAGCTTTCTGGCCTAGGCTTTTCCCTTTGTCGTTCAAGTAGCGAAACTTCTCCGGCAAATCGTTGACGCCAACTATGGCATGCGGATACATGATTGCCATACGCTCGACCAAGTTTGCTAATTCGCGCACATTACCCAACCAAGAATGTTGACACAACGAGGCAATAGCCCCGGAGTTAAAACGCACGGACCCGCGTTCCTCTTTCTCCATGATAGAAATTAATTCATTCAAGAGCAGTGGGACGTCTACCGTGCGTTCGCGAAGGGATGGTATTTCGATAGGAAACACATTCAGGCGGTAGTATAAATCTTGACGGAACTTACCTTCCTCGATCATATTTTCTAAGTCCTGATGAGTCGCGGCTATAATTCGCACATCTGTTTGAATAGTTTTGACACCGCCGACTCGCTCAAAGCTTCGGTCTTGCAGAACACGCAGTAATTTCACTTGCATATCCAAAGGCATGTCCCCAATTTCATCGAGAAAAAGGGTTCCGCCATCAGCCAGCTCGAATCGTCCAGCCCGAGATGAAATCGCGTCGGTAAACGCTCCTTTCTCATGACCAAACAGTTCACTTTCAAGTAATTCCCTAGGGATAGCGCCGCAATTAACCGGTATAAACGGATTGTCGGAACGGGCAGAATTTAGATGTAGGTTACGCGCCACCACTTCCTTCCCAGTGCCCGATTCGCCAGTGATCAAGACGCTAACTTCGGTGTGAGCAACTTGAGCCATAATTTGCCTTACCTGTTGAATGGCATCACTTTTTCCAACGAGACTACGAAACATATTGTAATTTCGCTCACCGTGAAAATTCCGTAACCGGTTAAAATGTTCATGGAGAAGCTTGGCTTTATGAAGTGCATCGAGGAGCTGCTGGTGACGAAGCTCTGAATCAAGCCTAGCCGCAATATGGGCATTCAAGTCGGAATCCAGCGAACTACTGATATCGTGGCTCCCTATAAGTATAAAAGGAGCCCCAGATTCCCACTCATGAATTTCTGATAACAAGATAGTTAAATCTGATTGTTCACAAACACCAATTATCACCACTTCGATGTCGGTAGATTTGCCGACAGATTCCATGGCTGGAGATTGCCAATAATTTGATGTCGCCGGGATTGCCTGTTCACCGATAAAGGCTAAGACAGTCTCAAGATCGTGTCGGGACTCTTCATCGTCATCAATTAATAGTATTCGGGAGGTTTGATCCATAAACTTGGGCAGTCTCACTATGATATAGTTGGCCGAGAGGCGATCGAAATGTCAAGATTCACAACGCTTCCTGTTATGCAAACTATTAGACATTGAAGGCCATTGAGAGTCAATTATCACGACACTTCAGCATTAGCTATGCGTCTTACTAATAGCCAGACAATAATGAACTGGGACTACCTTGAACCCTACACAAGTGAGTTAAACGTAACACACTCAGATATAGACGGTATGGGTCATGCCAATAACACCTGTTATGCTATATGGTGTGAAAATTGCGCCTGGAAGCACTCTGAAGACCTTGGGCTAACATTACAAGACTATCAAAGGCTAGACCGAGGCGTAGTTGTTCATAAGGCTAGCTATAACTATCTGCTTCCAGCCTTCGAAAATAATCAGCTGATGATCGCTACTTGGCTTACTAATTGTGATTACAAGTTACGGCTAGAGCGTCGATTCCAAATTATCAATTTACAGACAAAGCAGACTCTTATGAAAGCTCATTGGCTTATGATCTGTACGGTACTCTCCACTGGAAAACCTGCGCGTTTTCCATCGAAATTTATTGAGGTTTATGGCTCCGCAATAGTTCCCAGTAAATAGAATAATCATATTCGGTACTATCCATTAAGTAACCCGAGCGATAAATCCTCAGGGTAGTCCGAAGTACCTATTTTCTAAATTAAGAAATTAAAAGTATTATTATTAATAATATTAGTAATTTATATGATATATATAATGTAGTACTGACCCTTTTAAGTATAAGGTTTTTGCGTTGCCTGTTTAAAGATATGTTCTTTTCTGTCGTTATTATTTAGACCTTCGGTAATCAGCTTTGCCTCATAAGTCTAAGATGCAAAGTATTCTGTTCCCTAGCTAATTTTAGAGGGAATTCACCTCCGAAGTATCCACGCTAAAATACGACCATAAAGGACGAAAGCTAATCAATAACGGAAAGAAAAACGGGCCGCAGTGAGTAAAAACGATTCCGACATAGACCAGCAAAACCAAGAGTACTCTGCGTCAAAGTTAGATGTGGTCGCAGACCTGCATGATAAAGCTGGAACCAGTACCCCTACTACAACTGAGCCAGGGAAATTGCCAGCGTCTCCGGCCGGGGAAGCCATCGATTCGCGGTACATTGACGAGCACATTGGCCAATTGCCTGAGATTGATGCAGCCAGAGTCGTACGCTTACATAACGAAATAATGGCAAACGAATACAAAATTGATTCTCGACAAGTCGCTAAGAAACTTATAGAACTGGAATCAGCTCTAGACGGATAACTGAAAATTAAGCCGTGGGTCAACACTCTCCAAACGTTTCAGATCTTCAGGTCCGTCTACATCCCATAATGGTTCAAGCAGCTTATAACGCAGACCCCCGGCCGCTATCCGCACTAAAGTCTGCTCCATTACTCTCCCTGTGCCCCATTCGATATCCTGAAATATCCTAACGTGCGGTCGTTTTAGAGCTATTAACACGTAACCTCCGTCCAAAGCAGGGCCTATAACCACGTCTACCTTGTTTCTTTTGCAATACAAGAAATATAAAGCATCTGCCACGTATCCTTCTTTCATTGCAGGACAATCAGAGCCTACTATAACTAAACCATCGACCTCTCCCGAACTCAGACTTTTGCTTACCGCATAGGCCATTTTCTTCCCCAAATTTTTACCTTTCTGGAGATAAATATCTTTGTTATTACAATATGTTAAGAATAATTTATGAGTTGGATTCGAAGAAACCCATAGCTCCAAAGGAGCAAGATTAGAATCACGCAGAGTACCTAGAATACGCGATAACATCTCACGATACAGGGCCAAGCATCCTTCAGCACCGAGTTCCGGCTCCAACCTGCTTTTCACCTGCCCAAGCACGGGTTCTCGCCCAAATATCAGTATCCGAGACGACGGATAAAAATAGGAACCAGATTGCTTCGCAGACACTTATTGTTTTCCAAAATACCTAATGGTATAGAGCAGCTAACCTGTCCGTACTTACACCTAAAAAATAAAGGAAACGCAACTTCCACATTAGCAATATGGTACGAACTAAACCTCTTTGTTCCCAGCGTCGAGCCGATACAATCACGTGCTTATCACAGATCCAAGGTTTCGCAACCTGTCGCAGTAATTTACTGATCGCTATGTCTTCCATCAACGAAATCTCTGGAAAGCCTCTTAACCTCTTAAATAGTTGTCGAGAAACTATCAAGGATTGATCTCCAGTGCAGACACTAGTCAAACGTGCACGTATATTCATAAAGGCGCCAATAATTCGATAAGCGCGGCCTGTGTTACTCAAACGTACATCGAACCACCCCCAGCTAAAGTGGCCACGGGCTAGAACCTTCTGTAATTCTAAAAAAGCATCACAGGACAAAGCCGTATCAACGTGCAGAAACAGGAATACTTCGCCCTTTGCGACTTGAGAACCTCGATTCATCTGATGGGCACGTCCGGGTTTAGACACGACTACACGATCAGCCAGGTACTCCGCCAGTTTGGCGGTATGATCCTCACTGCCACCATCCGCCACAATCAGCTCAACATCCCCATCACGGAAAGGCTGAAGACCCCGCAGCTGCTCTTCGATGACCGTAGCTTCGTTAAGCGCCGGTATTATGATGCTAAGTTTAGCCAATTGCTTTTACTTGTCGTGAAACGATTAAACTCCCAAAGATCCGCCGCAGCTGCTTCCTTGACCCGCGGTGCAACCAAAACAATGCTCGCCCGTAATTATAGGATTGTTCTCTAAATTTTGTTCAAGTAACTCAGAGATATGTGTCCTGGGCTTTCCTTTGGTCACCAGTGGTAATTTTAGCATTTGATTGAAGTCGCAATCATAAACATACCCTTGGTAATCGATACTTAAAAGGCTCCGACACATAACGGTGTCCAAGTTTTCTTCACAATAATTATCTCGTAAGGTATTCATGTAGCGATGATAAAGCTTTTTGGCCAGTAGCATGCCACCAAAGCGGCTGATGGGCATATTGGTAATGGTGTATAACTTATTGAAAACAATATCATGTCTAGATTTCAGCTCGGACTTGTAATCTTTCTCCAAGCCAGCTTGGTCCGGAGGCAAATTAATTCCATCTGGATTGAACACGAGGTTAAGTTGTTTGTCTGGTTCAGTACCGTAACCGAGGTCATTTAATTTTTTAAGTGCTGTAATACTCTCCCAGTAGACGTTCTTTCCGCGCTGCCTCTCCACATTTTGCTCTGAATAACAAGGTAAGGAAGCAGTCACCGTAACCCCTTTTCCGGCCATAAACATGGCTAAATCTTCCATACCAGGCTCCCCTAGAATGGTCAGATTACAACGATCAATCACCTCCATACCGGTTGCCCGAGCAGCTTCAACTAGGTACTTAAAATTTGGATTCAATTCCGGAGCACCGCCGGTGAGATCTATTGTTTTGACAGCATGATTGTTCAAGTATTGCAAAACAACATTCACCGTCTCCAGACTCATCTGTTCGGTGCGGTTAGGTCCGGCATTAACATGGCAGTGCGTACAACTGAGATTACATTTGTAGCCCAAATTCACTTGAAGGGTTTCTAGGGTAGTGCGTTTGATCAGCGGAAAATCTGACTTAAGCAGCAATGGCCGAGTATCAAGCATAACAGTTGAATCTTATTTGCTAGAATTAGTAATTAATTAAAACCAAAGCCGTAGCATTTTATGCCAAGCTAGAGTCGAATGCATTTGTTTAGTATTGTGTAATTGCGCAAGCGCCTAGTTCTTATTTTGCTCAAAAGGCCTCGCCANCCATTTTTTCGACTTCAGCTAAGAACATGNCCTAATATTTAAATTCCAAACGCTTGAACGACTAACCTAAAGTTTACAAACCAAATGCGGTAACCAATAACCATATAGGCAAGCGTTCGTAACAACCATCTGTAAGTGTCCTGGATATCTACAAAAAATACCGAGTTCGAACCTGTATTAACCCCACTATTGGTTTTTAGTGCTTGGCCGATATTAGCCCTATGTAATGGGTGGCGGCCAAAGGGATAGAGATTATAAAACCTTTTAAATTACCTGCTTTGCATTAAGGTTAAATTTAATGAAAAACNACGGGAAACGCTACACAGGCAGTGNCGTATTAGAGAACTCAAAGAATTTCTATATAATAGCGACTGCGCCGAATGAACCTAGTTTGCAGGTGAATATTTCTGGTCCATATTCAACTAAGCAAGCCGCCGAGGCCGACTTAGCTGATGCTATTAGCGAGGCCATGGATCTCGATCCAAGCGCCAAGAATTACAAATACAGCATCTCGCTCGTCGAGGGTCACAAACCTGGCGTGATCCAACACATGGGCAGTCAAGTCTAACCACCGCTCAAATTAAAAATTCCAAGCAAGCTATAAACTAAGACACTCAACTTCTCTTAAGGCTAGATCTGGGTGTAAACTAGCAGTTCTTCACTTTATTCCGCAGTCAGAGGTNTGTCTGGCAGCTTCAAGANTTACTGCTTGTATTTAATCCTTTGCAATAGAGTGGCCAAAGACTTTCTAATATAGTAATAGTAATAGTGATAGCAACGAACTTAGNTAAAGGGCTAAGCCTACTATCTATACCTTAGATCAACATAGAGCAGATCAACATAGAGCGAAAAAGAGGTTCTTTTGAAAAAACCAAGCGCACTACATCACATTAGTATTATAGAATCCCGGGGCACCAACTGCGCCTGGGTGCGCATCAAGTACGATGGCAAAAGCTTCCAGCGGTCTTTCCCTTTCAGAAAGTATGGTGGGAAACAAAAAGCTATAACTGCTGCAAAGAAGAAGCGTGACATCGAGGGTAGGAAAATCTACGGCGCAAACTGGCCTTACGCAAAATTCAGTCCTCGTAAAATTTCTCCACTAAATTCATCTGGCGAAATCGGCGTAAGCTATTCAGAGAAGGATCAAAGCTGGGTAGCAACCTGGCAAGAGGGAAAGGGGGCTCGCCGGAAGCAGAAAAATGCTTATTTCTCAATTAACAAATATGGCAAAAAGAAAGCTAAAGAGTTCGCCATCAACGCTCGTCGAAGAGCCGTAAGAGCAAACCGGATCCAATGAACCTGCGGCAATTACTCGTTACCTGGATTGCATTCTAGTAACTGCCGCTTCGACTAGCTTTAGCTGAGTGAGACAGCAGGATTAGAGCACTTATTGATTTTCAAGCTGGTGCTTAGAGCCTCTGGGGCTATTGAGGATTTGTTTACCTCTGCTTACGTTTCCAACGCCCTTTCACTGCTTGTAACAGCTGAGCCTAGAATCTCTAAGCTTTCATAAAATCATTAAGAGGATCAAGAAGCTATTACAAGCGACTTCAGCTTATCGTTAAATTCGATTTCTCCATCTGTGGCATAACGTTCATGGTTAGTTTCTATATACCGAAGATCATACATGTAATTGACCATAGTACCCCGCGATTGCCCTAGACTCTTTTTACTGAGATCTGCTCCCGTGTGAAGCTGATATATGTAGGCTCCGTTACCCAAGTGAAAGCGAGCTACAGCATCGGCAGGATATTTGCCCTTCTTAGCTTGTAGCAGGTAATTCAGTGCGGCCTTTTTAATCAGATCCCCGTGCTCTTCTGCAGTTTCTCTAGTAACCGGAAGTGCATTTACCTGATTCTTGAGATCAATTAGCTCCGACGTTTTCACCTCTGAACTGGTATCCAGCCATTCCTGAAAGCCAGATATAGGCGAAAGAGTTACAAATGTTTTAATTGATGGTAATTCTCCTTGTAGTTCTTGGACTACTTGTTTAATCAGAAAATTGCCAAAAGAGATATTTTGAAGCCCTGGCTGACAATTACTTATGCTGTAAAAAACTGCTGTAGAACATTCTGAACAATCAATCGCTTCAGGGCCCTCATCTTTAAGTATTGAGTAGATAGAAGTCGGTATATTTTTTAGGAGGGCAACTTCCACAAAAATAAGCGGCTCATCAATCAAAGCTGGGTGAAAGAAAGCAAAACAGCGTCGATTAGGAGGATCGATTCGACTTCGCAAGTCCTCCCAATCCTTTATCTCGTGTACCGCTTCATAACGGATAATACGCTCAAGTACCGCGGCGGAAGTTGCCCAGTTAACAGTCTGAAGTACAAGAAAGCCTCTTCCGAACCAAGAAGTGAAAAGCCGCACAAAATCTTCATCCACCGCTTTTAATTGAGGGTGGGCTTCTAAGAGCTTCAAAAGATCCGTACGCATCCCTACCAGGTCATGCGTTGCATCAGGGGTCTGGTTTAAACGGCGCAACACCTCATGTCGGAGTGGCTCAGCAGCTTTGGAAAGGCTGTTTGTATTAGCGCTGGATGGGTCTTTTTCGTATGCTTTAAAAGCAATTTTTACTTCTTCTTGGTCTGCATTAAAGTTCTTTTCAAGATTCTCAAAAAATAGAAGTTTCTGCTCGGTTGGTAGCTCCTTGTAATGGTCAAGAACTTGTCTTGCAGTAACTATACCTGACACTTCTCCTACCGTACCCATAAGCTTGTTAAGAAGCTCATCGATCGATGCTGCTTCACCACTAGAGAAAAAGAGGCCGCGCTGGCGTTTAACCAAAGCGCCGAGGAAATCCTGAAATCTGCCGAAGGCCATTAAACTAAGTTTTTATTAAATTAAAGGTATGAGCTTTACACGAAAGTTTAAACATAGCATCTCAAAGTGCCATTAAGCGAGATATCTACGTTCAACTGCTGTAATGTCGACAATTCTATTGATATAATGTTTATTTATAAGAGGTAATTGAATTTTACGGACTTATTGTTGACAATATCGAGTGCATCTACGGCTATGAAAACTGAATCATTATCGAACCGCGTGTCTAAAACATCCAGTGCTTCCACTACTCTGGCAGATAATGTGTTCAACCAAATACGAACGGCCATCGTGAAAGGCGAATTAATACCTGGCTCAAAAGTCAACGAACCCCAGCTAAGCAGACAATACGGTATTAGTCGAGGACCCCTTCGAGAGGCAATACGACGCCTAGAAGGTTGTAAGCTCGTTGAGATTACACCTCATATTGGGGCTAATGTTATTTCTTTAAATAGATCTCAAACTATTGAAATATATGAAATAAGAGAAGCGTTAGAAAGTTTAGCCTGTAGATTGGCTGCCGAAAAATCAACGCCCAAAGATTGTCACAAGCTACGAGAATTACTTACGGCGCATGAGAAACAGATCCAATCAGAAAACGGACAACTGTACTACCAAAAAGAAGGCGATTTAGATTTTCATTACCTCATAATACAGTTAAGCGGTAATGCTCGGCTTTTTACCATACTTTGTGAAGAACTTTATCATCTATTGCGCCTTTATCGCGTGCAAACTAGCAGCAAGCCTAGCAGGCCCGAGCGAGCCTTCCACGAACACCACCAAATCGTAGACGCTATCGAAAATAAGGATGCCGAACTGGCAGCATTATTGATGAGGCGTCATATTTCAAATGCCAGAAAAACTCTTATAAATCAATTAGATATTGAATAGCTATAAATTGATAGTTGAGAAATTATTATGAATGAGAAATCAGCTGGACTAAAATTTCGTTTAGCACTGGAAAAATGCAAGCCGCTTCAAATTGTAGGTACCATCAATGCTTATTGTGCCATGCTAGCCGAGGATGCCGGGCACGAAGCAATATATCTATCTGGGGGTGGCGTAGCTAATGCCTCATATGGCCTGCCGGATCTTGGCGTCACCAATCTCAATGATGTAATTATCGATGTGGAACGCATTTGTAATGCGACTAGTATTCCTCTTCTAGTAGATATCGATACAGGCTGGGGCGGTGCCTTAAACATTTCCCGGACTATTAAGGCGATGGAGAAAGCCGGTGCCGCAGCGGTGCACCTGGAAGACCAGGTTTCCCAGAAGCGGTGCGGACACCGACCCAATAAAGAGATCGTAAGCCAGGAGGAAATGGTTGACCGAGTCAAAGCAGCAGTTGATGCTAAAGTTGATACTAATTTCGTAGTAATGGCGAGAACCGATGCTCTCGCACGTGAGGGCCTGGATGCTGCCGTTGAGCGCGCTGTAGCATGCGTGGAAGCGGGGGCTGACGCTATATTCCCAGAAGCAATTCTAGATTTAAATCAATACAGGCGGTTTTCCGAATCTGTGGACGTACCGATCCTCGCTAATATAACGGAGTTCGGAAAGACACCATTATTCAACTGCCAAGAATTAGCCGATTCGGGCGTCTCTATGGTGCTGTACCCCCTGAGTGCTTTCCGGGCTATAAGTAAAGCGGCTCTAGAGGTCTATCAAGCTATAGCCATCAACGGTGACCAGCGAGCGGTCTTGGAAAAGATGCAGACACGCGCTGAACTGTATAAAGTACTTGGCTATCACGCTTACGAGGAGAAAATAGACGCGTTATTTTCTGTAAAAAATTAGATTTTTCAAATAATTACCTCATTTACTTCATATAAATATCGGAAACTGTATTAGGAAGTTACAAAAACACCGTCGGAGAAACAAAATGTCGGACAAGAAACTCGGTGGAGCAGGACTTAGAGGGCAAGTGGCTGGTGAAACTGCCCTCTGCACTGTAGGCAAAACCGGTACTGGCCTAACTTACCGTGGTTTAGACATCAGTCTGCTCGCCGAGAAAGCGAAATTCGAAGAAATAGCCTATCTACTGCTAAAAGGCGATCTCCCCACCCAAACCGATCTCGACAGATATATTAATAAACTCAAACGCTTGCGTCACCTTCCTCAGAAGCTTAGAGATATGCTAGAACGAATCCCTGCCAGTGCCCATCCAATGGATGTTCTGCGCTCAGGCTGTTCAATGCTGGGCAATCTTGAGACAGAGACCGATTTCTCAGGGCAAGATGAAGTTATTGACCGACTAATCGCAGTATTTCCCTCCATCATTTGCTATTGGTACATTTTTTCGCACAAAGGCACTCGCCTTTCTACGGATCTAGATGACGACTCAATCGGTGGGCATTTTTTGCATATGTTAAATGGAGAGGCACCAAGCGAATTGTTTCGCCAAGTTATGAACGTGTCCTTAATTCTCTACGCTGAACATGAATTTAATGCGTCAACATTTACCGCTCGGGTCTGTGCCTCGACTATGTCTGATATGCATTCATGCATTACCGCCGCTATCGGCAGCCTTAGGGGGCCTTTGCATGGAGGAGCTAATGAAGCTGCGATGGAAATGATCCAAAACTGGAGCAGCCCAGATGAAGCCGAAAAGGAACTTTTAGGTATGCTAGAGCGAAAAGAAAAAGTGATGGGTTTTGGGCACGCCATTTATCGAAAATCTGACCCTCGTAACACTATTATTAAAAGATGGGCGAAAAAACTCGCAGATCATACGGGCGATGCACTGCTTTACCCTGTTTCTGAACGCTGCGAAGAGGTAATGTGGCGGGAGAAAAAACTGTTTTGCAACGCCGATTTTTTTCATGCTCCTGCCTATCACTTTATGGGCATTCCTACAAAACTATTTACGCCTATTTTCGTAATGTCCAGAGTCACAGGTTGGGCCGCACATGTGAAGGAACAACGAGCTGATAACCGAATTATTCGGCCTAGTGCCAATTACATAGGCCCGGAAACCTCAGAATGGATAGATATCGAAAATAGGTAGGGAATAACGTTATCAGTAATCTAACTTCCGCCGTTTTCACAAATTTTCGTTTCCTAAAAACACTAAGAGACGATTGAAGTTACCTTGATGATATCAATTCATTTAATGAATTCGCGAAAATTAGTACTTAATTTTTCGAAAGCCATTTCAAATTAGTAATTTTAAAATGAATACAAATGTAGATTTAAATACCCGTCCCGATCCTGATCGTGTGCTTGTGGATATTGCTGATTACGTATGTAATTACGAGATCAAGTCAGTAGAGGCCTATGATACCGCCAGAAATTGCTTGATGGATGCACTAGGTTGCGCTTTTCTATCTCAACAATTCCCAGAATGCACAAAACTACTTGGGCCTCTTGTAGAAGGCACCATAGTACCAAACGGCGCCAGAGTGCCGGGCACTATGTTCCGTTTAGACCCGGCTAAAGCTGCATGGGATATCGGCTGTATGATCCGATGGTTGGATTACAATGATACCTGGCTCGCAGCCGAGTGGGGTCACCCATCTGATAACCTCGGCGCTATCCTCTCTGTCGCTGATTTTATCTCTCAGCAGAAAATAGCAACCCACAACCATCCGCTAACTATGCGCAATGTGCTAATAGCCATGATAAAAGCGCATGAGATTCAGGGGGTTATAGCTCTTGAAAACAGTTTTAACCGCGTTGGTTTATGCCATGTTTTATTGGTTCGTGTAGCCTCAACCGCCGTAGCAACACATATGCTAGGGGGTTCCTGTAAGCAGATAATCGATGCCCTATCTCAAGCTTGGTTGGACGGTTCTAGCCTCCGTACTTATCGGCATGCCCCAAATGCGGGGCCTCGAAAATCTTGGGCTGCTGGCGATGCAACTTCGCGAGCCGTGCGGCTAGCAGATCTGACCTTACGAGGGGAGATTGGTTATCCTAGCGCGCTAACAGCTCGGACCTGGGGTTTCTATGACGTCTGTTTTAATGGGAACCCTTTTATATTTTCTAGAGATTATAAAAGTTATGTTATGGAAAATGTTCTTTTTAAAATCTCGTTTCCCGCTGAATTTCATTCCCAAACAGCGATCGAGGCCGCTGTAAAATTACACCCTGAGGTAAGTAATTGCCTGGATACGATCGAAAAAATAGTGATACATACCCATGAGTCCGCTATTCGAATCATTAGTAAAGTTGGCCCTCTTAATAATCCAGCGGATCGTGATCATTGTTTACAATATATGACAGCTGTTGCATTAGTTTTCGGAAACCTAATAGCAGAGCATTACGAGGACAGTTTCCACGAAGCACACGCGATTATTGATGAACTTAGACAGAAAATGGAAATCTATGAAGATGCCACATATACGAAAGAATATATGGAGCCCGAAAAGCGCAGTATAGCTAATGCATTACAGATTTTCTTTAAAAATGGAACCAGTACTAACAAAGTAGAAGTTAAGTATCCACTAGGTCATAGGCGGCGAAGGAGTGAAGGGATTCCTCTGCTAGAGGAAAAATTCCAAGCTAACTTGGCTACTCGTTTTCCCCCTAAGCGATGTCGCAAGATTTATACTCTATGCAAAAATCAGAAGCAACTCGAACAGACTCCTGTTAACGAGTTTATGGACTTATTGGTAAGCTAGATTTTCATATAACAAAAGTGATATTTAGACTGTGAGTGATTCTCTTTACTACGACACAAATATTCTAGAAGACCTTTAATAGACTTGAAGCTTCCAAACCTGGCCCCATATAAGATATTGAAGTAAGTCGTCTTAAGCGAAGTCTTACGGACAAGCCTGATCTTTATGATGGGCTCATTTATTACCATATTGCTTAACTGCCTGTGTATTGTTGTCTTCGATAATATTCTGGGCTTCCCATGAGGATATGTTATGAACACTTTAGATTTTTCACCTTTATATAGAACAACCATAGGATTCGATCACGTATCTAATCTACTGAATGCCGTCAATCGAACCGATTCAAATACCAATGGCTATCCACACTACAATATAGAATTGTTCGATACAGATCAGTACCGGATTACGATGGCTGTGGCAGGATTCATTGAAAGTGAACTGGATATTAAAACTGAGAAACAACTACTTACCGTGAAAGGTAATAGACAAAGTCCAGAAGAGATAGCTCGAAATTATCTCCATCAAGGTATCGCAGCGCGCAATTTTGAAAGGCGGTTCCAACTTGCAGATCATGTAAAAATCATTCAAGCCCACTTAGAAAATGGGCTATTGCACATCGACTTAGCTCGTGAGATCCCCGAAGCTATGAAACCGAAATCAATTCCGATCGAGACAAATAAGAGCAAGGTAATCGATATCAACACTGTTAATGCTCCGGAACAACAGGATGCCGCTTAGGCAATTGACTAAAAACTGTTTTACCAGATTAAGGATGATGGCTGGAAAGGAATCCTTGAGACTGATTTGCAGTCCCTGCTTTTATTAGCGGGACTGCATTTTTTAAAACCACTGTCTTTTTATTTCCGAGAAATCTATTTTTATAAAGAAGAGAACTTGGCTTTGACGTCAAGCTATAAGGCTAATCATTGCCGTCGAGCATGTGCACAACAAGACCACTTTTAAGCTTAGGCTCAAACCAAGTGGATTTGGGTGGCATGACTTCATCCGCATCGGCTATTGTCATTAAGCTTTCAACTGAAGTCGGATAAAACGCAACCGCTGCCTCCCATTCCCCCAAGTTAACTCGAGTTTCTAACTCTTCCAGTCCACGAATACCTCCAACAAAATCTATCCGTTTATCGCTACGTTGATCTTTGATGCCCAATAAAGGCTCAAAAACGGCATTCTGCATTATGCTCACATCAAGACTTTCTTTAGGTTTGTTTTCATCAATTTGACCTCTAAGCTTGTTAGTTACTGTTAATTGGTACCAGCACTTATTCAGGTAAAGAGCAAAACATTTGGGCATACTTGGCTTCGCCATAGTCGCATTTTTTATCGGAACAATATCGAAGTTCTCACTTAATCTATTCAAAAATTCGGTGGGAAATATAGTATTTTCTATTTTAACTACCCGGTTGTAATCCAAAATTTGAACCTGATTGTCTGGAACTAGCACTACAAGGAAAAAATTATAAGATTCTTCACCGGTGTGTGCCGGATTCCGAGCTTTGTATAGGTTCTTAATTCGGGACGCCGCAGCAGATCGGTGATGACCATCTGCTACGTATAAATGATCTATTCCATCAAACGCCGAATCTATCTTTCTTACCATATTTCTATCTTTAACAACCCAAAATACATGTCGAGTATTGAAATCAGCCTCGAAGTCATATTCGGGCTCCGTGTCCGTGATTTGGTTTATAAGGTGATTGACGGTATCAACAGATTTGTAAGTTAAAAATACTGGTCCTACCTGCGCACCTACACTTTTCATGTGATTCACCCGATCATCTTCTTTGTGCGGTCTGGTAAATTCATGTTTTTTTATCAAGTTTTTTTCATACGCTTCCACAGATGCTACCGCTACCAGACCGATTTGTTCATGTGCTCCCATTATCTGTTTATACACGTAGTAATTGTCTTCCTCATCTCGCTTGAGGGTCCCCTCTTGAATAAACTTCGTAAGGTTCTCTTTTCCTTTTGTATAAACTTCCTTGTCATAGGGATCTATTTGGTGATCGAGATCTACTTCAGGTTTGTTGATATGCAAAAAACTGTAAGGGTTATCTTTCGCTATTTCATACGCTTCCTTTCGGTTTAGCACATCATACGGGTGAGAGGCTACTTTATTGGCCAGGTTCCTGGGGGGTCTTAGCCCACGAAATGGTTTAATCAGTTTCATCTAATAATCTATAGTTCAGCATTCAGCGAGTTGAATATCGACACTCCAAAGGTCAGATCGCGCATTATTCTCAAAATTACTTCTTCAGTCTAACTAGAAAAATAACTTCAATTTATTGTGTTTGGCTCAAGATTTAAGAATTAATATTTAATACTGCTAACACCGCAAATTCGACACCGCTTCAGAGATCTCCTCCCTCTTAAATCCCCGCATCATGAGGAACCGGATCAGTTTTGAATGTTCCCTGGACTTTACTGTTATTGTTTTGTTATCGCCAACCTTTTTATTAATAACCCTATGGATTATCGCAAGCCACTCGTCATCGACAAGAAGTTTGCCTTCAATAATTTTATGGTCAATACCCTTGGCTATAAGATCTTCCCGTATTTTTAGATACCCAAACCCACGTTCTTTTTTATAACGGATATAACTTTCAGTGAATCGCGTATCTGATAATAGATTTTCTTCTTCTAGGTGCGTTAATACCTCTCGAATAAGTGAGGTATCAGCTACTAGAAACTTGCGACGAAGTTTATGCTCGAGCTCATACAGAGAATGTTCCCGACGGGCCAAGAAATCCATGGCGGCCCGCCGGAGAACGGGGACATCTTTAGCCGGGTAAATACCTATGCGAACAATTCTATATTTAATTGAGACTAATTATGATGCAGCTTTCGCGTCCGCTAGTACTACTACATCGTCACTAGCAGCGATCGCTTCTTTCTCATCCTCTTTGCGCGAATCGGAGTTGTCACCCAGTAATTCTTTTCTTATGATATTTTCAATTTCATTGGCAATATTTAAGTTCTCTTCAAGGTACAAGGCTACATTCTTCTTCCCCTGTCCTATTTTTTCACCTTTGTAAGCATACCAGGCTCCAGATTTTTCAATCAGACCTTGTTTTACGGCCAAGTCAATGACCTCTCCTAAATGATGGATACCTTTTCCATACATGATTTGGAATTCGGTTTGCCTAAATGGAGGGGCGACTTTGTTCTTTACTACCTTCACACGAGTCTCATTGCCTACCACTTCATCACCTTCCTTGATAGAACCAATGCGCCGAATATCAAGGCGTACAGAAGCGTAGAACTTCAGTGCATTACCTCCAGTGGTAGTTTCGGGTGAACCGAACATTACACCGATTTTCATTCGGATTTGATTGATGAAGACCACTAGCGTGTTCGAATTTTTAATGTTGCCAGCCATTTTTCGTAATGCCTGGGACATTAGCCGGGCCTGTAACCCCATATGGCTATCACCCATATCGCCTTCGATTTCCGCTTTAGGAGTCAAAGCTGCTACTGAATCTATAACAACCACGTCTAGAGCCCCAGAACGAACTACCATGTCACATATCTCTAGTGCCTGCTCTCCAGTATCGGGTTGGCTGACTAATAGATTATCTACATCTACGCCGAGATTCTTGGCATAGACCGGGTCTAGCGCATGCTCGGCATCGATAAAAGCACAACTACCACCGGCTTTCTGAGCCTCAGCTATGACTTGTAAGGTTAATGTTGTCTTACCGGACGCTTCAGGCCCGTAGATTTCTACAATTCGCCCTCTTGGCAAGCCACCTATACCTAGTGCTACATCCAGACCCAGTGAACCAGTAGGAATTACGGGAATAGCTTCGCGTTCAGTATCCCCAAGTCGCATCATGGAACCCTTACCGAATTGTCTTTCGATTTGCGACAGGGCTGCGGCCAGTGCTTTTTCTTTGTTGCTGTTATCTTCGTTCATAGTTGTATCCTTGGTATTCCTAAACAACTGATGCTGATTCCATGAGTAATGCAGTCGTTACATTCACGTTAATCCCCGGTAGCCCGAGCCTTAACTAAAATAGTAGCCTGTTCCCAACTACCTTCTATTTTTAAGTAAATCCTATACAAGATCTTGATCTTGCTGCATTTGGTCGGCTAAATTGAATATCACCCTAGGCTTGTACTGACTTTTGGCTTTGCTTCAGCGTTCACTTCTATCAGTGGTCCTCTAGATACAATATCCAACCCAGCCACGTCCGATTACAAAAATTCTTCATTTACTGTATGCATAAACAGTATTAATTTAACCAAAAAAACACTGTACATACAACCAGTATATTGGCAAAACCCCAGTTTACTTTAGTTTTTTGTTAGATTCTCCGATTTCTAGGACTACCGAGCAATTTAACCCAGCAATGTTAAAGTACCTTCCAGAGCAGCCATCACAGTAGCTAACCGCACTGCCTCTCGACCACCACTAAAGCAAAAACACCTAGACAAGATCTTATCTTCCCACTGCCATGCAATCCATACTGTACCAACAGGTTTCTCGAGGTTGCCTCCATCGGGGCCAGCAATACCACTAACGGCCACAGCGATGTTGGCACGGCTATTTCGAATCGCTCCATGTGCCATGGCCCTTACGGTCTCTTCACTCACGGCACCTGGACCTCCATATTCAAAAAGGCTAGAAGGCACTTCCAGCAGTCGTTGCTTGGCGTCGTCGGAGTAGGTCACAAAACCTGTATCGAACCAGTTAGAACTGCCTGCTCGCGATGTGAGAGATTCGGAAATCCATCCTCCAGTGCAGGATTCGGCCGTGGCCATAATAAGCTTTTTAGCAAGGAGCTTATTGGCAAGCTCTTGCACAAGCTCAGGTATAGTAGAAACAGAATTATAAGTCATGAAGCTATGTTAGCGAGAAGCTCGAGCGAAGCAAATAGTCAATGTAACTTCCCGTACCCTCCCTTGTAATTATCTCCGGGCCTGGAAAAAAATTAACTAGTTAGGATGCTTTTAAATCACTCAATTAAAATGACGTAAAAGATCAAGAAATCTGATAACTCTGTTTCCATTGATTCGTGTAGAATTACTACTCTTTACTAACCATAATAAAATCACACAATATTGACCGGCGAGCAATCACACACCCCAATGATGCAGCAGTACCTGCGCATCAAGGCTCAGAATCAAGACAACTTATTATTCTATCGTATGGGAGATTTCTATGAGCTCTTCTATGACGATGCCAGACACGCCGCAGACATTCTGGATATTACACTTACCGCTCGCGGTAAATCCGCAGGGCAGCCAATACCTATGTGTGGTATCCCTTTCCATGCTGTCGATCGTTACCTAGTGAAGTTGGTAGAGAAAGGCCTATCCGTTGCAATATGCGAGCAAATTGGTGACCCAAGCAGCACAAAGGGACCAGTTGAACGGCAAGTAGTACGTATCATTACGCCTGGTACAGCCAGTGATGAAGCATTACTAGACGATCATAAGGACAACTGTTTAATGGCTATATGCGCTGATCAAAAAGTAATTACTTTTGGTCTAGCCTTCATGGACATTAATAGCGGGCGTTTCGTACTAACTGAAGTAAACGGAAAAGATGCCTTGCTAACAGAGATTGAGCGCATCAAACCAGCAGAGATATTACTAAGTGAAGAGCTAAGACAGGTGCATGCATTGGTGAGCCATCCAGCCAAACGTGAGCGTCCAGTCTGGGAATTTGAACTGGATAACGCGATTCGAATGCTCACTCAGCATTTTAATACACGTGATTTGACCGCATTCGATTGTCAGGATATGCACATCGCTCTCCAGGCGGCTGGCTGCCTATTGCAATATGCCAAGGAAACTCAAAAGCGTGAATTACCGCATATCCGAGGAATCAGAGTTGAACAACTAAGTGATAGNGTAATTCTCGATGCAGCAAGCAGGCGAAACCTNGAATTAGATACAAATCTGGCAGGCGGTCCTGACAACACCCTTNTTGCGATCATGGATAATACGTCCACTACTATGGGAAGTCGATTAATGTCACGTTGGGTCAATCGGCCGCTGCGGGATCATCAGAAACTACAATCACGACAACAGGTAGTGGCCGCTCTTATCAAAGATTACAATTTCGAGACACTGTCACAGCTTCTGCAGGGTATCGGAGATTTAGAGCGCATCTTAGCACGACTAGGCCTACGTTCAGCTCGTCCCCGAGACCTAACCAGACTGCGGGACAGCCTACTTATCCTTCCTTCACTACAGGAATTACTTAGACAAATAGATACGGATTCAGTGCAAATATTATCGACTCGTATCAGCCTTTTTCCTGATCAAACTTCCTTGCTTCAGCGAGCTATTTCTTCAAATCCACCGGTAGTCATTCGGGAAGGCGGAGTTATAGCATCGGATTACGACACTGAACTAGATGAGTTAAGAAATCTTAGCAGCAACGCAGGCCAATATCTGGTGGATCTTGAAGTTAAAGAAAAAGAACGAACCGGCCTTAGTACTCTCAAAGTCGGTTTCAATCGGGTGCATGGNTACTACATTGAAGTGAGTAAAGGCCAAGCGACGAAGACACTCCCTGCGGAGTATGTTCGCCGTCAAACACTTAAAAATGCAGAGCGCTTCATTACCCCAGAACTGAAAGAATTCGAAGACAAGGCACTAAGCTCTAAAAGCAAAGCTCTAGCGCGAGAGAAAGAACTTTACGAANCCCTTCTAGATAAGTTAGCCGAAGAACTTAGTAGTCTCATTACCAGTTCCGAAGCCATCGCAGAGTTGGATGTACTGAACAATTTTGCTGAACGTGCGGTTAACCTAGATTATTCTCAACCCACACTTGTCCATGAGGCTGGTATTTNCATTGAGAATGGTCGACACCCTGTTGTNGAACAGGTCACNGAAGATAGCTTTGTGGCTAATGATCTCTACCTCAACGANCAGCAGAAAATGCTCATCATAACCGGTCCAAATATGGGCGGTAAATCAACTTATATGCGCCAGACAGCCCTAATTCTGGTATTAGCACTTTGCGGTAGCTGGGTTCCCGCAAGCATGGCTCGTATTGGGCCTATCGATCGGATTTTCACNCGCATTGGATCTTCTGATGATCTAGCGGGGGGTCGATCTACCTTCATGGTGGAAATGACCGAGACCGCTAACATCTTGCACAACGCGACTCCCTTCAGCTTAGTATTAATGGATGAGATCGGCCGTGGTACTAGTACTTTCGATGGGCTATCCTTGGCCTGGGCAGCGGCAGTTTACATTACCGAAAAACTGCAAGCTTATACCTTGTTCGCTACCCATTATTTTGAGCTCACCAGCCTACCAGAAAATTATAGCAATATTGCCAATGTCCATATGGATGCCATCGAATACGAGGAAGGAATCGTTTTCCTTCATCTAGTAAAATCGGGAGCAGCCAACCAAAGTTACGGTCTNCAAGTAGCTCAACTAGCCGGAATTCCTGANCTAGTCATTGGNGAGGCGCGCNAAAAACTTACCCANCTCGAAAACGAGGCACTACCCGGGAGGACTCAATTGACAAAAACACGTCAATCNTCCCAAACAAGCCAACAGGATCAGGGCGATCTTTTCGGTATTCCTACCCACCCAGCAATTGAGTATCTCAGACAGTTAAATCCTGACGAAATCACTGCTAAAGAAGCCTTATCGATACTCTATGAGCTCAAGAATAAAACCACTGAGTGATTGAGAAAATACGGGAAAAACCTGTTAGAATGCGTGCCGCATAGGCTCTCAGCGAGCACGATTGCCAGGGTATGCCGCTGACACCAGAGATCGATAGAAAGGATTGAAAAAATATGACATTTGTAGTTGCNGACACTTGTATTCGCTGTAAGCANACTGACTGTGTCGAGGTTTGCCCAGTAGATTGTTTCTACGAAGGTCCGAATTTCCTCGTAATCCATCCCGATGAATGTATTGATTGTGCACTGTGCGAACCTGAATGCCCGGTAGACGCCATTTACGCCGAAGACGAATTACCCGAAGATCAACAGGAATTTNTACAGCTCAACGCAGAGCTGGCTGAGAAATGGCCTAATATTACCGAGAAAAAAGACCCNCTGCCAGAAGCCGAAAACTGGGCAGATAAGACGAATAAGCGTGAATACCTAGAGATATAAATNAATCNGTGATTTATCTCGATTGATCTAGCGATCAGGTAACAAGTTCGTTGGGTCCACTGATTTCCCATCGAGCCGAATTTCAAAGTGCAACATCGCTATACCGTTTGAATTACTGCCAACCTCAGCTATCGTTTCTCCCGCCTGTACGCTAGCACCTTCACCTACCAGCATGGTGCTGTTATGGGCGTAAGCACTCAGATAACGGTCGCTGTGACGAATGATAATTAGGTTACCACTGCCCTGTACCGCCCGNCCGGAATATACTACATCACCATTACCTGCTGCGAAAACTGGATCACCGATTTGGCCCCTTATGTCGATCCCTTTATTTATATCGGCTTCAAAGCCTCTTATAACTCCACCCTGATGCGGCCATCGCCAATTTAGTTGATTACTGTCGATACTGATAGCAGTCCGTATCAATCCTTCGGCACGGGAAATACTACCCTGTGTCTGCGCTATCGAATTATTACCAACAGGTTCACCAATGTTGTTACCGACCGCCGTAGCAGGACTGGTACTAAAACTAATCTCTTGCCCCACTAAAATCGTATAGGGTGGATTTAAATTGTTAGCTATCGCCAAGCTTCGAAAGTCCAGATCGTGCTCAAATGCTATAGAAAACAGCGTGTCGCCAGCCCGTACGTGATAAGTTCGGAAAGCAGAACCGCCCCCGAGGAACGAATTTTCAGTGGTAACTGGATCGCTCGAGAGATTGTAACTACGATCCGGAGCCGAAGTGTCTACGATCATTGGAACCCTTGTTAACTGTTGCTCACCTTGCTCAGATACCGGCGCCTGGTAATTACCTCCACATCCAACCTGAATAAAAGCTGAGACCACCAACGCAATCCGTCCGTACCATTTTTTAGCTCTTGAAAACGTAAATTCCACAAGGCATTCCTAAATTTAAAAATTTTACTTCTGCAAGATAAGCGGATATGCGATCCAACGCAGCAACATTACTACCGTAATCCCTACCAAAAAACTCAGTGCCGTAAGCATAAGCATGGGATCATTTCCCGTGATCTCTGCATAGTTTAACGGCAAGACATTGATAGTTTGTAATGGAAGAGGCCTACCTTCCGAGTCTAGGTATGAACTGACCACCTGTTGCCACGGCCATAAACTAAATACCGAACCTAATAGAACGCCAGTGATGAAGCCATAGCTCAGCTGGTGATAGAAGCGCAACATCCAAGCCAGCAATCTTGAAAACGCTAATAGCCCGATAATACATCCAATAAAGAAGACCAATATATTCAACAGCTCTATCTCCACTAATGCGTTAAGCATGTACTGGTAGACCCCCAACAGCAATAGAATAAATGCGCCAGACAAGCCTGGCAGTATCATTGCGCATATGGCAATCATGCCGCTAAGGAATACGTAAAAAAAACTTATTTCGATAATCCAGGGGTTTATGCGGCTTAGCAGAAATGCCAGCAAGAAACCAATAACGAGAGCAATTTCATTGCGCCAAAGAACAAAATCGGACTCGCCTTTCAGCAGCCACACCGAAGACAGTACCAGACCGATGAAAAATCCCATTAGAGCTTCAAAGTAATTGTCTAAAAGAAACAGAATTGTACTTGCTGAGAAAAGCAAGCCACTTAGGATACCGACCCCCAGTATTAACAGAAACGTCCCGTCTATATGTCGCCACAGTGCAGGCAATTCGCCTTTAATGAGCAACTTGCAGGCTTTCAGATCTACCGCCCTGATGGCAAAAATCAGTCGGGCATAGATATTAGTAATAACTGCTACTGTTCCGCCCGATACACCTGGCACGGAATCGCCGAGCCCCATTGCCAGACCTTTCAGATAGAGTAAGACGCAGTCTGTTGCACTCATTCTTGACGCAGGCGCCGGCTCACCCTGAGCGTGATTCCTGTGTTTATCGAGCGTCATGGATAAAATACCTTAACTAACGGTGCAACTGCCCCTTTAATAACGGCACAAAACGCACCAGATTTAGGACATCTTCGCGGAANTCTTCATCTTTCNTGGTTATTAGTTTTAATTTCTGCTGCCCTTCTCCACCTACNGGAATAACCAGCCTTCCNCCGTCCGCCAATTGNCNCAGTAGTTCNTTAGGCACNGTCTGCGGAGCTGCTGTTGTNAGGATTGCATCAAAGGGCGCTTTTTCNTCCCACCCTAAAGTTCCATCGTCATGTTTGTAATCAATATTNCTGAGCTTTAACAGTTTTAATTTCTTTTTGGCTTTATCTAGCAAGGGTTTAATTCTCTCTATGGTGTACACCTTCTTAGCCAGGGAAGCTAAAATAGCGGTCTGGTAGCCACTCCCGGTACCTATCTCAAGCACCTTGTCTAATTTTCCGCCCATGACACACGCTTCGGTCATGCGAGCCACTATATACGGCTGGGAAATCGTCTGGTTATGCCCTATAGGCAATGCCACATCCTCATATGCTCGATGGGCTAGAGCTTCATCAAGAAATATATGTCTCGGAGTAGAACGCATGATATCTAACACCTCCATGCTCTTGATGCCTTGCTCTAGTAACCTTCCTAGCAATCTTTCTCTGGTACGCTGAGAAGTCATGCCGATCCCGTTTATATTGTGCTTCCTACTCAAAGTTCGATACCAGTATTACCGAATGAACTTATCTTACAAAGTTCACGCAACAAACTAGTTGCGTATGCTCCCCGGGGAAGCGTGAACTGCAGTTTAAGTTCTTCCGGTGTTAACCAATTCCATTTGAGATTCTCTGGAACAAAGCGCAGCGGCCGGCGGTTGGTTTTTAGCCCAAAGCTAATTAACCCGCATAACAAATTCTGAAATTTTACCAATACTGCCTCTTCAAGACGGGCCGCCATGTCATTACTTATATATTTCTCCCGAGGGTCCTGTACACCAGCTAAAGGACCTGAAATATGAATATCAAAGCTATCCAATCGGCGTTGTAATTTATCGTCCCAGCATCCATTTTCTACTAAGAAATAACGATTAGTACCTGCTAGATTCAATACATCTCCAGGCACAAACTGGTTCCAATTTTTTTGCTGGATACGCTCTGAAAGAACTTGGTTAAATAAATATCCACGCGCGGCCGAGAATAACATACTACGTTTCTTCCTAGCTTTAACATTGATACGATCACTCGCACTTATTTCTATTTCGCTCCGAAATAACTGCATTACCTGAGTTAGATTGCTCATGTCCTTACCGAAGCGCTGTGAACCAAAATAATTAGGCACTCCTGAAGTTTTAATTAAGTCCAATCTTTCTTCGAAAACGAACTTTCGACCCTGGCATTGCCGCAACAAAATTTCAAACCTATTTTTTTTATGGCTACCAATCCTAAGTTTACGACTGTTCCGTTCAGCATCTAAAATTTCTATGAACCCATCCTCTATTTCTCTGAGTCGTTCTTCCTCTGTTCGAGAAAACGGCATACTAAACCATTGAGTGCATTCTCCTCGTTTATCCTTCATACCGCTGTATCCAATATCGCTAAGGCTCGCTTCACTTACTTCGGCTAAGCGCCTAGCTACCTCAACTGTGGATAGTCCGGTTTTCCGAATACGTAGATAGAGATGCTCCCCATCATGGCTGAGCGGAAAACCAAGCTCCTCATCTACTCTGAAATCGACGAACTCTTTTTTAATCAACGCACTTGTGTCAGGCGCGCCCCCAATGTAATTAAGCTCACTTATCTGTTTCAAATCGAGGTCTTGCCTTGGAGAAGGTTCTATTGAGTCAAGCATTAGTATGCATCAAAACTACAGCATGACACGCAATACCTTCCTCACGTCCGATATAACCGAGTCGCTCAGTAGTAGAAGCTTTTAAATTTACCCGATCAGAACCTAAGCAAAGCAGGCTACAGAGACTGGCTGTTAACTCCTGACGATAGGGGCTCAGTTTCGGCACTTGAGCAATAATAGTAATATCGACATTTATAAGCCGAAACTGCTGGCTATCAGCCAATTGCAATACCCGGTCTAACAATTCAGCACTATCGATGCCGGCCAGAGACGTATCATTGCAAGGAAAGTGCTCCCCAATATCTCCTGCAGCTATAGCTCCTAGTATTGCATCACAGACAGCATGTAAAACAAGATCGCCATCGGAATGAGCGTCTAGACTAAGCTGAACCGGTAGCACCCGACCCGCCAATTTTAACGGTTTGTTCGTATCAAAATTCTCTGTAAATCGGTGTACGTCAAAACCATGCCCTATCCGCATGCTGTCAACATTCATAGAGTTTCCTCTTCTAGCCCTCTAGAATAGGCTTATTTAACACTCCGCTTCATGATTCCCCATTGTTTAAATCAAGGATCATGCCCGCTAGAATTAAATCTTGTTCACGGGTAATCTTGATATTAAATTTGCTACCTTCGATTATTTGAGGACGGTGTCCCATAAACTCCATCGCTGCCGCTTCGTCTGTTATCACTAATCCTTCTTCTATGATCTTTTCTATAGCTTCTTTGAGTAATCCATAACGAAACATTTGGGGAGTCAATGCGTTCCAATAATTACTGCGATCGATGGTAACAACCACTTCTTGCTGCTTATTTACAAGTTTGAGCGTATTATTCGAGGTGCTCCCAAGAAGCCCGCCGATATTATGAGGCCGCAAGGTAGAAATCAGTTTTTCAATGTCAGAAATCTCAACACAAGGCCGAACCGCATCATGAACCAGTACCCAATCGTTCTCATCAGCCTTGTCGCCAAGTGCTAATAACCCGTTGAGCACAGAGTGCTGGCGCTCTTCACCTCCTGACACGAACTTGAACTTTTGATCAGCCTCCAATCCAAGAGTTTTCCAGTTATTATCATCGGGATGAACCACAACAATGATTTTTTCAATGTCATTAACTGCTGCCAAACGTTGCAAAGTTAACAAAATAACAGGAACGCCATTTAAGCGCAGGTATTGTTTGGGAGTGCTCGATCCCATGCGACGGCCAACGCCAGCGGCTGGCAAAATAGCCCAAATTGTCATAGTAAAATCTTCTGAGTCCTATGGTTATTGAGTCCATAGTGAAAGAGTCATTTTTCTATCAGTAAGTAGAAAACTTCGCCATCCTTTATCATGCCTAATTCTGACCTAGCGCGCTCTTCCACAGCTTCTAGACCGTTTTTTAGGTCCAACACCTCAATTTCAAGTAGCAGATTGCGCTCTGTAAGGTCTTCATTGACATTATGTTGAGCCTCCAGCTCAACTTCCAGTATGTTTAGAGCGTGCATACCGCTCTCACCAATCCATAATTGGTATTGCAGCGCGAAAAGGATAAAAATCAATAATGCGTAGAGAATCTTCATGTTGATCGTGCCCGCTAGCTAGACGTTAAACCGTTCAAACTCCTTTAATCCATTGAAAATCGACAATTCACCTAATTCTTCTTCAATACGCAATAATCTGTTGTACTTAGCCACTCTATCCGATCGACACAAAGACCCGGTCTTTATCTGACCGGCCGCTGTGGCAACTGCAAGATCTGCTATTGTCGTGTCTTCCGTCTCGCCAGAGCGATGCGAGATTACGATCGAATAACCTGCATCCTTAGCCATGTTTATAGCACTCAACGTTTCAGTAAGTGAGCCAATTTGATTGAACTTAATGAGTATAGAATTGGCTATATGTTCGTTTATTCCTCTTTGCAAAATTCGAGGATTAGTGACGAACAAATCATCACCTACTAACTGAACTTTATCGCCTATTTGAGCCGATAATTTAGCCCATCCTTCCCAATCCATCTCATCCATTCCATCCTCGACAGACAGAATGGGGTATCCTTCGCATAAGTCCTGGAGATAGTCGACGAATTCACTCGAACTATAGGCTTTGTTCTCTCCCCTGAGTCGGTATTTACCTTCTTTATAAAACTCTGACGCTGCACAATCTAGCGCGAGGTAAATATTTTGGCCAATCTTAAGCCCGGTAAGCTCCACAGCTTGCAAGATAGCATCTAGCGCGGCTGCATTTGACGGCAAATTTGGCGCAAATCCACCTTCATCGCCCACTGCTGTATTTAACCCTTGCTTACTCAGCACTGATTTCAGAGCATGAAATACTTCAGCGCCCCAGCGCAAAGCCTCCGAGAAAGTCTTAGCCCCTGTAGGCTGGATCATGAATTCCTGGATATCAACGTTATTGTCGGCGTGTTCTCCACCATTGATGATATTCATCATCGGTACTGGTAATGAATATTGCCCTTCAGTGCCATTTAGGCGTGCAATATGGGTGTATAGCGGTACATTGCTTTCATTAGCTGCTGCCCTCGCAGCGGCCAGAGATACGGCAAGGACAGCGTTCGCACCGAGATTAGACTTATTATCGGTCCCGTCGAGGTCAAACATTGCCTGGTCCAGCTTTAACTGATCGAAGACATTCATGCCGACTAGCTTGTCCCGGATAGTAGTGTTCACATTTTGGACAGCATTTAACACCCCCCTGCCAAGATAACGATTTAGATCTTTATCTCTTAGTTCAAGCGCTTCCCTCGATCCAGTTGATGCTCCTGAAGGGGCACAAGCTCTACCAACGACCCCGCTGGCAAGAATAACATCCGCTTCTACAGTAGGGTTGCCTCTCGAATCCAGTATTTCGCGGGCTCTAATTTGTGTTATTTCAGCCATTATTTTTTACCAAAGGCATTTCCTTAAGCCAAAACCGGAACACTAAGCAGTGTCAATCATTGGTAATGACTTGACTAGCTCGTCCAGAGCCTTCATTTGTTCTATAAATACCTTTAGTTTATCGAGAGGCAGAGCAGAGGGACCGTCACAAAGAGCCTGACTAGGATCTGGATGCGCTTCTAAAAAAAGACCAGCAATGGCTTGACTAAGGCCCGCCTTGGCTAAGTTAGTTACTTCTGCCCGCCGTCCATCTGCTCTATCTACTAACCCGCCAGGTTTTTGTAGAGAGTGCGTGACATCAAAAATTACCGGGTATCCAAAAGTTTTCATGGTGGAAAAACCAAGCATATCTACGACGAGGTTGTTATAACCAAATGCACTACCTCTTTCGCAGAGCATCAATTGGTCATTGCCCGCGGATTCAAATTTCTTGACGATATGCCCCATCTCGAAAGGAGACAGAAATTGAGCTTTTTTAATATTAACCGCCTTTCCAGTTTTCGCAATAGCAACAATCAGATCAGTTTGGCGGGATAAAAAAGCTGGTAATTGCAGTATGTCGGCTACTTCAGCTACCGCTTCCGTTTGAGTTGGATCATGAACATCGGTAATAATGGGTATCTCCAACTTCGCTTTAACATCGCTGAGCCACTTTAACCCTTCTTCCAGTCCTGGACCGCGATACGACTCAATTGAGGAGCGATTTGCCTTATCAAAAGAAGCTTTAAATACAAACGGAATACCAAGCTCTGTAGTTACCTGCTTGAAGTGATCTGCGACCGAAAGAGCTAAGTCACGGGATTCGAGAACATTAAGTCCACCAAACAATACGAACGGCTGGTCATTTGCCAAACAAATGCCCGCAACATCAATTTGTTTACTTACCATTTTTATTCGACAATCTTAAGGTTAGGGGGTTCAAACTTACGCTATTTCGGCATTATCGATAGACGATTGTTCGTCGTCCAGCTTATTGCCCTCCTCGCTATCGCTATACTGCGTTTTATTATAAACGACCGCAGCAGAGATGAAGCCGGTAAAAAGTGGATGCCCCTCACGAGGTGTAGAAGTAAATTCCGGATGAAACTGACAGCCGACAAACCAAGGATGATCGGGTACCTCAATTACCTCCACCAGCATACCGTCAGTGGATTTACCTACTAGTTTTAATCCTGAAGAGGTAAAGGATTCAAGGAAATTATTATTGACTTCGTAGCGATGGCGGTGTCGCTCAACGATCACTTTCTCCTTGTAGCAATCATAGGTAGTGGAATTCTTATCAAGAGTGCACTCTTGCCCACCTAGTCGCATCGTGCCACCGAGGTCTGAATTTTCATCTCTAACCTCAGTGGCGCCCGTTATCGTGGTCCATTCGCTGATCAACGCTATTACGGGGTGCTGGCATTTTTTGTCAAACTCAGTGCTATTAGCTCCGTCCAAACCTGCCACATTACGAGCGTAATCTATAACAGCGGCCTGTAGGCCGAGACAAATGCCCAAATAAGGAATTTTGTTCTCTCGGGCGTACTGAGTAGCCAGAATCTTACCTTCAAAGCCCCGTTCTCCGAATCCCCCAGGTATAAGGATTGCGTCATGACCCTCTAACAGACCAGTACCCTTTTCTATAACATCGGTGGAATCAATATAATTGATATTTACCTTGGTACGAGTTTGAATTCCAGCATGAGTAATAGC
The DNA here is from genome assembly GCA_002712055.1 of Gammaproteobacteria bacterium. Taxonomy (GTDB): domain Bacteria; phylum Pseudomonadota; class Gammaproteobacteria; order Pseudomonadales; family Pseudohongiellaceae; genus UBA9145. The sequence goes on along the minus strand of PARV01000011.1, from coordinate 31,868 downwards.
TTCGTTTAAAGATTTATACGCATCGAGTAAGTCCATGTACTTGCCCACCATAGCTAGCTTAATCTCCCGATGAGGATGCAGTTCAGCGTCGACTACCCGGTCCCATTCCGAAAAATCCGCCTTTGGGCAATCCAAACACAGCTTCTCAACCACTATTTCGTCCAGTCCTGCCGCTCCAAGGATAGAAGGAATACGATAGATAGAATCTGTATCAGGTAGCGATACCACAGCTGGAAGTTCGACGTTGGTAAACAATGCTATCTTTTTACGGGCTAACTCATCAATCTCCTGTTCAGAACGACAAACCAAGATATCGGGTTGAATACCAATCGAGCGCAGCTCCTTTACGGAGTGCTGGGTAGGTTTAGTTTTGGTTTCGCCAGCCGTGCTGATATAAGGTACCAGGGTCAAATGCAGAAATAATGCCCGAGAAGAACCTAATTCAACACGAAGCTGACGTATCGCTTCCAAGAACGGTTGAGATTCTATATCTCCAACAGTACCACCGATTTCAACCAATGCCACATCGGTGTCGCCTGCCCCATCTATCACTCTCTGTTTGATTTTGTCGGTAATGTGCGGAATTACCTGGATAGTGGCACCGAGATAGTCACCACGCCGTTCACACTTGAGTACTTCTTCATATACCCGACCGGTGGTAAAATTGTTTTTCTGCGACATTGTGGTTCGACTGAACCGCTCATAGTGCCCAAGATCTAGATCGGTCTCAGCTCCATCTTCAGTAACAAATACCTCTCCATGTTGAAACGGGCTCATGGTACCCGGATCCACGTTGATATAGGGATCCAGTTTGAGCATCGTTATCTTAAGGCCGCGGGCCTCGAGAATAGCGCCAAGAGACGCCGAGGTAATACCTTTACCAAGTGAAGAAACTACACCGCCCGTGATGAAGATATAGCGAGTCATTAAGGCCCCATCTCATTAGTTCGAATCAGTTAGGCACTGACTCTTCCAGATGGAACTACAGCTTACCAGAAGCAACTAGTCAGAACAAACTTAGGACAAATTCGATAAACCTAGCTATTTCCTGCTTAGACTAAAATCCGGTGCTTCCCAGCTAATCAAAAGGCCTTGTTCATTAGATGGAGCAGCGTAGCGCTCTGCTACCCCAATGCCAGGAATGCAAGCAAGATCATCTTCAAGGTATAACAGAGGCAGTCGTTCACGTAACCAGGGCAATACCTCTTCCTCTTGCAGTAATTTCTTTAATCGCTTCGTAGGACGCCCGACAAGCTGGCATGCTTCCCCGCCCGTTCGGTATTTTATGTTCAGACTACAAATATTAGACGCACGAATTCCTGACCCTAATACTGATTCAGCCCGTAATATTCCATTACCCGATAACTCGAGTTTAGACCTTTTTTCCAATTGCCAAGTTAATTTCTGTGTGTTATCAAAATCTTGCGATCTACGGAGGGCATATAAATTTCCCTTAAAACAATAAAGCAAACAGGCTCCAAAGCTTAGCGCCGCGAACCCTCCTGCATCAGCTGAAGCCACCGTGTGACTCAGTTGTTGTAACTGGTTCCAACCTGGTTTTTCCAAACCGAGGAGACCGAACCAACGGCGCAGAGCATTACGGCGGCGAGCGTCTGAAAGCCTCAATAACTGTTTTTGTCCAATCACATCAACCCGGTCCCTCACTGTAAAGTTCAAATCAATTTCTGCTAATTCCTTGAGCAGCTCATCGGTTTCTCCCAACAGTATCAGGGACTTATTCCAAGATTCCCGATAATTAGTCCAGCGTTGTTCTATAAGCGGAAGTAGTTTGTGACGGCAGTAGTTGCGATCGAAACGGACATCCTGGTTAGAATTGTCTTCTATCCATTCGAGACCGCATGCGCGCGCATAGTCGATCAGCGATTCACGGGAAAAATCAAGCAATGGCCGAAAAAGAAAACTATTAGCCAACAAACGATATCTGGGCATGCCCGCCAAACCCCGTATACCAGCCCCCCTCATCAAACGCAGTAAAAATGTCTCGAGCTGATCGTCGAGATGATGAGCTAACAATAAGGCTTCACCTATCTCCAAACTTGATTCAAAAGCGCGGTAACGAGCATTCCGGGCGGCATTTTCCAATCCAGTGACAGCTCTAGGCTCTGTAATTTCAACGTGCACTTCGCTAATTTCCAAAGGCACATCAAGCCCCGCACAAAACTTTTCACAAAAAGCCTTCCAAGCATCAGCGTCTATATGTAAACCGTGATGAATATGCAGCGCACGAAGCGGGATATCCAACCTACCTTGTTTCTTTAATGAATGCAGCACCTGCAGTAGAACTACGGAATCAATACCTCCACTCAAGCCCACCACGATAGAGTCACAATGTGGCATTGATTGCAGGATAGTATTGAATTTTTCTAAGTTAAAATTCATGGTGCCAGCCGATCACCGTAAAATTAAGTAATTTGGTGCTATCCCTTGCAAGAATTGCACAAAAGTTATTGGGTTAGAAGGTCGAAATAAAGAGGATCTAGTCGCCGCTTGATATACCGTAGCTCATTAAGCGCTGGTAACGATGCGCCACAAGGTTATCGATATCCGCAACCATCAGGCGCTCCACCTGTTCATGCAGCGCTCTTTTAATATTCTCGGCTGTCATTGAAACATCCCGGTGAGCACCACCAAGTGGCTCCTGTATTATCTCGTCGACAATCCCTAATTGCTTTAATCGTTCTGAGGTCACTCCCATCGCTTCTGCCGCGGCTGCTGCATGATCGGCGGATTTCCAAAGAATAGTGGCACAACCTTCTGGCGTGATGACAGTGTAGGTTGAATACTGCAACATGTTGAGATGGTCAGCCACACCAATGGCGATAGCACCGCCTGAATTAGCCTCACCGGTTACAGTTGCAATCAGGGGTGTCCGAATACGTGACATCATCGCCATATTTTCGGCAATTGCTTCGTTTATACCCCTTTCCTCTGAATCCATGCCCGGATATGCCCCTGGTGTATCTATAAAGGTTAACACCGGTAATTTATATTTTTCGGCCAACTGAATTAACCGATAAGCTTTTCGGTAACCTTCTGGTCGTGGCATACCAAAATTGTGTCGCACTTTTTCCTTGGTACCCCTACCTTTTTGATGGCCGAGCACCATCACCGGACGACCCTCTAGCTTAGCTAAGCCACCTATCAATGCTTGGTCATCAGCGAAAAGTCGATCTCCGTGTAATTCTTCAAATTCCGTAAAAATATGTTCTATATAATCTAGTGTATAAGGTCGCATCGGATGGCGTGCAACCTGGGATATTTGCCAAGGAGTAAGTTTGGAATAGATTTTTTCCGTCAGCTTGTTGCTCTTATCTTTTAAGCGCTGAATTTCTTCATTGATATTCACCTCGCTGTCAGCGCCAACCAAGCGCAATTCGCTGATCCTGGCTTCCAGCTCTGCAACAGGCTGTTCAAATTCGAGGTAATTTGGATCCATTAGAATTCAGAGCAATTGCTTCCGGGCTCAATTTAGTGTCATTCCCCGCCTGTATTCAAGTGCTACCCTATCTTTACCATATTCCACCTTTAACTTCTGAATAAGGTCATCGGTAGGTAATACAAGCCAATCCTGGCCTAACATTATACACCCTGTATAACCCGCTCGTTCATAATTGATCACAATCTGACAACCCTCCCGTTTATCGGAGGCTTCTCCGGTGCCGTTGGTAATTAGACCTTTATCTCCTGTCACAGTAATCGTCTCTTGGTCAGTATTCATTTCAACTTGGCGATAGGGTTCTAGAATAGTGGCGAGATGCTTACAGAAATTCACCTGCAATACTGCCGCATTAAGATTCAGCGCCAAACGGTAAGCAAATCGTCTACGAACTTCTGATAGCGTCATCAATTGCTTTGCCCTACCCTTAGTACTTCCATTGTAATCATCGACAGTTACGGTGCACTCTGCCAATAGTATCTCGTCTTTCTGTATTAGATCCCGGTATCTCTCATATTCCCTAGCTAAAAGTGACACCTCGAAACGGCCACTGCAATCGTCAAGAATCAGGAATGCGATGGTGTCACCTTTCCGACTTCTCATGGTGCGAAAATCATGAAGTAGCCCAGCCACCAGTTGCGTACCCCGTTGGGGCCGCACATTAGCTAACCGAGCAGTCGTAATGTGTTTTAGCTCCGTTAGATGTTCTCTAATCGGGTGACCAGAAAGATACAAACCGAGCGTTTCCTTTTCGGCAATCAGGCGTTGCTGCTCCGTCCAAGGGCGTAATCTGAAACCAGATTGGTGAGGATTGCCGTTAATCATCTCTCTCGGAGTAATATTGCCAAACAGGTCATCAACTCCACTTGCATGATTACGGGTCCTTTGATCAGCGGCCTGCATAGCCTCAGCCAAAGTTGCTGAAAGAAATGCCCTCGAATAATCGATGTCACCCTCAACAAGACCATCGAGCGCCCCTGATCGAATCAATGCTTCCATAGTACGTTTGTTAACAGAGTGGATATCGACTCTTAAACAAAATTCCAGTAATTCGTTAAATGGTCCCTCTACCCGTGCTTTTAAAATATTCTCCACCGGCCCTTCTCCAAGACCTTTGATAGCACCAAGACCGTATACGATTTCTCCCCTACCATTTACGACAAAATTAAACTCGCCTTGATTAATGTCAGGGGGGATAATTGTTAAGCCCATATCTTGGCATTCATCAATGAGAGTGACAATCTTGTCCGTGTTTTGCATCTCAGCCGTAAGTACTGCAGCCATAAAATAAGCTGGGTAGTGAGCTTTAAGCCAGGCTGTCTGATAAGATACGAGAGCATAGGCTGCTGAATGGGATTTATTGAATCCGTATCCGGCAAATTTTTCCATCAAGTTAAAGATTTTTTCTGCCGTTTTCACGTCAATGTCACGTGATTCAGCACCTTTTAAAAATGTAACTCGTTGTTTCGCCATCTCATCAGGCGCTTTTTTCCCCATGGCCTTCCGCAAGATATCGGCACCACCAAGCGTATAATCTGCTAATACCTGAGCAATTTTCATTACTTGCTCCTGATAAAGAATTACCCCATAAGTATTGGAAAGTACCGGTTTCAATTCATCGTGATCATAGACCACATGAGTTCTCCCATGTTTGCGATCGATAAAATCATCAACCATGCCAGACTGCAACGGACCGGGTCGAAACAACGCCACTAGGGCTATTATGTCTTCGAAACAGTTAGGGACAAGGCGCTTGATTAAGTCTTTCATACCCCGTGATTCCAACTGAAATACAGCTACCGTCTCGCCCCGTTGCAATAAGCGGTAAACCTCCTCATCGTCAAGTGGCAAGGAAGATATATTTACAGGCGGTGCACCTTTATCTAGTTGAGCATTTATCATCTTCACCGCCCAATCAATAATAGTTAGGGTGCGAAGCCCTAAGAAATCAAATTTGACAAGGCCTGCTGTCTCTACATCGGTCTTGTCAAATTGAGTAACTAAGCCATGACCTGGTTCATCACAATATAGAGGCGTAAAATCAGTTAGCTTCGTCGGAGCAATAACAACACCGCCAGCATGTCTGCCTACATTTCGGGTAATACCTTCCAACTTGTAGGCCATCTCCATAATTTCCTGAACATCCTCATCACTATCAATAAACTCTTTTAGAAGGGGCTGTAGGTCTAAAGCTTTCTTTAAAGTAATACCAGGTTCAAAAGGAATCATTTTGGATAGCTTGTCCGCTAGAGCATAGGGCTTACCTTGTACGCGGGCTACATCCCTGACCACGGCCTTTGCCGCCATGGTGCCAAATGTAATTATTTGAGACACCGCGTCCTTACCATACAACTCAGCGACATGCTGGATCACCCGATCACGGCCTTCCATGCAAAAATCTACATCGAAATCTGGCATAGATACACGTTCTGGATTGAGAAATCTTTCAAAAAGCAAATCGTATTTCAATGGGTCGAGATCAGTTATCCCAAGGGCATAGGCAACTATCGATCCCGCACCAGATCCTCGGCCCGGGCCAACTGGTATGCCATTATCTTTAGCCCACTGAATGAACTCCATCACAATTAAAAAATATCCAGCAAACCCCATCTGATTAATAATTTTAAGCTCCATCTTCAACCGATCGAGGTACGGTTTAATCTTTAAAGATCTTTGAGTAAGGTTTCCAAACATCACCTCAAGGCGCTGTTTTAATCCATTGGAGCTTAATGTGGAAAGATAATCTTCCAGTGCTACATTTTCAGGTATCGGATAATTGGGCAGGTGTGGTTTACCAAGCTCAAGGCTCAGATTACAGCGTTTAACGATTTCCCATGCGTTCTGAATCGCCTCCGGTATGTCCGCGAACAGCTTATTCATCTCCCCAGAGCTTTTTAAATATTGCTGATCGGTATAGTTATGCGGTCTGCGGGGATCATCGAGCGCGCGACGCTCATTAATACATACTCTAACCTCGTGCGCATCAAAATCTCCTTGGTCGATAAATCGCACATTATTGGTCGCTACGACAGGGCATTGAGTTTCTAGTGCCAGAGCTACGACCGCATCAATATACCCTTGCTCTCCTATCTTGCCTACTCGTTGAATTTCAAGATAAAACCTTTCTGGAAATAAATCTTGCCACCTGCCTAGTAAATGCCTGGCTCGTCCCCCTTCCTCTGCAAGCAACGCTGCTGCAATATTACTCTGCTGCGCTCCTGATAATGCTATTAATCCTTCTGTTCGTCCTACTAACTTGGATATAGACAGCACTGGCTCACTGTGATTCGATGAATCTGTGTAAAGATCAGAGATTAAATGGGTGAGATTCAGATAACCCTCACGGTCTTTCACTAATAAAACCAAATTTGTACAAATACCTGAATCATCCTCAATTATCATATCGCAACCGCAAATCGGTTTTATGCCTGCCTTTACAGCGTTGCTATAGAACTTTATTAAGCCAAATAAGTTAACTAGATCAGTGATTGCTGCTGCTGGCATTTGCAATTTCTGAAGGCGGGACATCAATGGCGGAATGGTTACCAAGCCATCGGTGATGGAAAATTCAGTATGTAATCGTAGATGAGCGAAAGGCTGAGTAGCTAAATTTTCAGACATGCAGATCGTTCAATACCGGCTGGCAAACAGAATAACGGTTTGGATATTTTGCAGAATCGCAATCCTTTTTAAACCGCATACGTATAAGATCTACTATACTCTTTTTCTATCGGATTTTCTGCTCCGGTTTTAACTAATTAGTTATATTAACTAACTTAGCAACTGGCCCAAATGATCGTCGGTGGATTGAGCATGGTCCAAGGATTTGCAGTGCTTTGAGGTGCATACTAGTTGGATAACCTTTGTGCTGGGCAAACCCGTAGCCAGGAAACACTTTATCCAGCTCTTCCATTTCATGGTCTCGAGTGACTTTAGCAATTATAGAAGCAGCTGCAATGGAAGGTATCAAAGAGTCTCCTTTAACGATCGCCTTGGAAGGATAATTCCATTTTGGACAATGTTTACCATCGACATAAACAAAGTCAGGTTTCTTATCGAGCGCATCTACGGCACGACTCATAGCCAATAAGCTAGCTTGAAAAATATTGAGTTGATCGACCTCATCAACACTAGCGCGGGCCACTGCCCAACTACGAGCATTTTCGATAATTTGTGAATAGAAATACGCCCGACGGCGCCCACTGAGTTGCTTCGAATCCACTAATCCATTAACACGCTTGCTGGAGTCCAGGATTACAGCAGCAGCCACGACATCGCCAGCTAGTGGCCCCCGGCCCACTTCATCTGTTCCAGCCTCTAATCTGGACAGATTTTCCGTTTCGTCTAGAACAATTTGACACTCCATACGAATTGGTTAACTCACCCGTATTAAATTCATAATCTCTTGCGCAGCCTTGACAGAGCCCCCTAAACGAAGACCACGATGAATTACTTCAAATTCGCTCAATACTTTATGGTACATTGAATCACTTTCACCAGATCTCGACATGAATCTCGAAATTTCCCTACTTAGCGCTTCGTAAGTACAAGCTTTCTGTACATACTCTGGCACCAATTCTTTTCCTGCCAAAAGATTTGGCAATGCCACGAAGGGTACCTGTAGCATGCGTGAAGCAATAGCGTAAGTAATTGGGGCCAATTTGTAACACACCACCATGGGCCGCCGTAATAACATTGCTTCTAGTGTAGCCGTACCAGACGCAAGCAAAACCATGTCGGAAGCGCTCATTGCAGCTTGAGAATTTTCTGCTAATTGGAACTGATCTTTACCAAGGATATTGAAACTGAGTAATAGTTCATCAAGCTGAATTTTAGATTCCATTCCCGCAACCGGAAGTATGAATTTTAACTCCGGAAACTGTTGAAGTGAGTCTATAGCGGCTGCGATAAATACTGGGGCTAATCTTTTGATTTCTCCTCTGCGGCTACCCGGCAATAAAGCAACTACCCTATCACCATCTGCGAGATTGAACTGCTGTCGATTCTGGCCCTTGTCATTATCGAAACTGATCTGATCAGCAAGGGGATGACCTACACAGGCCACAGGGACTTCGTGCTCGTCGTAGATCGCTGTTTCAAATGGAAAGAGTGTCAACATAAGATCTACTGCTCTTTTGATTTTAAAGATGCGCCCAGCACGATAAGCCCATACGCTAGGACTGACATAGTGGACAGTCTTTATCTTGTTTTGTTTTAACTTGGTCTCCAAGCGCAAATTAAAGTCAGGTGAATCTATCCCAATAAACGCGGCAGGTGGATTCTCGATAAAAGCGCGCTCTAGTTTGTGCTTAATGCGTAGCAGTTCTGGCAGTCTGCCTAGAGGTTCTACAAACCCCATAACTGACAGTCTGTCCATTGGAACCAGCGACCGACAGCCAAGCGCTACCATTGCAGGGCCACCGATACCGAAGAACTCTGCGTCTGCATAATGCTCTCTCAGCGCTTTGATAAGATCGGCGCCGAGCATGTCACCAGACTTTTCGCCAGCAACAATTCCGAATCGCAAGGGTTGGGTCATAGACGACTATTAGTCACTCTACCTATGAATGCCTTTTTCAGAAGATTCTAGAGACTCGATAAGAACCTGCAAAGCATTGCAATTTTCCCGCATGGCTTTGATTTGGTCGATGGCTTCCTGCAGGCTGTAATTTCGCTTATAAATAATTTTAAAGGCTTCTCGTATTTCGGCAATGGTATCTTTATCAAAGCCCCGGCGTTCAAGACCTATAGCATTAACGCTACGCACCGACGCAGGACGCCCGCTAACAATCATATATGCAGGTATGTCGTTGGTAATATGGGTCATTCCTCCGACCATGGCATGAGAACCGATCTTCAGAAACTGATTAATACCGGCATAGCCTCCAAGTATTGCCCAGTCTCCGACTTGCACATGACCCGAGACTCCCACATTATTGGCAAAGACAGCATGGCTGCCAATAGTACAATCGTGGGCGATATGAACGTAGGGCATCATGAGATTATCGCAGCCGATGCGAGTGATCCCGCTACCTATCCCGGTGCCGCGATGGAGAGTTACACCTTCACGAAAAATGTTGTCATTTCCAATTTCTAACCACGTTTCTTCACCTTCAAATTTCTTATCTGCTGGGTCTTCACCCACCGAGCAAAACTGGAAAAACCGGTTATTGGAACCAATACGGGTATTAGCTCGAACTACCACATTAGATTCCAGTACCGAACCAGCGCCAATAGATACATTTTTACCAATAATGCACCAGGGTCCTATGTCTACATCTTTCGTAACATTAGCACTGGGATCGATCTTCGAGCTAGGATCTATCACTTGAAAGCTGCTCCAAGTGACTCATAAATCACCCTCTGGACAAAAAACTGATTCAAGCTAGCCGACCTCGACCTGTCGTTCGGCGCACATTATATTCATACTGCCCACCAGTTCGTCATCGACAGATGCGCGTGCCGAAAATTTGTAGATACCACGCTTATTCGTGATGACATTTACTTCAAGCCATAATTGGTCGCCCGGAACTACCGGTCGCCTTAACCTAACATCATCGGCGCCCACGAAGTAATAGAGGAATCCGTCCTTAGGCTTCTTATTTTGGCTCTTGAATCCCAGTACACCAGCTGCCTGGGCACAAGCCTCGATTACGAGCACTCCGGGCATGATTGGTTGGTGTGGAAAATGTCCTTGAAAGAAAGGCTCGTTAACCGTGACATTCTTGTAGGCAACTATCGATTTACCAAGTTCCATTTCTACAACTCTGTCGATCAGTAAAAACGGATACCGTTGAGGAAGGTATTCTTTTATTTCTTGAACGTCTACTAACATGTTCAGTCTCTGGTTAACATCGGTACCTGTCGCAATTTTCGCTCTGATTACTAATCAGCTCTTCTTTTCTAATTCCTTTAAACGCTTGGTAATACTATCAAGCTGCGCAAATCTAACGATATTGCGTTTCCAATCACCAGTCCTCATATGGCCAGTGCCCGATGAATAGAGACCAGCTTCCTTGATGGACCCACTAACTAAAGACATAGCGCTCACTTGGACCTTATCAGCAATCGTTATATGGCCGACAGCTCCTGAAGCCCCCCCCATGACACAGTGCTTCCCAATGGTGACACTACCAGCGATTGCTGTACAACCGCAAATAACTGAATGAGCCCCCACTACGCAGTTATGCCCTATTTGAACCTGGTTATCAATTTTGACACCGTGTTCGATTACAGTATTGTCGATAGCACCCCTATCAATTGTAGTCCCCGCGCCTATCTCCACATCATCACCGATTTCCACGCTGCCCAGTTGATGGATTTTTATCGATTTTCCTCTGTCGGAGGCAAATCCAAACCCGTCGGCGCCGATGACAGCGCCAGAATGGATAATTACATCTCGACCTATTGTAACACCGTGGTACAGAGTTACATTGTTATATAAACATCCGTTATCGCCGAGAATTACACCTTTCCCTATAAAACTGGCAGCACCGATAGTGGTGTTTACTCCGATACAAACGCCTTCCTCTATTACTACATTCGGACCAATGCTTACGTTTTCTGCTAGCTGCGCACTGTCATGCACATGGGCCGAATTGTGTACACCTAATTCTACTTTTGATGGTGTCGCAAATAATGCGGTAGCACCCGCAAAACTAACGTAAGGATTCTCTGAAACTAAAGCGTTACCGGAATAAAGGTTAACGTATTTCTCTTCAACAATAACAGCAGACGCTTTAGTAGAAGAGAGTTGATTGATATACGAAGGGTTGCTTAAAAAAGTTAACTGACCTGGTGCTGCATACTTTAAAGTCCCAAGCCCATGGATCTCACATAGTTGATCACCAACCAGTTTTATATTTAACAGTTCAGCTATTTCGCCAAGTGTATAACTCTTATTATCTGTCACCTGACACTACCTGAATGGCCGTTGATATCCTATTGTTCTTCCCCAGTCTCTCCAAATTGAGCTGCCTGATTAAGTTTTGCTGTCACCCGGGCTGTAATATCGAGTACAGGTGCAAAATAAGGAGCACTATCTACATTTAGAATTAGGTCGAAGCCACCTTCAGCGACAACATCGGTTACGGCTGCAGCCAGTTCTTCTTGCATGCTTTGCAGAAACGCTTGTTGCCTTTCCTGTAATGATGTCTGCAGACGCTCCTGAATCAATTGCAGTTGCACTTGTATATCTTGCGCATCTGTATTTGCGCGACGCTTTTCTTCTTCAGTCATCACTGCTTCATTCTGTTGAAATTCTTCCTGTAATTGTGCCAGCTGGTTTCCAAGTTCATTGCCTCGGGTTACATCAACGCTAAATTCTTCGTCTAATCCCTGCTGCCATACCCGTGCCGCATCGGAGTTAAAAAGAGCCTGTAACGCATTCAGGACACCAATCTTAGTATCCTGTGCAAAAGCACCTTGCGATAACAGAGCCAGACTCAGAAAAATGATTAAGCTCTTGAATATTTTCACGTTAATTCTCCAATTCCTACAATCTGCTTGATAGTTAATTACAAATCTTTTTAAGGTTTTCAGCAGATTCGACTTAAACTTTATAACATCCTGCTTTTCTTAAAACCCCGATCCAACAGTAAAATCAAAAGACTTCGTGTCATCACCTTTTTTATCACCAAATGGAGTAGCCAAATAGAAAGTTAAAGGCCCAAAAGGCGATAAATAGGTTACACTTATTCCCGCGGAATACCTTAGCTCACCTACATCGAAATTAGTACAATTTCGTAGCATCCTTTGTCTTTCCGTACAATTTGACGAAAAAACATTCCCAGCGTCAATAAAAAAAGCCGACCTTACTTGATTTCTATTCGGCACAAACGGTAAAGGAAACAATAGTTCCAGGGTCGCTGTGGTTAATATATTACCACCAAAACTGTCATAATCGTCATCCAGATAGAAATTCTGTACCGCCAAAGCAACCTGAGGGTTACCGTCTGCATCTAAGATTGGGTTACCACTTAGATTAAATACTGGCTGCGTCTCATACCCCGTCGCATTTGGATCCACTCGCACGCTTCCGTCTTCTTGCCGCACATAGTCACCATTTTCATCTCGTAGGAGACTGATACCACGCTGGGTTAAATATCGTGCTCCCGCTGTACTTTGAGGGCCCAGGCTATTCTCTTCATAACCTCTAACCACCCCCCCACTCGTACTTAACCCGCCTGCAAAGAAATTATTAAAAAATGGCAGCTCGTCAGAATCACCATAGCCCATGCCGTAACCTATGGCTGTACGTAAGCCAATTACCCATTCTCTGCTCTGGCTAATAGGCCAGTAAATCTGGTTTGTATAGTTAAAACGCGCGTACGTTAAATCACTCCCAGGCAAAGTAACTTCTACCCCAAGCTGGTGAAGGGAACCATCATTAGCTAATTGACCCCTATTCAGAGTGAACCTAGACCAATTCCCCGAGATAGTGAAGTTATCGAAAGTGTCTCCGAACTTATCTGTGAAACCCGGTTCGGGATTTTTACGCAACTGTATGTCGGTCAGATTCGCTACGTCGCCTAAGACCGAGTCTACGATGGGCCCAGCGAAAGGGTTCGAGTTATAAGGCTTAATGACGTATTTATTGACCCCTTCGATCAGTGTGGGGCTGGCCTCGATTTCCTGCACAGATCCATACCCTGAACTCAATTCAGTGTGGGTATAACCAACATCGAAACCGACCACCTGGATTTCGCTCAATGGATAACTAAAGTTCAACGAAGCTCCATACGAGCTAGTATTGAAACTCGATATGTTCCATGGCGAGTCCATTGTCTGGGCGAAAATACTAAACCCCCTGCTTACGCCATCTTCGGTAAAGAAGGGGTCTAAATACTGCAAATTTACCCCTTCTACAAATCGACTCTTGTTAAGGCCAATACCAACCGTCTGGCCAGTACCAAGAAAGTTCTGCGCCTGTAGACTTGTGCTGAGAAAAAAATCACCCATACCGCCTGCGCCAACCTGAAAACTTACCGCCCCGTAGTTCTGTTCGGTGACATCATAGTTTACGTCAATCTGGTCTTCGGTACCGGGCACCTCCGTAGTCTCAACTTCTACGGTTTCAAAATATCCTAATCGCTCAAGTCGTACTTTGGATTGTTCAATGAGTAAGCTTGACGCCGGCGCACTTTCCAGCTGACGCATTTCTCGCCGCAATACGTCGTCTGCCGTCGAGACGTTACCAGCATAATTAATACGGTTCACATAAGTGCGGTTTCCTGGCTGGATAAAAAAGGTAACCTCCACTGTCTCGTCCTCTTCGTTGACCTCGGGAACCCCTTCTGCTTCTGCAAAGGCATACCCGAGATTTCCGAGAAACTGCACCATGATTTCCTCAGTGCCTGTTACAAGTTGTTGTGAATAAATCTGTCCCGGTCTGACAAAAATTGCTGAACGTAACAAATTCTCGGCATCTACTAAATCGCCAGCCAGATCAACAGCGCTGACCGTGTACTGGTCGCCTTCATTCACGTTGACAGTTATATAGACTTCCTTACGATCAGGAGTAATGGAGATGGGCGTTGAATCGATATTGAATTCGACGTACCCATTGTCCATATAAAACGATTCAAGTCGCTCAATATCCCCAGTGAATTGTTCCCGGGAATATCTATCCTTACGACTAAAGAACATATACCAGGGTTTAGTACCCAGCTCAAAAAGATCCAGTAATGTTTCTTCTTCAAACGCGCTGTTACCAATGAGGTTGATATTACGAATCCTAGATTCTTCCCCTTCATTAATATCAAGACTTATCGCAACACGGTTGCGTGGCAGTTCCTCTACCTCAACATCGACATCAGCTCCATAGCGGCCGCGTGAAGAGTACACATCCTGAATACCCTGTCGAATAACCTCTAACGCAGCCCGAGTAAATATCTGACCCTCCGCGATATCGGCGGAAGCCATGTTATCCAGGATATCTTCCGTCTCGAGTACACTATTACCTTCGATAGTAATCTCGGCAACCGACGGCCTTTCCAGTACCGTAATCACAAGGATGTCGCCTTCTCGAGAAACCTCTATCTCATCAAAATATTCGGACGCAACCAGTTCCCGAATAATGAGCGCAGGTGACCCAGGTCCAACTTCATCGCCGATACCCACCGGCAACAGATTATAGATAATACCGGGGGAAATGCGTTGATAACCGTCGACGATAATGTCAGCAACCGTAAAATTTTGCGCATTGAGGGAATTAGGTAACCCAAAAACCACCAGCAGAGAGAAAACCAGTTTCTTCATTTGTAATACATGCTCAAATATATGATTGTTACTTGATGGCGGGTTAGTAATTCATTCTTAATTACAGTAAGCGATTAATATCATTATAAATTGCTAATACCATTATTCCGAATATCAACGATAGGCCCAGCTGCAAACCCCAGGCTTGGACTCGTTCCGGTACTGGACGCCGTGTGATGGCTTCCACAGTGTAGTAGAATAAATGGCCTCCATCCAGCATAGGTATTGGCAATAAATTAAACACTCCGAGACAAATACTTAATAGAGCTAGGAATCCCAGATAGACCTCAATACCGTATGAGGCAGTTTCACCTGCTACTTGGGCGATCGTAATCGGGCCATTGATATTTCTATACGATATCAAACCCATGACCATTTTCTTAACCGAATCAAGAACGAAGACCGAATTATCCCAAGTATCCTGTAGGGCCGGACGAATTGCAGTGAAAGCGTTGAAGCTAATATGCCGCTGCATCTCCGGACGCACGATTTCAGACATGGAGATAACCTGGGCGGAAGCACCAATACTGCCAATTAATGCTCCGTCTCTGAGCCTTTGAAGTTCAGGCCTTATCACTAATCCGATCTCACTTTCTCCTCGTTTGACAATGACATCCAGAGCTAGTTCCGGGTTACTCCTGATAACCTTTACCCAATGCGACCACCCAAGAATCGGCTCATCATTGACTGAGATGATTTCATCTCCAGCCTGCAGTCCACCTTCCTCTCCACGACCGCCTGTGAAGACTTCAGCAATAAGTGCGGGTATTTCTAGCCTAACGATGCCNAGATCAGTTACTGGATCCGGTTCGATTTCATTTCCCAGCCATGCTTGAATGGGAATAGTAATATCNCGTGTGGTAGAAGAAGCTTCNGGATCTACAGTGAGAACAAGCTCTCCTGTTTCACCAAGCCGGTTAAGCATTTGTAGAGATACCTGCTGCCAGATAATTGTTTCTTCACCATCAACAGCCAGTATCTCATCCCCTACTTGTAAGCCAGCGCGATCCGCTAAAGAACTTTCAGAAATACCATTAATAACAGGCGTTATTCCATTGATTCCATAAGATATATTTACTATCCAGTATATAACAATTGCAAGCAGAAAATTTGCAATTGGACCTGCCGCAACAATAGCCATACGCTGCCATAAGGGTTTATACGCGAAACAAAAATCCCGTTGACTCTCAGGTATTTCTCCAGCATTGGCCACCGTGAAGTCTTCTTGGCCTAGCATCTTAACGTACCCCCCAATGGGGAGGGGGGCAATGACATACTCGACGCCATCTCGACCAATCCAAGATTTAACCGCCTTGCCCATACCGATGGAAAAGCGCAGGACCTTTACCCCACAGCGACGTGCCACCCAAAAATGGCCAAACTCATGTATGGTCACAAGAATGCCTAACGTTACAATTAGGGCTAATACACTTACGATAATTTCGAGCATAATTATAGAGAATATCGTTGGGCCGAATTAAGACCGTATCTAATCAATGAAAATCCTTTACTATCAATCCTTTAGTTAAGGATCGGGCTTGTTTATCAATCTCCTGAATAATAGCGAGACTTGCCGCTGCTTCACAAGGCATTTTCGACATAACGGTCTCGATAATTGCTGGTATNTGAGTAAAGCGAATCGCTCCTTCCAGAAATGCAGCCACCACTTCTTCATTAGCCGCATTAAGAACTACAGGTGCGGACCCGCCCATCTTAGCAGCATCNAACCCTAAACGTAGACACGGAAAACGCTCGAGATCGGGTGTTTGGAATTCCAATCTAGCTATTTCAGCCAAATTTAGACGCTCGGTACCCAAAGTCATGCGTTCNGGCCAAGCCAAACCGTNGGCTATAGGTATACGCATGTCCGGATTGGCCAATTGAGCTAAAACTGACCCATCCCGGTAATACACCATAGAGTGAACAATACTTTGAGGATGTATTAAAACTTCAAGTTGATCGAAATTCACATCAAACAGATGGCCCGCCTCAATCAGTTCTAGGCCCTTATTCATCATGGTGGCTGAATCAACCGATATTTTCCGGCCCATTGACCAATTAGGATGCTTACAGGCCTGCTGTGGTGTAATGGTATCGAATTGTTCAAGCGATCTAGTCAGAAAGGGTCCTCCCGAAGCAGTTAAAGNTATTTTCTCCACTTCATTAAGCCTTGAACTTTCCGGACTCTGACTCTTGGCCGGCAAACATTGGAATACCGCATTATGCTCGCTATCTATCGGTATTATGGTAGCACCCGAGTGCAGGGCGCTGTCCATGAACAGCTCGCCGGCCATAACTAGCGATTCTTTATTAGCTAATAATACACGTTTACCTGCAGCAACAGCTGCNAAGGTGGACTCGAGTCCGGCTGCGCCAACTATAGCNGCCATCACGATTTCCACATCGTCATCGCTAGCGATNCGCTCTAGCGAACCATTTCCTCTTAACAGTTCTGTTTTGCAATTGCTTGACTCTAACAGCTTAGCAAATCGGACAGCATTGATTTCATCGGTTACCACAGAGTAACGAGGTTGAAACATTTTACACTGATCGAGAAGCAACTCTATATTACGATGAGCACTTAGAGCATATACCTCAAATCTTGGGTTCTGTCTGATTACATCTAGTGTATTCCGACCAATCGAGCCCGTGGAACCAAGAACACTAATAGTGGCACGAGACATTACTCGATGCCCCTAACCATAAACAATACGGTGAGTACAAAACCCGGGATAACAGCAATAAGGCCATCTATCCGATCAAGAACACCTCCGTGGCCAGGAAGAAGGAACCCACTATGTTTTATAGCGCGATTTCGCTTCAACATACTTATGAATAAATCTCCTATTACATCGAAAAAGGTCACACCAAAACTTAACAGCACTAACTGCATAATCTGCCAGCCATTCAGAGTTAACAGAAAATTGTGNAATATCCAAACTAATAGAAGATTTACTAGCAAGCAAAGTACAAATCCTCCCAAAGCACCTTCCCAAGTCTTATTCGGGCTCAAATGTGGAGCGAGCTTTTCATGACCGAATTGTTTTCCAATAAAATAAGCTCCACTGTCGACGGCCGCAACCATGGCCACTAATCCCAGTACAAAATAACCCTCAACTAACAGGTATTTCAATTGAACCATCCCAACCCAAGCTGGTAACAAAGTCAGTATGCCCATCACCGCGATTTTGAATTTATTACTCCATTTATTGGCATTCCTCGGATAATATTTGAGCAAAGGTAAAGTAATTAGCCAAAACAGAAATCCAAGCGCTAGAATAATTGATACGCTAACAGAGCTGATAGATTGCGTTTTTGGTGTAATCTCCAATAACATGAAAAGGCTCATGATTATGAAAGCAACTACAGACAAATAGCCAATTTTTTGGTGGCCATGTTTCAACCCAATAAACTCTCCCCACTCCCAACTAGCAACTAATACTATTAATGAGATAAACAGAGCGAAGAAAAATGAGGAGGAAAAAGTAGTTACCCAGACAAATCCAAGCGCCAGGATAAGCGCAGTAGCCATCCGCTGCTTAAACACCTAGCAGTCACCTTCAACTTGTTTATCGTGTGTACCAAAACGCCTTTGACGTGAAGCAAAATNATCTAGGGCAATCTGCAATTGTACCTCGTCGAAATCAGGCCAATAACATTCGGTAAAGTAAAACTCAGTGTAGGCAAACTGCCACAACAAGAAGTTACTGATGCGATNCTCGCAACCAGTACGAATACAAAAATCAGGATCAGGATAATTACTTAGACTGGTATGCTGATGTACAAGCTCTATGTCAACTTGCTCACTCGTAAGTTCACCCTGTTCTATCTTTCTAGCGATTGACTTCGTTGCATTCGATATATCCCAACGGCCACCGTAGTCAGCAGCCACAATTAGAGTAGTACCAGTATTACTGCGCGTTAGAGCTTCAACACGATTCATTCTATCCTGTAATTTCGGAGAAAACCCCGCGCGATTGCCAATGAACTCAATACGGACATTTCTATTACTCAATTGATGGATCTCTTTCCGTTTTAATACCGCAAGAAATAAGGCCATTAAACTCTGTACTTCCTTGCTCGGGCGCATCCAGTTTTCATTACTAAAAGCAAATAGNGTCAAATATTTTATATTGCGCTCGATACAGGAAATAATGATGTCCCGAGCCGCTTCGGCCCCATGTCTATGGCCCAACTTAGCAGTCAACCCTTTGGAACTGGCCCAACGATTATTACCATCCATAATAATGGCGATGTGTTCCGGNATATGTGTAGANCAGTCGGGCGTCATTTTAAAAATNTATACTACATAGCGATAGTTCAAGGAGCGCAATGCAGTAGTGTACCTCCCAAATAAAAGNACACTAGAAGGAAAGCAAGTCTTTTTCTTTTACTTGGTAAGCTGATTCGACAGCTGCAATATGTTTATTCGTGAGCTTCTGAATTTGCTCCTCGGCTCGGTGCTGCTGGTCTTCACTGATGTCTCTTCCTTTTTCGAAATCTTTAAAACGAGAATTCGCATCCCGACGAATATTACGAATCGCTACCCGAGCATTCTCAGCTTCCTGTTTTGCCTGCTTAGTATATTCTCGACGGGTTTCTTCGGTCAGAGGAGGCATAGGCACACGAATAGTGTCACCATTGTTGGAAGGGTTCAAACCAAGATCTGATTTTAAAATAGATTTTTCAATCTCCCCAATTAATTGCTTTTCCCACGGAGAAATCACTAGTGAGCGGCCCTCTTCTACGTTTACGTTAGCAAGTTGATTAAGAGGGGTATCAGCTCCATAATAAGACACTACTACTCCATCAAGAATACTAGGATGAGCACGTCCAGTGCGAATTTTCTTAAAAGCCTCCTCAAGTGAGGCAACACTCTTCAGCATTCTTTTTTCGGCATCTGTAATTATCTCGTCAATCATACGCAGCCCCTTTTTACTTTCCTATTTCTGATCTTCGCTTTCTGACCACCTAACGTCTTCCGCTTGTACATCATGCAGTCGCAGGCTTCACTATTCGATAAGCGTACCATTTGCATTGCCAATGATGTTATCCAGCAAAGCACCAGAACGAAGTATATTGAATACCCTAATAGGTATACCATGATCACGACTGAGACAAATCGCGGTGAGATCCATCACTTCCAAGTTTCTTTGAATTACATCATCGTAACTAAGAACATTGAATTTGACAGCGGTAGAATCAGTTTCTGGATCAGCCGAATAGACACCATCTACTTTAGTAGCCTTCAAGATCAAATCAGCATCAATCTCAATTCCACGCAAGCAAGCAGCNGAGTCGGTGGTAAAAAAAGGATTTCCAGTTCCCGCTGAAAAGATAACCACATCTCCACAATTTACATAGCGAATAGCGCTACGGCGATCGTAGTGTTCTACAACACCATTCATTGGGATTGCTGACATCACCCGGCTAGATATACNGGCGCGCTCTAGAGCGTCTCTCATCGCAAGAGAATTCATCACTGTTGCAAGCATGCCCATATGATCACCGGTCACCCNTTCCATCCCNCCNGCATGTAAGCGCGCACCTCTAAACANATTN
The DNA here is from genome assembly GCA_002712055.1 of Gammaproteobacteria bacterium. Classification (GTDB taxonomy): domain Bacteria; phylum Pseudomonadota; class Gammaproteobacteria; order Pseudomonadales; family Pseudohongiellaceae; genus UBA9145. The sequence continues at coordinate 11,590 of PARV01000011.1, read as the reverse complement.
CCACCACCGATGACCATACCAATCTGAACACCTAACTCGACTAATTGGCCTACTTCTGCAGCAATGCGATCTAGCATCTTTGGATCGATACCAAATTCACTGTTGCCAGTAAGAGCCTCACCGCTTAGTTTCAGCAAAACCCGGTTATATTTTCGTTCCTTTTTCACATGCCTTTCAATATAACTTTTTGTTTAATCAGTGTCTGGTNTGACCGCCCTGTATCCTNCGAGCNCTACATATTNGCCTGGGCAGCTACCTCTTCAGCAAAGTCTAATCCTTCTTTCTCGATTCCCTCGCCTACCTCATAGCGAACAAAACTAACGATATCTGCGCCAGCTTCCTTAAGCAACTCGCTGACCTTGGTATCANGGTCCTTTACGAATGGTTGTTCGAGCAAGCTGACTTCGGTTACGAATTTACTCAAACGACCACTAATCATCTTCTCGATAATTTCTTCCGGTTTACCACTTTCCCTTGCCTGAGCAGAGTAAATCTCAGATTCTTTCATTAAAACATCTTCTGGCACATCTTCCGCGCGAATCACCATGGGGTTGATAGCAGCCACATGCATGGCAATATCACGAGCAATAGTTTCATCCCCTCCACGTAGTGCAAGTAATACCGCTATCTTGTTATTACTGTGCACATAACTTTCTACAATACCTTCATTCGCATTTTCAAACTTGAGCCGTGCTACTCGCCGTACGCTAACATTCTCTCCGATCTTCTGAACAAGCGTCTGCCGCGCCTCTTCCAGCCCAGCTGCAAGTAGGTTTTCTACATCNTCATTACTGTTAGAAAAAGCCTGCTCCAATACATGTTGAGCAAAGCCTAAGAAATTATCGTCTCGGGCTACAAAATCTGTTTCGCTATTGACTTCAATTACNACACCATAATTTCCATCTTCAGCAATTTTTGTTAGTACGATTCCTTCAGCAGCTATTCTCTTAGATTTTTTTTCAGCCTTTAGGCCNCTGGCTTTACGCAAATCCTCGATAGCCTTCTCTATATCACCATCTGCGGTCGACAGAGCGTTTTTGCAGTCCATCATGCCGAGCCCTGTCCGCTCGCGCAATTCTCTAACCATATTCGCGGTAATATTAGCCATTATGGGCGCCTCATTGCTATTAATCAGAAGTACTACTACTTCAGTGACGAAACTAATCTTATCTGTAAAAAAGGGGCGATACGCCCCNTTTTCTTATTTATTTAAGTGCTTTCCTTCAGTCGGCATTGNNCGATTGGGCAGNNTAAAACCCAGTCTTTGCAACTCAATCAGCTGTAATTTTTTTCGCAACTGCTGCCTCTTTCTTGACCGAGGCTTTCTTTTTACCCGTCGCTTTCTTGACAGCTTTTTTTGCTGGGGCTTTTTTTACCGGAGCTTTTTTTGCCGGAGCTTTTTTTGCCGGNGCTTTTTTTGCCGGNGCTTTTTTTGCCGGNGCTTTTTTTGCCGGGGCTTTTTTTGCCGGNGCTTTTTTCTTGACTGAAGCCTTCTTAGCCATTTTTTCCTTTCCGGTTACTTCCTCCTCGGACTCCTTCTCCACCGTATCTTTCGCTGCTTCAGGCGCTGGTTTGTCTTCATTTAGCGTACGCGCCTCTTCAGATTCACTTATTGACCCCACTGACTTGGATTCTGCTAGCTCGTTCTCATCAGTCTTCACCGTTTCTAAAGATTTGGTATCCCCGACCTGAGTTCCTTCAGAAGCAGCTTGCTGCTGGGTCTCCGCGGATTCTTTAGCACTAACCTCCTCTGGATCCTCCCCCGTCTTATCGGGCCGCGCTGCTNCNTTTTNCTTAATCTCAACAAATTCGCTACTACCTTCAGCTGGNGCACTACGAGCAGTCCCTTCAACGCAAGCATCAGCGATTGCAGTAACATAAAGTTGAATTGCTCTAATTGCGTCGTCATTACCTGGGATAACAAAATCAACACCATCAGGGTTGCTGTTACTGTCGACCACGCCAATTACCGGTATTTTTAAATTATTTGCTTCTGTAACAGCAATACGCTCATGATCAACGTCGATAACAAACAAAGCATCAGGTAATCCACCCATATCTTTTATTCCACCAATGCTGCGCTCAAGTTTTTGTTTAGCGCGAGTTAGCATCAAGGCTTCTTTTTTGGTAAGACGAGCCAGCATGCCATCTTGCTCTTGGGTTTCTAGTTCCTTTAATCTCTTTATAGAGCCGCGAATAGTCTTGTAATTCGTTAACATTCCTCCCAACCAGCGATGGTTGACATAAGGCATGCCAGCGCGTTCAGCTTGTTCACGAACTATCTTAGTAGCCGCACGTTTGGTGCCAACAAAAAGAATCTTCTTTTTCTTATCCGCAAGATCAGTGACCTGATCAAGTGCTACCTTAAGTGCTGGGACCGTGTGTTCGAGGTTGATTATGTGGATTTTATTACGAGAGCCAAAGATGTATGGTTCCATTTTTGGATTCCAGTAGCGACACTGGTGTCCGAAATGCACGCCTGCACGAAGCATTTCTTTCATGCTTACACTCATATCTTCACCTTCAATTTGGGTTAGGCCTCCATACACCCCATGGATCAACCCGATTCAGCGGAGTCCGCCTAACGGGCACCCGGACCTCATGTGNCGATGTATGTGCGACGTTAATTTAGCTTTACATCATCCAGTGGTAATGCCACCCACCTTCAAACGCGCCGCTTTATACCATAATCTTGGACCTTCCGAAAGGGTCTGTAGTTTCTTCCTCGGCGTTATTCAGATCAGTGTTAATGATTAGTTCAATGAGANGCACAAATTTGTAAAATTCGCCTCTGCTTACCTAACAGATTTTCANCGGGATGTTTAAACAAGTTCTAATTTNNATCGTAATTTAATCCAAGATACGTATTCNAAGTCACAAATGAAGATATTGGTTTGAATCTAGAAGAAACTTAACATCGTTTCAAGCTCGCAATCTACTGTATTTAAAGGGTTTCNTGATTTACAATAACCTGCTTTTCAGTAGAGCCCTCTGCCCAAACACCCACTAGAAAACATGACGATATATATAAAAACACCTGAAGATGTCGCAAAAATGCGTATAGCTGGGCAACTAGCCGCCGAGGTACTGGAAATGATCGGCCCGCATGTGCAGCCCGGTATTAGTACAGGAGAGCTTGACCTTATCTGCCATAAACATATCGTCGATAAGCAACATGCGATCCCGGCACCACTTCATTATAAAGGCTTTCCCAAGTCCATCTGCACCTCNGTCAATCACGTNATCTGTCATGGTATTCCAAGCGNTGGAAAAATTTTAAAGAGCGGTGATATCTTAAATATTGACGTCACCGTAATTAANGACGGCTTCCACGGAGATACGAGNAAGATGTTCTGTGTCGGCACGGTTCCTGAACATGCTAAACGGTTAATTAGAGTGACCCAAGAATGCCTTTATAAAGCCATCGATATCGTAAAACCAGGAATCAAGCTCGGCGATATTGGNTNTGTTATCCAACAACATGGNGAAGCACATAACTATTCTATCGTNCAAGAGTACTGTGGGCATGGCATCGGCAGAATATTTCACGAAGAGCCGCAGGTCCTTCATTATGGCAAACCTGGCACTGGTACTGAAGTTATTGAGGGGATGACCTTTACCATCGAACCCATGCTCAATGCAGGCTCCCGATATACCAAACTTTCTAAAAAGGATGGNTGGACAGTTACCACCAAGGATCGNCGCCTTTCAGCCCAGTGGGAGCACACCTTAGCCGTCACCAGAGACGGATGTGAAGTAATGACCTCTCGTTCAGATGAATCGTTGTGAAACCCAGCAATCTAAATACAGTCNAAACTGAAACTCACAGAAATTTTCACACTGACGTTGACCTGTTAGATGTTGTCAATCTACGTAATAAAATCACCAAAGCCGGCACCTTAAAACCCCTACTACGTACCGCGATTCTGGAAGCTAGTAAAGTCCTTGATAACCGCTATAAGCAAAATTTAAATATTACCGATATCGTTCACGGGCGAGCCTGGGTGGTAGACAGAATTCTGGTTCTTGCGTGGCAAGCCCAGAGCTGGCCCGATAAAAATGATATCGGTCTAATTGCGGTCGGTGGATATGGTCGAGGTGAATTATTACCCCATTCTGACATTGATTTACTCATACTTATCCGTAAAGACTGCAGCTCTAGGTATAAAGACGCCATTAGTTCATTTCTAACGATGTGTTGGGATATCGGCCTAGAAATTGGACAGAGTGTTCGCACAATCAAACAATGCGAGCAAGANGCCATCAAAGANATTACTGTTTGTACGGCTCTAATGGAATCAAGGAAANTGATTGGACCAGAAGACCTATATCAAAAAATGATGGAGGCGACGGGAAGCAAAAAAGTCTGGCCGATCAAGAANTTTTTGCGTGCAAAAGTGGAGGAACAAATTGCTCGGCATAAGAAGTATCACGATGTGGATTATGCATTGGAACCTAATGTTAAAACTTCACCCGGTGGTCTTCGCGATATCCAGACGATTGCGTGGGTAGCAAAACGAAATTATGGCGCCAGTTCTTTTCACGACTTAACAGAACTAGGTTTCCTAATAGAATCCGAAGAAACCGTATTAGCAAAGAGGCAAGAATTCTTATGGAAACTGCGCTACGGATTGCACTACCTCGAGGATCGCCGCGAGGATCGTTTGCTTTTTGACAAGCAAAAAGAGCTAGCAAAGCTACTCGGCTATAAAGATGATAAAAATAGTCTTGGTGTCGAGAAATTGATGAAACAGTATTACCGTGCAGTTGCCAACCTACGTGAACTAAATGATGCTCTGCTGCAGCATCTAGACGAAGCTATTCTGAGAGCCGACGAACCGGAAGCTATCAAACCGTTGAATAAGCGCTTCCAGATTAGAAACGGCTACATTGAGGTAATCTATCCTAAAGTTTTTGAACACTATCCATCTGCCTTAATCGAAATTTTTGTTTTAATGGGGCAGAACAACGACATCGAGGGGGTAAGGGCTTCCACNATCCGATTGCTACGTGAAAATCGCTATCTAATCGACGAAGGTTATCGAGAGGATATTCGTAATGTATCTTTGTTTATTGAATTGTTGCGAACACCTAACCACATGACACTGCATCTGAGGCGTATGGCACGCTACGGTATACTCGGTCGTTATCTACCGGANTTTGGACAAATTAGTGGTCAGATGCAGCACGATTTGTTTCATATTTACACTGTCGATGCNCATACACTCCAGGTTGTCGAAAACATGCGCAAATTCAGGCTACCGGAAGCAGAAGTACGCTTCCCGGTAGCCGCCCATATATTCCAAAATCTACCAAAAGTTGAATTACTCTATATAGCCGGCCTATATCACGATATAGCGAAAGGGCGGGGTCAAGATCATTCCAAGCTGGGAAAAATCGATGCTATACAGTTTTGCGAACGCCATCGCTTGAGTGGCTGGGATACGAAGCTAGTGTCGTGGCTAGTGGAGAAGCATCTACTAATGTCAATGACGGCGCAACGTAAGGATATTGAAGATCCTGACGTGATTCACGAATTTGCTAAACAAGTGGGTGACAAACTACACCTTGACTACTTATATACAATGACAGTCGCTGATATTTGTGCCACGAATCCTANCCTCTGGAATACCTGGCGGGCTGCCCTTCTAAGCCAGCTTTATCTTAATACCAAGCGTGCTTTGAAATTGGGATTAGAAAATCCTGTTAATCGTAATGAGCGTATNGAGGATAAGAAAAGTACCACGCGTGCNGAACTTATAGATAGTGGTCTCGACGAGCAAAAGATCGGGAAAGTATGGGCCAATGCCGCCGAAGAGTACTTCGTAAGAGAGTCCGCAAATAATATCATTTGGCATACTGAAGCTATCGCGCATTTTGAAGGCAAAGGGCCTCTAGTTTCCATAAGTGAAATACAGAAACAAACAGCCGAGGAAGGCGCTACACAGATATTTATTTATACTATTAACGCGGATCATCTATTTGCTAATAGTGCCGCTGCATTTGAGAAACTAAATCTCAACATACAAGGTGCCAGAATCTTCACCTCAGCCAATAATTATTGCATGGATACGTACACTGTCTTGGAAAGTACCGGTAAGCCGGTCGGCAACAATCCACGGCGCATCGAGGAAATACAACGTGTACTCATCGAATTCATTGCACGCGGCAACCAAGTCATACCACAGATCCATTTTCGNCGTACTCGTAAAGAGAAGTATTTCACCAAACCGATTGAGATCACGATTCTAAATTCACCCGGGAAGAATTATTCAACATTAGAGATTAATTGTCCGGATCAACCCGGTATACTTGCCTGCGTTGGTAAAGTGCTAGCTGAGAACGATGTTAGTCTGCAAGATGCCAGAATCACAACTCTCGGTGAACGAGTCGAAGATCTTTTTTTCATAACTGATAGAAATGGAGCGCCAATTCAAAAGGAAAAATTAAAGGAAAAACTGCGGTCAGATATCAAGATAGAATTAGAAGCACGATTGGCTGCCTGATAAGTTAGCCACTNAAGCGGAAAGATGATTACCCTATACGGCATTAACAACTGTGATACGATCAAAAAAACTCGTCAATGGCTCGATAATCAAGGTCTTGAATATCAATTTCACAACTACAAAAGTCTGGGCTGTTCGAACAAATTAGCAGCGCAGTTCCTAGAACAATTCACTTTCAGGGAATTGATTAATACACGAGGGACTACCTGGCGCAAATTGCCTGAAAACGTAAAAAATTCTTTAGACAGGAATAAAGCAATTATTCTCATGAAGGAACAACCGTCGATCATTAAACGTCCTCTTATTCAAACGGGAAATCAATGGATCCTGGGTTTCGACCTGGATCGATTGGCGCAACTGAAATAAGAAACCCAAACGGCAACGGAAAAATCAATGAGCAGCAATACACTCCATAGCTTTGGAATCGGTCTGGCCACAACAAATTCCTTGGGAGAAATCATCGAGGTGTATTATCCCGAACCAAGGATCCACCCCTCAAAGGAACTGAGTAAATTGCTACGGGAACTTTGTGACTCCGGCAGTGAGCTAAATACCTTCACAGGATTAGACGCAAGTGCTATAAAAAATTTAGGTGAAGAACTCATCGAACTGGACGAATCTAACTTGGCCAGTTACCTCAGACAGCTTGATGGTTGCGATCGACCCGTGATTGCCTGCATCCTGAACACAGACTCACCACCTGATTCTATACCAGAGGCTTTTCTTAAACTCCACCTCCTCTCGCATCGATTAGTTAAACCTCTTACCTTGAATCTGGATGGGATTTTTGGCGTTCTCCGAAACTTAGCATGGAGCAATCAAGGAGCAATTGATCTTAATGACTTACCCGAACGACAATTTCAGGCGCAAGTTAAAGGAGAAGTGCTTGATATAACCTCTGTGGACAAATTCCCTAAGATGACCAGTTATGTTGTGCCAAAGGGAATACGTATTGCCGATACAGCACGCATTCGATTAGGTGCATTTATAGGCGAAGGCACCACTGTCATGCATGAAGGCTTTGTCAATTTTAATGCGGGAACCCTAAGTACGGCTATGATTGAAGGACGCATTTCTTCGGGAGTAGTAGTAGGTGAGAATAGTGATCTTGGTGGCGGCTGCAGCACCATGGGTACTCTTTCCGGAGGAGGATCTGAGATTATCTCTGTGGGTGAAAATTGTCTTATTGGAGCCAACGCAGGTATTGGTTTCTCACTAGCCAATGGTTGCATAATTGAAGCCGGACTTTATGTTACTGCCGGCACCAAAGTAACTCTCCTAGATAGCAAAGGTGAACTGGTACGAATAGCAAAAGCCAAAGATATTTGTGAGGTTGAAAAACTGCTTTTCCGCCGTAATTCCCTAACGGGAACCGTTGAATGTATACCTATAGATCAAGGTACCGACCTAAATGAAGAATTACATGCCCATAATTAGGAACAAACATGTCCGCCACGCTGGATTTAGTAAAACAACTAATCAAACTTCCATCAATTACACCCCAGGATCAAGGCTGCCAAGAAATTATCGCTAAGCGATTAGAAAAGGTAGGGTTTAGGATCGAACGTCTTCCTTTTGGGGAAGTCTCCAATCTTTGGGCCGAACTTGGCGACGAGGGTCCACTCTTTACTTTTGCGGGTCATACCGACGTGGTGACCCCAGGATCGTTGAATGAATGGACTTTTAACCCATTTGCCGCAAAAGAGCACGATGGCTTCCTTTACGGTCGTGGTGCCGCTGATATGAAAAGTAGCCTGGGGGCTATGATTACAGCTACTGAACGATTCCTCGATAAGCACAAGCCAAAAGGACGATTGGGGTTTTTGATTACAAGCGATGAAGAAGGACAAGCAATTGATGGCACCCGCAAAGTCATTGAAACCTTCAATGCCCGTGGCATCAAAATAGATTATTGTGTCATAGGAGAGCCTAGTTGCACCGACTCGTTAGGCGATACTATCAAGGTCGGCCGACGCGGTTCCTTAAGTTGCAAGTTGAAAATTGTCGGTATCGAAGGGCATATTGCCTATCCACATCTTGCCTCCAACCCGATACACACAGCGCTACCCGCTCTGAATAAACTAACACGAATGGAATGGGATAAAGGTAATCAATTATTCCCCCCTACCAGCTTTCAGATCTCTAATATCCAAGCAGGGCTAGGTGCAGATAACGTAATACCCGGTTCTATGGAGATCGATTTTAATCTACGATTTTCTACAGAGCTTGACGCCGAAAGCATTAAGAAAACCATTACTGAAGTATTCGATCGAGAAGAAATTAATTATGAGACCCACTGGCATCTATCAGGCGAGCCCTTTCTTACCGATGACCCTGAACTAATTAATGCTGTTTCGCAAAGCGTTTCCGAAGTGACAGGCATTGCCCCTCAATTATCTACCTCTGGAGGAACTTCTGATGGTCGCTTTATTTCCCCTACTGGAGCTCAAGTTGTCGAATTTGGTCCATGCAATACGACGATCCACAAAACAAATGAGCGCATCGAAGTGAAAGATGTCGAGAAGCTTTCTCGCGTATATGAATCTATCCTAATCAAAATGGCCTAAGGAACGAGATATACATCGTATCTGCTAGTGCTGCCCTTGAAGCTTATCTGCGGATGCCTATTGTTGCAATTGGGTGAGTGCTTTGCCCGCTTGACCACGACCCTATTACGGGCTTTGCTTAATGCAAAATCCAGTAGCCCTAAATCCTCTTCCGTTTGTCCAAGCAATTGTTGTAATAAGTGCATAGATTTTTTCGACCGTGCTGTGCCGCGTTTAACTGGAAACATCGGATCGAGATATAGGACATCAAAAGTGCCGAGTTCACCTCCTTTCTTTAAAAAATCACCCTTTATCAACATCATACGAGTCAAGGCATCCCGAGTATCCGGTAATCCCTTGCTTCCTCGATGCAAACCATCCCGTAGGAGCGCAAACACAATTTCATTCCTTTCAAGCATGGTTACGTGATAACCCGCTCTGGCCAGCAAGAATGCATCATTACCCAACCCCGACATGGCATCCAGTACATCTAATTTCTGTTTTTGCTTTGTCGCTGTAGCTTTGATTAGATTCTGTCGTAACAGTCTATCCTTTGAACGACGGTGTAAAGCTGGACTATCGAAATTAACACGCACTGCGCTTTTTGTTTGCTCCAGACTGTTGTAAAGACTAAGGCCTTCATTATCATAGTGAAGATAGAACTCAGAAGTCTTATCAATCGTATTAAGGTTAGTTACGAGAGGCAGGTTCAATTCTTTCGCCAATGTTAAATTATAGGTATTCAATGCACCCACGCCTGACAAAATAGCGACACGGGGACTCTTCATGAAAAAAGATATAGCATGAAAAGCAGCATACCAAGTACGATCCTATAGATAACGAAGGGAGTGAAACCGATCTTTTCAATTAGTCTTAAGAAATAGTGGATACAGGCAAAAGCTACGAACATCGAAAGAACAGTAGAATACATAAGTATTGGTAGTTGCAGTGTTTGGTCTTCTCCCGACAGCAGTTCTAAGGAACGCATAAGCCCCCCGACAAAGATAATAGGTACCGCCATTAAAAATGAGAACCGCGCCGCTGCTTTCCTGTTGAACTGGCACAATAATGCTGCGGTAATTGTAACGCCTGACCTAGAAGTCCCTGGAACTATTGCTAATATCTGGGCAAAACCAATAACTAAAGCATGTTGCCAACTCAGTTCAGTTAGTTCTCTGTTTTTCAAACTGCGGTAATCAGACCAATAAAGAAAAATTGCAAATACTACAGAAGTGGATGCAATAACTAATATGGAGCGCGCAGAAGTTTCGATAAATTCATTAAGCAAGAAACCGGCTATACCTGCAGGAATAGAAGAGAGAATCAGTAACCAAGCGAGCTGGGAATCTTTATTTCCCGGTTTGCCAGAAATATTTTTTATCCACGCTAGTGACAACCCCTTTATGTCTATCCAGAAGTAGCTTATGACAGCTATAAGAGTTCCGAAATGAACAGCAACATCAAATGTGAGCCCTTGATCGGGCCAGCCAAATAGCTCTGAAGGTAATATCAGGTGGGCTGATGACGAAATTGGAAGAAATTCAGTTAAGCCCTGAATGAAGGCAAGAATAGTAATTTGAAAAAAATCGAGTGCCAAAACTGCTCCCAAAATCAAGAATAGTCCATTTGCTCTTTGACGTAATTAGGCAAAACTTGCTCCTCATTGACAACGTCACCTTTCCGAAAGCGCGCCGCCGCAAGTCTGCAAAAATCTTCCATCGATGTAAAATTATCGTTAACACAATGCGCCAGTTCAAGACTAAGACTCTTCTCGAGTTGTTCTCGATAAATCCACCCATCGCCTATCCCTATGAAGATTCTTAACCTTTCTCCCGCTAGTTCTTCTGAAGAAATAGCTCCAGCAGCATTCACCTGTTCGCTCCCAACCAATATCACATCATCACCAGTGCGTTGATAAACGCCAAAATACACTTCATTTTCTCTAGCCTTAATACAGGATAAGAAAAGATCTCCATCAAATTTCTGAGATGCTGCACTTGCAAGTATCGCCAATGAAGAAATCGGAACAACTGGTGTTGAGCTCGATAAACTCAACCCCTGCGCTATGGCAACGCCTATTCGTACACCGGTAAAGGAACCAGGTCCTGTAACAACCGCCAAAGCATCTAGTTGGTTATATACCAGGCCTGCTTCAGCCAATAAATTATCGATCAATACTAAAACATGTTGAGCGGCTTTTTGTAACTCATTGCCTTCTCGGAACGACACGCTACCCTGTTGCAAAAGCGCGACCTTACACTTTGTGGAACAAGTATCGATAGCAAGCAAGGTGGGCATAGAGGCTTTCGGGATTTTCTGATTGTTTAAAGAAAAATCCCCCTTGAGCTAAATCAAGGGGGATTCGTGGGAAATACCGAGTATACACCTATCAACCACTTATTACTTCAATCAGACAGGAATACCTGGCTAAGAGATTCGTTCCAGCTAAGGCTTATCTCTTTTTCTTACGACCGACCTTTTTCTTTGCTGCCTTCTTTCTAGCTGGTGCTTTACGCTTCACCGCCTTCTTCTTGGCTG